>JBGSRO010000067.1:0-18304 GCA_041737535.1 Pirellulales bacterium | reverse complement strand
TGCTCGCCACGCTCCGCAGGCAAAGCGCTCGACAAAAGATTTTATCATTAGCCCTACGGGGACCAGGGTCGCGGAAAATAAAACAACTCCTGGAAAACGTCGTCGGATTGGCCGCGTAAAACTGCAAAACTCGAACTTAGTCGCGAACTGTTTTGATCGGCTCGCGAAGGTGTTTTTTGTTCCTTGGCGCTCGCCCCGTCGTGGCGGCTCATTTGCGACTGCGATAGTTGGCCTAAATTGCCTGGTGTCATTTAGCGCTCACGACTGACTCTGACTCTGTGGAAACCGTACCATTGCCGCCAACACCACGGCGGCGATGAGCGCTCCGACTAAGTCGTACGCGGCGCTACCCAATTGATAAGGCCAAGGGTGATGGAACCAAATGGCTGAGCCAACATTCGTCATCGTTGCCGCGATGAGTCCTACCAGCGCAACCACCGCGAAGCGGCTAGCAAAAGTCGGCACGGCCGTGCGGACAATCATGAGCAACAGTCCAAAACCTAAGCATAGTCCAAACATGTGTAGCCAACCGAACAGAAACTGCGTCGGCGGCATGGCCGGGCCCCCGTCCTGCTGATAGAAGATGTGCATGAGCGGACCCGCTTCGTAACGGTTGGCGAACGCCGCAATGGTGGCCTCGTCGCCATCGGACGGTGGAGGGAAAGGGTAGGCGTAGACGCCCGTTTTGAGTTCGCCGAACACCGTGCGAGCTTTCACGCTGGCTGTTCCGTCGAGTTCGTTTGGCAGCGGAGCCATCATGCCGGTCGCCACCGGGATTCCCGAGAGTCCCCAGAAGACGTAACCCCACATAAACCACAAGACCGAGGCCAAGAGACTCGCCACAATCACACGCGCGACCATTTGCCACTCTCCCCGAAACAAAGTGAGTCGATTTCGACCAACCAACACGACCTTGCGATTAGATCATTGTGGCTAGCCTGAAGCAACAGTCTCGCTGTCAACCCGGCGGATGACTTTCAAAAAGGCCTCGATTGAAGGAAATCGGTCATCCGGTTCCGAAGCGATGCACTTGAGAATCGCAGCGTCGAGATCGGGGTGAACGAGTGGGCACCAATCGCTCAGCGGCTTAGGGGCCGATTGGCCGTGGCTCATGGCGGCTAGTCCATCGCTGCCGCGAGTCCAGGGCAACTCGAACGAAAACATTTCGTACATCGAGACGCCTAGCGAAAAAATGTCGATGCGATAATCGGTGGCTTTACGCCTGACAACTTCGGGAGCCATGTAGTTGGGCGTTCCGGTGCGGATGCCGGGCTGCATGAATTCCTTTTTCGCCGGCACGGTGACGCCAAAGTCGATAAGCTTGAGACTCGTCGCATCTTTGCTGCAAACAAAATTACGCGGGCAAACATCGCGATGAATGTACCCAGCGGCGTGAACCACAGCTAGCGACTCGGCCGCATCGCGAAGCAGTGCAAGCCGATTGCCGTCGAGTAGTTTGCTGCGTGCGACCAACAGCGAGTTGAGCCCTGGGCCGTCGAGGTACTCCATGACGATGTATTGCTGGCCACCGGTGGTGTTGCCATAGCCAAAGGTTTCGACGATTCGCGGATGATGGAACAGCGAAGCGATTTCGCCTTCGCTCGGCTTCTTGAGTCCCTTAAAGCGCGCTTCGAGTGAGTCGGTTTTCTCTTTGTCGAGCACCTTGAGGCCGACGATTTTGTTCGTCTGCCGGTCGCGGGCCATATAAAAGTCTGACATCGTCCCCGACACGGCAGCTTTCATAAACTCATAGCGCTTCTGCACATCGAGCTTGCCACTGTCGGTGAGCGACTTGAAAATATCACGAAGTCCCACGATTGCCTCAGCTTGTCAGAATGATGCCCTGTCCAAAAAACAGTATAAACACTCGCGCTACAAGCACGAAGCGCAAGCGAGTGAGATCGGCCTGGCAAGCGTGGTAACTAGCAATCTCGACCCCACTGGCTGGCGCGTCGTGCGTGTAAGGGCCATTTACTGAACCACCGTGAGTTTCATCTTCTCTGCCAACCGTTGCAGTGCCCGACTAGCATCGGTTGGGTCGAGGTGGACGTGCAAGATGCTCGTTCCCGATTTGTCGGCCCAGGCCGAGTTGAGCGCGGTGTCGAATTCTCCCTCGGTCCAGATCTCGTAGCCGGTGCCACCGCCATAGAGCTCAGTGAGCTTATGGTAATTCCACGAAGGAATTGTGTTGAAGTCGTAGTCACCGGCGTGCAGAAGCCGCTCGGTGCCGTAGCCCCGGTTGTTGAGCACAATGACGATGGCTGGCACCCGGCGGGCGACGAGGTTCGACAGCTCCATGCCGGTCATCTGAAACGCGCCGTCGCCGACGAGGGTCACGACCCTCGCATCGGGCTTGGCGATGTGAGCCCCGAGCGTGGCCGGCACTCCGAACCCCATCGACGTGTAATAGGCGGGGCTCAAGAACTCGGTATGTCCGTGCGTAGTCAGCTCGGTCGAGGCGAACAGCGAATCGCCAATGTCGGCCACGACGATTGTCTCGCCGTCGAGTTGTTCGTCGAGCCGATCGATGAGTCGCGTGATGGTGATTTTTGCCTCGGGGGCAAGGTAAAACGGTTCTTTCTTCCATTCGGTCGGTGCAGGGGGAATCTCGCCCGCCGGTTTTGGTTTTGCATCGACGAGCCCCTGGATGAAGTCTTTCAATTCGATTTCGTGATAATGGTGATGGCGTATTCGAAGCTGCTCGCTGGTCGCGAGAATGCAATCACTCGAGTCGAGTTCGGCCGTATAGATACCGAGATTGATGTCGGTCATAAACGTACCGAGCATCACGACACAATCGCTCGCTTCGACGTATTCGGTAATTTCGGGGCGGCTCATGCCGCCGCTGTAAAGTCCCATGTAAAGCGGGTGTGTCTCGGCAACGACACCTTTTCCCAACATTGTCGCCGCCATGGGCATTCCCGACTCCTCGGCCAACTGCAAAGCCAAATCGCGAAGCCCGAAGCGATGGATCTCAACGCCCAACAACAACACGGGTTGCCGTGCCGAATTGATTCGCGCGACCGCTTCTTTAACCGCTTCGCGAAGCGCTCGTTGGTCGGTCGTGACTTGTGGCTGTTGGTAAAGCGGCTGAGCATCGGGGCGGACGTGAACCATGTCGCGGGGGATTTCGATGTAAACGGGTCGGCTGTAACGCTTACAGGCGGCAAGCACGCGGTCGATTTCGCGAAACGCCGTGAGCGGGTCCGACAAATCGGTCCCCGCGATGCAAAGTTTCTCGAACACATCGTGTTGCGTGCGGAAGTCGCGGACCATGTGATGTAGCAGCGGGTTGTGAACCCGCTCACGCAACCCGGGCGAACCGGTAATCATCACCACGGGCGACTTCTCGGCATACGCTCCGGCGATGCTATTGCAGACACTCAACCCCCCCACGCAATAGGTGACACAGAGCGCTCCCATCCCTCGCACACGAGCGTAGGCATCGGCCGCGAAGCCGGCACAATCTTCCCGGGTGCAACCAATCGCGTTGAGCGGACCTTCTTCGAGCATGGTGTAGAACGACAACACGTAGTCGCCCGGAATGCCAAACACGTCGGCAATGCCGTAGTCTTGCAGTCGCTGAATCAGGTACTCACCAATCGACGGTGAAGTCGACGGCGAATTGGCCGCCCGCCGATCGGGCACGGTTGTGTGAGACATTGTCGCGTTCCTTGCAAATATCGGAGAATCGCCCAGCGCAGTATAGCGAATTCGCGTGCCGCGTTGACGGTCGGGCGAGCAAAAGCGAAGATGCGGACTGACGATTCAACGAACCTGGCCAGCGAACTGAAAAACGGCATGAGCGAACCGCTGCTCGAACCCTCTCCGCAGGTCAACGGCGAAGGCGAAACCGGGGGCCGTCTGGCGGCCATTGATATTGGCTCGAACAGTGTTCGGCTGGTGGTCGCCCAGGTCTTGCCCGGCGGTACCTATCGCGTGCTCGACGAAGAACGCGAGAACACGCGGCTGTCGTATGGCTTGACCGCGACCGGCAAACTGTCAGACGAATCGATCGACGCCACCATCACCGCACTGCGCAATTTTCTGCAAATCGCCGGGGGACAACGCGCCAATCCCATTCGTGCAATCGCAACCAGCGCGGTTCGCGAAGCCAATAACGGCGCGGCGTTTTGCGCTAGGGTCCACGAAGAACTCGGCCTGCCGATCGAAGTCATCAGTGCCCGCGAAGAAGGTCGCCTCGCTTTTATGAGCGTCGCCCGCGCATTTGACGTTGCCCAGCGCGAAGTTGCCATCGCCGACATTGGTGGCGGCAGCACCGAGATTGTGCTCGCTTCCAGCGGTTTGATCGACGAAGTCTACCCCACCAAACTAGGCGCTGTCCGCGTCACCGAGCAGTGTGGACTCGAAGATGTCAGCGACGCCGTAAGGCTCGAAGCGGCGACTCAGTTTATCGATCGCGAACTCAAACTATACTGCAAGAAACTACCCTTCACGCCCGACATGCTCTACGGCACCGGAGGCACGTTCACGGCGCTCGGTGGCATTATGCTAGCGACCGAGACCGTCGAGAAGCAAACGCTGTGGGGCTATCGTGTGAAGCGGGCGAGGATCAATCACCTGCTACAAGATCTCGCCAGCATGACGCTCGAACGGCGAAAAAAAGTCACCGGGCTAAGTCCTCAGCGAGCCGACATTATCGTCGGCGGACTGCTGGTGATCGATCGAGTCATGCGCTGCCTCGGAGTCAACGTCGTCCAGATTCACACCCGTGGCGTTCGCGATGGCATGCTCTTAGACATGATTCAAAGCTCGCGGTCGCGAAGTGTGACCTCGGCCGAGAAGCGAGTCGCCGTCGAGAAGTTTGCGGAAAACTGTGGCATCGACCTCGAACACTCACAGCAGGTCGCCCGCATCGCCTCGCGGCTGTACGAAGAGCTCGCTGGCCCGCTCGGCTTCGCCACCGACGACCGCGAGCAACTTGAAATGGCCGCCATGCTCGCCAACGTCGGTTACCTGATCAACTTCGACAAGCACCATAAACATAGCTTCCATTTGATCATGAACAGCGAATTGCCCGGCTTCGAGCGGCACGAGTTGCAAATGGTCGCCCTGGTCGCCCGCTACCACCGCGGTTCGCACCCCAAAAACAAACACGAAGGCTACCGCGACCTCACAGCCGACGACCGCCAGCGGGTCGGCCGCCTAGCGGCAATACTCAGACTTGCTCTCGCGCTCGACCGAACTCACCAACAACAAGTCGACGACATCCACTGCGAAGTCACCCCCTCGCAAGTGGTGATCGAAGTCGCAGCAAAAGAAAACGCCGACGTCGACATCTGGGCCGCCCGGCGGAAAGTTGATTTGTTCGAGCGGGTTTTTCGCAGGCAGGTGATTATTGCTTCGCGGGAATGACAGCAACGCGGGGGTAAGAGCAACGATTTGTGGCCGATAGCCGACAGAACTACAGATCAATCTCCGGCAAAGGCCCCAAATCAAACCCGCCCAACGGATCGGCTTCCGTTTCGACTTCACCGGGCTTGGCTTCGCGCGCGTAAGCTGGCGTGTCGATCGGCACCACATGCTCGGCCCACACCACCCACGGTTGTTCGCTGCGGTAGCCAACAATTCGCTCGGTAGGGTGGTCGATCACCTCGCCAATGAAGCCGACCGCGTCGACATTCTGAAAGCGGTTCTCGGCCAGGTGCTTTCGGCGGACGACCGTGATCGAGTCTCCCGAGGGAAGTTTGACTTGGTACTCAAACACCGGTCCCGCCGGTTTGCCACCGCTCACTTCGCCCGCGAAGAAGACGCCAGTCTGCCGGTTATCGGAAGCGAGCCAGAACTTGGTGATCGTGGCAATATCGTTGCGAGTGTTCGGCTCCGATAACAGCCGCTTAAAGACTTGTTCTTGGGCTTCGAGTTCAACTCGCGTATCGTAATCGGCGGCTGTCGGGTCGTAAAAGTTCATGACATGAGCGAGGCGACAAATGGTGGCGTAGCTAAGCCCCTTCGCTCGGCGGAGTTCGGGGTTCGCGAACTCGCCCTCAAGCAACGTCGGCATCGTCTCTTTCGCAATAGCAATCGCCTCGTTTATGTCGGCTGTCGAGTAGCGCGGCGCTCCGGGCAATGCGAATTGTCCGCTCGGCATCGGCGCTGCCACCGGATCGGGAGCGAGCGGCGCAGGGGCTTCGGCCACCGTAGTGGCGGAAGCGTCAGTGGGGGCGTCGACTTCGTAATTTGCCAATTCAATGCGTTCGGGATCGTCGGCGGTTGGGGATTCCGTCGGTTCGCTCTCAACGCTGTTGCTGTCGGCGACGACGGGCGTCGTGTCGCGGGCTCCCGGCGGCAAAACCGACTCGGGATAGTAGGCCGCCAGACCCCAGGGATCGATTCGCTGGTCCCCCCGGGCGTACTGAATCCACATCACGGCACAGTAACCACCGGCAAAGGCCAGCAGTTGACCGAGAATGACTCCCACAACCAGCGGCATCTTCGAGTAGCGACGCTTTGGCTTCGTCCGTGCAGTCACTTTCGCTGTGGCGGTCGCGACGGTCGGTTCATAAACATCGGCCTCGTTCGACTGCTGTTTGATCTCAAAGTTTGCCACGGGCTCGTCATCTTCGTCATTGTCGAACACCGGAACGAATCCCCCAGCGGCCGAGCTGGCATCGCTGGCCGACTCGACGGTCGTGGCCGATTTCTTGCCGAGCCCGAACAGGTCGTCGAGGTCGACCGATTTGCTCGATGGGTTTTCGGTAACCACCGGTTCGGTTTGCCCCATGAGCGACGCGAGCGACACAGCGGACTCGGCGGCCGCGAACGTCTTGCCACAGGTAGTGCACATCACCAGCGTCGAGTCGTCGATCTCGGGCGGCAAGCTGGCAGGGCTATCGCAGTGGGGGCAAAGGGTCAGTCGAGCCATAATGGACCGGAGCGAGAGGGGAGAGTTGAATCGGATCACCTGAACCGGGGTGCCCCTTCTATTGTCGCCGCATCGCCCGTTTTGTGCAGCCCTGTTTTCGCCGGAACTATTCATCGAAAGCGCGACCGAATCGGCGCAACTGTCACAAGTCGCCTACTTTTCTCAGCGGCAGGCCTGAAATCGCCCTAGGCGAAAGTCGGTTGGTGACATTATCTTTCTGTTCCACACTAGCATATTTGCCAGTAAGCGATACGATACAGGGCGCGCGAGCGTTTGCGCAACCGTTACAGCTACGCATCGAGTGATAAACGAACCCTCGGGCCGCCAACCGGCTCTTGCATATACCCCCCACTTCCCCCATTTCGCACTTGCGATTTGCGCTCATTCGAGGAACCGCGATGAACCTGAAGAACACTCGCAACATTGGAATTTCGGCCCATATCGACTCGGGCAAAACAACGCTTAGCGAGCGGATTCTGTTTTACGCGGGCCGCATCCATAAGATCGAAGACGTTCGCGGCGGCGGCGACGGCGCAACGATGGACCATATGGAGCTCGAAAAAGAGCGCGGTATCACCATCACCAGCGCGGCCACGAGTCTGCAATGGAACGAGTTTTCGATCAACTTGATCGACACTCCCGGTCACGTCGACTTCACGGTCGAAGTCGAACGGAGCCTTCGCGTGCTCGACGGTGCCATTCTGGTGCTCTGTTCGGTCGGTGGCGTTCAGTCGCAGTCGATGACGGTCGACCGCCAGATGAAGCGGTATCATGTCCCTCGCCTCGCGTTCATTAACAAAATGGATCGTACCGGGGCGAACCCTCGCAGCGTTGTCAAGCAGGTCAAAGAAAAACTGCACGCCGACTGCGTTCTCATGCAGATTCCCATCGGCAAAGAAGAAAACTTCAAGGGCGTGGTCGATCTCATCACGATGAAGGCGCTCTACTTCGATGGCGACAATGGAGAAACCGTTCGCAGCGAAGAAATTCCCGCCGAGCTAAAAGACGAAGCCGAAACCTCGCGTGCTGAAATGCTCGAAGCGCTCAGCATGTACAGCGACAACTTGATGGAAAAGTTGCTCGGCGAAGAGGAAGTGAGTGTCGAACTCATTCAAGACATCACCCGAGATGCGGTCATCAACCAAGAGTTCACTCCGGTGTTCCTTGGCAGTGCTTACAAAAACAAGGGTGTGCAACCTCTGCTCGACGCGATCACTCGCTACCTGCCTTCGCCAACCGAAGTTGTCAATACAGGCAAGGATCCCAAGAACCCCGAAATCAAAATCAAGCTTGAGCCCGATCCCAAGAAGCCATTTGTCGGCATGGCGTTCAAAATCGTCGACGACGAATACGGACAGCTTACCTACACGCGCGTCTATCAAGGCAAGGTCGCCAAGGGCGAGTCGTACTTTAACCAGCGTACTGGTCGCAAAGAACGCTTTAGCCGCATCGTAAAGATGCACAGCAACAAGCGCGAAGAAATCGACAACGCATCGGCTGGCGACATTGTCGCAATCATGGGCATCGACTGCGCGAGCGGCGATACCTATTGCTCGGAGCCGAATTACTGCACGCTCGAAAACATTTTTGTGGCCGACCCGGTCATCAAAATGTCGATCCAAGCCCTCTCGCGCGACAATGCCGACAAGCTCAGCAAGGCGCTCCAGAGGTTCCGCAAAGAAGACCCAACGTTCCACGTCATGACCGACGAAGAGACCAACGAAACGGTCATCGCCGGGATGGGTGAACTGCATCTTGAGGTCTATGTCGAGCGAATTCGCCGCGAGTACAAGTGCGAAGTCGAAGTCGGAGCGCCAAAGGTCAGCTACCGCGAGTCGGGCTTGCAGCCTTATGCCTTCGACCACAAGCGGAAAAAGCAATCGGGTGGTTCAGGCCAATACGGTCATATCGTCGGCACCATGCGACCAATGACCCAAGAAGAACGGGCCGAGCTTCCCGATGGCAAAGAATTCTGCTTCGTCGACAAAGTGACCGGCGGCCGCATTCCCAAGGAATACATCCCGGCCGTGGCGAAGGGCTTTGAAGAGATGATGGCCAAAGGCCCGTTGGCCGGTTACCCCGTGGTCGGGCTCACGGTACAACTCGACGACGGTACTTATCACGACGTCGACTCGAGCGACATGGCGTTCAAGTTGACCGCCCGCGAGTGCTTCCGCGAAAACTTCGACCGCATGAAGCCGATTCTACTCGAACCGATCATGAAAATGGAAATCGAATGCCCCGAAGACTTCCAGGGTTCGGTCGTCGGCCAAGTGAGCAGCAAGCGCGGCATGATCGTCGAAACCGAAACCGAAAACGGGCTGTGCCGCATCATCGCCGAAGTGCCGCTCGCCGAAACCTTCGGCTACTCAACCGACCTCCGCAGCCAAACGCAAGGGCAGGGGACGTTTAGCATGGAGCCATGCAAGTACGCCCAAGTACCGTCGAGCTTGCAGATGCAGATTGTGGAAGATCGCAAGCGCGAGTTGCAACCTGCGTAGGATTGAAAAAAAACGCTGAGGACGCCAAGAACGCAAGGGAAGACCAAAGGCGAAACCAAACGCTGCGTTAGCCGTCGCGGACGATACAATTTCAGACTGAGTAGCGATCGGTGTGGGCGTTACGAATGTGGGTGTAATTCTTGGCAGATTGCGTGAGCTGAGATTCGAGCTTTACGCCGAAGGCGTTGTGTCACACAGCCCTGGGTTGCCTCGGCGCAGCCGCGGCTACCCAGGGTGACTGACGAAATTGTTAAACTACCCCGACGGGGTTGCGCCCTTCGTTGGGCGACGTGACGCAGCGCCGTTGGCGTAAGCCTCTTCTGACTCCCCTGACCCAAGGTAGCGGAGGCTGCGCCGCCGCAACCTTGGGCTTCAAGACGAAACGCCGTTGGCGTAGGAGGATATGACGGTATGTCGATGTGGTTCCGAATTGTGGTTCCGGGCACGACCGGCTCGATCACCCACAGTCGTGACGCTCACACTACCGATGGCTGCTACGGTCGACATCGAAACCTTTGTTATCAGTCATGCATCTGCATGGCCGAGCAGCAATCCGGCAACAGAGGTCTGGCAAGACCGAGCCAAGCGATGGCATAAGTAGCTTGTTCGAGAGGGATTCGACGGGATTTTTCGCTCAGTTCGCGAAATGGCCAGCGTCGTCAATCACCTGTGCGGCCCGATGTGGTTGACTCGAAACAAAACCCCAGTCTGCAGCAGTCGATTCGAGATGGCTATTGAATAGACAGTGCCAGTTAGCGTTTTCAACCGACAAAAAAACGCCCGAGGCCCGGTCCCTTTGACCGAACCCCAGGCGTGGGGGGGGTGTATATTTCGACTCACTTCTCGTTAGCGACGTAGGCGTCTCGCGCCGATGAGTCCGATGAACATTGCCGAGCCGATGAGGGCGATGCTACCCGGCTCGGGCACGGGGGTAAAAGTAAAGTTCGGATCGGCACCCGGCTTGACGGCTAAGTGCGGCACGAGAACTCCGCCATCGATTTCACCAACGAGGGAGGCCAAGCCCGTGGTGAGGTTGACGAAATACAAGTCGCTCGAGTTATTTCCGTCGGGGTCGAGGCTCGCAAAGCCGAAATTCCCTGCGCTCGATGTCAGAATATCGAAACCGATAAGCGAATTGACATTCACCCCCAGCGGACCAACGTTAGTCAACTGACCACCATTAAAGTTTTGCAGCACAAGCATGTCTGTGCCCGAGTCGATGGCGTATTGAACGGTCCCTCCCGTTGGGCCGACGCCAGCGTTAAAGAAAGTATTCGCATAAGCTTCGCCAGCGATATTGGCGGGCGAACCACCGGCATACGCAACCGGCGTCGCAACGACAACCGACCCGGCACCGTTAACATTCACGGCTAAGTTTTGGTCGGTATTGCTGACCACTCGCAGGCTTGAGCCCCCTGCGTAGTCGGCCGCGGGATTAAAGTCGAAGCCGAACGAGACTCCGCTCAGCGCGAAAGGAACAACCGGAGCACCGCCGGGAGTAGCAGCGGGTACTGAATTCACGTTGAATTGCAGGTTGGCCGTAACCTGTGACGGTGATGTGGTGCGATCGAGAATGTAGATGTTTCCGAAGCTACCCAGGGCGTAAAGCTCTCCGGTGGACGGGCGGTAGTCGATTCCACTTACGTTCTCGTTGGATGCGAGACCGAAAATCGGCTGACCGAAGGTGAGCACGTTGGGTGAGCTTGTGTCAAACTCGAGAAGCTGGTTATTCGACGTCACGCCAGTGAGTGTTGCCGCCTTCGCCGAAAGTGGCAGCATACATGCGGTTAGCAACAAGAGTGTCGCGAAGAAATGTTTTGTCATATTTTGTGTTCCAATTCGTTAGTCAATCGGGGGGAGTTAAGTTTCGATGTGGGTTGTTTTCAAATCAATTTGGCTCATTAGCAATCAATTACTAGGCAGTTCTACAGACAGACCGTGAGCCGAGCGACCAGTAATGTGTCGTCACCTGTCGGCTCATGCTTAATTCGCAAGTAAGGTGCCAGAGATACGGGAGGCGACTCCCTTTGGATGAGAAATTCCGCTGATTTCTCAGAAAAAACACGCCGAAAGATCGATGCCCACTTCGACCTTCACAAAAACCCCCTAAACCCGCTAGGTTAGCGGCTGGTGAATCGCGTAAACCGCATCAAAACGCAAGCCCAAGCGACGGACCGACATGAGTACATCGACTATTGCCAAGAGCACTGAGCCATCGGCTGAGACTCATCCCACACTGGTTGTCTACAACACGCTCTCGAAGAAGAAAGAGCCATTCACTCCGGTCACTCCCGGCAAAGTGGGCATCTATCTCTGTGGGCCGACCGTTTATGCCGAGGCTCACATCGGCCACATGGTCGGGCCGGTCATTTTTGACTGCATCAAGCGTTACCTCGTTTACAACGGTTACGCTGTCACTTGGGTCGTCAATATTACCGACGTCGACGACAAGCTGATCAACAAGGCCATCGAACGAGGCATCACCATGCTCGAAGTGGCTGAAGAGAACATTGCCGACTACCACCGCAATTTGGCTGCGCTGGGGGTCGACCAAATCGACGCGTTCCCGCGTGCGACCGAATGCATGGACGAGATCATTCAGTTCATCGTTGACTTGATCGAGCGCGGCTTCGCCTACGAGTCGGAGGGAGACGTCTATTTCGATGTTGGCAAAGACAGTGGCTACGGTAAGCTCAGCAATCGCTCGCTCGAAAGCGCGATGGGCGAGGGGGGCGGTACAACACAGCGAAAGAAAAACGCCGCCGACTTTGCGCTGTGGAAGACGGCCAAGGAAGGCGAACCCTCTTGGGAGAGTCCGTGGGGCGACGGCAGACCCGGTTGGCACATCGAGTGCTCCGCGATGAGCAAAAAGCTCCTGGGCGAGACTTTCGACATTCATGGCGGCGGGCTCGATCTCGAGTTCCCCCACCACGAAAACGAAATTGCTCAAAGCGAATGCTGTCACGGTAAACCAATGGTCAACTACTGGTGCCACAACGGGCTACTTCGCAAAGATATGGCCGCCGGCAAGATTGGCGGCAAAAGTGACAGAAGCGAGCCGGAAGCGTCAGCGCCCGGAGCTTCGCACGACAACACCGGCGGCAAAATGAGCCGTAGCAAAGGGGCAGGGGGGCTCGCCGAACTGCTGGCCCGGCAAGGAGGCGAGCGGATTCGCTTCTTTCTGTTGCGAACCCATTATCGAAGCACGGTGCTGTTTAGCGAACCGGCCATCGAAGAAGCGGCGACCGGGCTGGAGACATTCTATCGCTTGATCAAACGCTACGCGCGCATCACGTCGAGCGATTTTTATGCACTCACCGCACCAAGAAGTCGCGGTGCGACTTCGATCGCCCTCGGCAACGATGTCGCGCTCGCAGCAGCCGCCAAGTGCCGCGAAAAGTTTCTCGCTGCGATGGATGACGACTTTAACACGGGGGGCGCCATCGGCGAACTTTTCGAGCTTGCGCGAATCGTCAATAAGTTCTGCGACGATCGCGATCTCGAAGGAGCCGGCCGGAGCGATGCCGCGAACATCGCAGCATTCACATTGCTCATGGAATTGGTCCGCGAGCTGTCGAGTCTACTCGGACTGTTCATGGTCGCGCCCACCATGGCCGACGGAGGCGACGAGCTAACCACCAGCGTCATGCGCGTGGTGATCGACCTGCGAGCCGAGAGCCGCGCGGCAAAGAAGTTTGCCGTCGCCGATGCGATTCGCGATGGACTGAGCAAGCTGGGTGTCACGCTCGAAGACCGTGCCGGCGGCACCGAATGGAGTGGCAAGGAGGATGGGCTCGCCGATGGGCTGATGAAGCTGCTGATCGAAATCCGCGCGACCGCTCGCGCGACGAAAGAATTTGCCACGGGCGACGCGATCCGCGAAAAGCTGGCGGCGGCCGGAATTGTGCTCGAAGATCGTGCCGGTGGGACGGAGTGGTCGTATTGAGTTGTCAACGAACAACGAATTGGCGCTGTCCAGCTCGTGGACTGTCATAAGAGAAACTTCGGGGGCCGCTGGTTCCGCCAGTGTGACGCAAGTGTCACGTCGGCAATAACTTAGACTGGCATCGCCAGTGGCACACAACCTTAATTATCGGCTTTGCCAGACCACTCGTTGGTCTTGCCGTAACAGGTGATTTTGCCGTTTGTGTTGGCGACGATTAACTTGCCGTCAACGACAACGGGCGACGACTTGAAACTGCCGCCAGTGGTTGTTTCCCAGACAGTTTTGCCATCGGCGACATCGAGCAGCATGACTTCGCCACGTTCGGTCAGCACGATGGCGCGTTCGCCTGCGATCACTGGCGAGCTCGACACGCGTTGACGCAGCGGCAGTTGCCACGCTTCTTTGCCGGTGGCGATGTCGAGCGCATAAACAGTGCGGCCTTCGCTCGCAAAGATGGCGACTTTATCGTTCACGGCGGCGGCCGTGCGGATGCCCTGAGCGCGACGGGGGTCGATGAAGCGCCAGAGTATTTCAAGAGAGGGCATTGTGTCTTGCTTCGCCGTTTGCTTTATCGCGTAGAACGATCCTTGCTCGGTGCCAAAGTACAAGACTCCGTCACGAGCGGCGGGTGTTGTGCCGGTGGGTCCGTCGATTTTTACCTGCGTAATTTCTTGACCCGACTCGACCGAGACGGCGTGCAACGCTCCGTCGCACCCGGCGAGCATGACATTTCCATCGACGACGGTTGGGGCGCAACGCAGCGGTTGGTCGATCGAGAACTCCCACGCCTTGGTTCCATCGGCTAAGTCGAGCGCCGTGAGGAGACCCGCTTCGCAGGTCAGTAAGACCTTGTTGCCAACGAGTGACGGACCGGCAAAGACCTCGGCCGGGAGTTCGTATTCCCACAAAACTTTGCCACTCTTGACGTCAAAGGCTCGCACCATGCCATTGAAGTCGCCCGCGATGACTTTGCTATCGGCAACAAGCCCAGCCGACAAGAACCCCGATTGCTCGAACGACTTGCTCCAGAGAGGTTTGCCATCGGCCAGCGCGAACGCGTGAAATGTTCCGTCGAAATCGCCAACGAAGATCACACCGTCGGCAATGACGGGAGTCGCCTCAAACCCGGAACCGCTAATTTCTTGCTGCCATAGCTCAACCGGCCCGTCGGGGAGCGTTGTTGTGGCGACGCCTGTGGCTTGCAGGTTGCCTCGGACCATCGGCCAATCGTCGGCGATTGCTCGGCTTGCGAGGGCGAAGCAGATCGCCATGAACAGGAACCGCAGCGGAACGGGGATAAACGCCGATGTTGCGTGGCTTGGCATGGCTACTCGTAAGCTGCTTCGTAGAGCGAGAAATAGTCGGCTTCGGTCATTTCTACTGGATTGAAAGTGCCGGTCCATTGCTTCGTCGCATCGCGCGCCAGTTGGGCAAGCGACGATCGTTCAACTCCCAACGTCTGGAGCGAAGTCGCCAAACCAGCACGGATCAATAATTGTTGCAAGTAGCGCTTGAGTTGGCCCGCGTCGCTTGACAGCGGCCCGTCGCAGTCGTCAAGTTCGCGCGCCAACTCATTGTAGGCTCGCCACGCTCCCGAATCACGCGTCGAATTAAAGTTCACGACGTGCGGCAGCATCACACCAACGGCTTGCCCGTGAACGACTCCAAACTTGGCGGTCAGCGGATTGGCCATCGCGTGAGCCGCACCGAGCATTGAATTCTCGATAGCGAACCCTGCAAAACAGGCTCCTTGCTGCATCCAACCCCGCGCCAACACGTCACTGGGATCATCGAGTACACGAGTGAATCCGCCACACAACAGCCGCCACGCTTCACGGCTAAACGCGAGACTCAGTTGACTGCGCTTTCTTGTGACCAGCGTCTCGACAGCGTGGCCAATCGCGTCGATGCCGGTGAGCGCCGTGACGCTCGCCGGTTGCGTCATCGTCAGTTCGGGGTCGAGCACCGCTACCCGAAAGGCGACTCGCTTGTCGCCGCAGGCCATCTTCACGTGCGTCTCGGCGTCGGAGATGAGTGCAAACGACTGGGCCTCGCTCCCCGTGCCGGAAGTCGTCGGTACGGCGATCATCGGCAACATGTCGGCAGTCGCTTTGCCAACACCCCAGTAGTCTTGCATTCGCCCGCCACAGCTATAGACGAAATTAATCCCCTTCGCACAATCCATGCTGCTGCCGCCGCCAACGGCGACGATCATCTTTGGCGAGAAATCACGAGCCAGGGCCAGCCCCGCTTCGACATGCTCGGTCGAAGGATTTTCGCGAAGACCGTCAAACACCAATGGCTCAAAACCCGCAGCGCCTAGTTGATCGAGGGCTCGCTGAGTGTGTCCGACCTTCTCGATGCCCGGATCACTGACAACCAGCACGCGACCGCGCTCGACGACCGACGACGCCAATTCGCCCAGTAGGCCAATGCTGCCCGGGGCGAAGACTACGCGTGTCGGGCAATGAAAATCGAACATAGGGAAGCGATGAGCGATGAACGATCAGCGATGGCGGGAAAACAATGAATGATGAACAAAGAATTGCGAGGCGTAAGCAAGCGAAGCTCCCTCCCCTCGGGGGAGGGAATAACTGCTCGTTCTCGCTGCGCGAGAACATCGGTTTAGGAAGCTACCTGTACGGCGCGACTCCGATAAAGAAACTCAATCAAATTTCCTTCATGCGGTTGCAACCAATCGAGTTTTGGCGTCGGAATCGGTCCAAGGTTTAAACGATCGATGTCAACGCTTTCGATCAACTCTCGGCGGAAAGTTTCATCGTCGGTGATTGCTGTGCCAACGAGCGTTGTACCGATCGCCTTGAGCATCTCACTCTGCGGGCAATCGACCACGTTCACGAGCGGGAACATGTATTCCTTGTTTCGCGATTCCGACTCGTACGAACTGTGATGCAGCACGACGGGGCGGAGATAGGCGACCGGTGGTTTCTCGACGAGCCGAGCGCCGAATTTAGCCGTCATGTCGGTGACGGTCCGACTTTCACAGTCTCGCTCGATCGCTTTCCAGATCGAAGCGGCGGCGCCCTCGATAGTGAACGCGGCCAAACCGGACTCGGCGTGATCGGGCGGCAGCACGTCAATCGGACCAAGTTTCTCGGCCAGCGCGGCGGCAATTTCTTTCGTGTGCCGCGAAGCGTAAACGCTGCTGGCATTAATGCAACTTCGCCCGCCGTTGCGATAAACGCTGTCGGCCATCATTTCGATGTATTTGGGCCAATTGTCGACGCAATCGTCGCCCACCAAAATTTTACTGAAGCCTGGGCCGTGAACCTGCACACCCGGATTGCCCGCGTACTGATCGACCGTTTGTGGTCCGCCAAAGATCATGCTGCGGCGGCATGTGGCGAGAATCGCCCCGCCAATTTCAGCGCCGGCACCTGGGTAGAGACAAAACGCCTCGGCCGGAATACCCGCTTCGACCATGGCGGCATAAACACGATAAGGAGTCCAAGGCTCGCTGCTCCCCGGCTTGAGTACAAGCCCCATCTGCAACGCAATCACTGGCAACCACAGCGTGTGCACGCCCGGAGAATTGCTTGGGAGCACTGCGCCGAGGGCGTCGCACTGGGCTTGGTAAGCGACCGTCACACCGCGACCCTCGTCGCCGTAGCCGCGAGCGAGGATACTAAGGTCGAGACCGCGAGTCAGACAATTGAGAATCTGGTCGATGTTCTTGAGCACGAACGCATTTTTTGTGACGTTCGCTTTGCACATCGAAATCGGCATACCGGTGGTCGCCGACTGCTGTTCGACAAACTGCGCGGGCGACTGAGTGAAACTGCCGATCGCGACAGTGCCCGACTCGAACAACTCGCCCGCCCGCTTGCATTTTGCGATCAGGTCGGCCGGTGAAATCGCTTGCAACGCCCGGCGGGCCTGCTTCGCTTTTTTTGCATCGCGGCGAATAATGCCCGCACCAACCGTATGCACGCGGGCGACCGGTTCACCGGTGTAAAAGTGCTTCACCTCGTCAACTTCGAGCGACTCATAAGGTTCGCCCCAACGGATAGCGGGTAGTTCGATCATCAGTTGCTCCTCGCTCTCATTGTGACTTCGACACGCTGGTTAATTGCCCGAAAGTGCTGCTGGCCGATCGGCGATTTCGACCCAGGTACACAATTCTTCATCAGCATTCGCGTCGACGAACTCGAAACTTGAGGAGGGCGAAGGAACGGTTTCGCCTGCCTCGCGTGTGATTTCAATGTGCCCAGCAATCGCCTCGGCAATCATCTCCTTCGCCTCTTCAATCGTACCTCCGGTCGAGACGCAGCCGGGAAGGTCAGGCACGTCGACGCTGTAGCCGGTGCCTGTTTTTCGAATCATCACTAGGTAACGCATCTGATTAACTCCGTAACTGCGCTTGCTTTCGAATACTTGCTTCCGTTTTCGGATGCAAATCGTCGCTCGGTTTGCCAGGAACGGTAACCGTCCCGGGCTTGGTAGGGTGTCTAAAGTGCCGGTGGCTACCACGCTGCCGAACCAACTTCCAACCGTCGCGGTCGAGCAATTTTAGAATCTCACGGACCTTCACTAGTATACCCCAACCGTCGTACCTTCGGCTAAGCGGCGGAACGGCCGCACGCCGCTCATGCCGTCCCAGGGATACTGTTCGCAGGGGGGCTCGCGTTCGCCTTCGTCTCGTTCGAGGAAACCGGGAACGAAGAATTCTCGGGTAAGTGTGGTGAGTTTAGCGCGGCCCGTTTCGCCGAAGCCGACGAGGCTGTCGGTGCTATCGAAGTCGACAACTTCAACGACCGCACGAGGCTGGGGCGCGTGATAGGTGATTTTGTATCCGTTCGCTTTCGTGACTGGCTCGCTACAGGCAAGGCCCATCAGCGTGTTGCCATAGGTGGGCGTCATGTAGATGCCGCTCTCCTCAGGGGAACCACCAAAAAGTTCCTCGACACAAAACTTAGTCCACTGCGGCGTAAATTCGGTGCCGCCACTAAA
>JBGSRO010000039.1:0-24402 GCA_041737535.1 Pirellulales bacterium | reverse complement strand
GACGGCCAACGAACTGACATCACTTTAAATCCGCGGCATCCTCGCTGCACTGGCACCGATTGCCGGGGCCCAGGGCTGGGTAGACATCGAAGAGCTCGACAAACAATAACGTGCCTGGCTGAAGTAGTACTTCCGCCTGTCGTATAGCGCGCCGTCGCCTGACACCATTAAGCCGTGTCTTTCGGTGGATTCACCCATAGTCTTGCAAACAAGCGTTCACGCGGCACAGAATCGTCGAGCTGCTAGCATTTTCGGGAACGGCAGCTGCCCTACTTGAGAAGGCCGTTTGCACGGTGAGCAAAGATTTTCTTTACGTCAAGAAAATCTTCGCGTAGGTGGCCCGTCGCGGATCGAGCAGAGCTGCAACCTTCGTAGCAGCAAGTCCCACGGACTCCCCCACGGGTGCATTAGCAACGCATCAAAGCAGCGCGCTGCCGCGCCATTCGCATCGGTTGCCCAAATCTTAACCCAACCATTTTGCGGCTTGGCCACCTTTGCGGCGGTCGAAACCGGTCAATTCGGGTCTAAAGTTCGCTGCACGCGTAGTCGGTGGCTCGCCCGCAACAATGCCACGGTGGCCGACCGAGCCGCGAATTAAGGTCGTTTTCCGTGATGTGAGGGTACTTGGGTTCACGTGTTGCGCAAACTGGCATCGACCCCCGGGTCTTTCGGCCTCAAAATATGAGTTGTCAGTTCCGCGCAGCGCTCGCACAACGACTGCGGTGCCCGGATCGGTGCTAGCATCTCGTTGCGCACACACAACACGGTATCGACATGGGCTGGGAAACGCGTCGCAACCGGCGATTTTACTACCGTTCAGTCCACACCGATCAGGGCTGCCGAAAGGTCTACATCGGAAACGGTGATGCGGGCGCGCAAGCGGCTGCCGTCGACGAAGCGAGGCGAGCGGCACTAGCGGCCGAACGAGATCGCCAAGCCGCTAATCGGCAGCACCTGATGACCGTTGCCGATGTCACCCGGCTGTTCGACGACGCGCTCGACACGCTGCTACACGCGGAGCTATTGGTGTCGGGTTTCCAGAAAAAACACCGCCGATGGAGGGCACCAACCTAATGCCAAAAAGTGAAGACGAACATCCCTATGCCGAAGCCCGTAAGCTCGCGTCATTCTGGTCAAAGCTCAAGCCGATGTACCCGGCGGAGCACGAGCCCCCGCCCGAACCGAAGCCCAAGCCGAAGCCGAAACCAGAGCCGAACAATTTGCCGCCTCGCCCTCTACCCGAGAAGGTGTTTCACGAGAAAGTAAAAAAATACCGGAAGCTAGCGAAGCAGGCTGAAGCGGGCGACACGGCCGCGCTCGACCAACTGCGAGAGCAACTCGGCGGCGATCCGATCGTTTGGCGGACAATGGGTGACATCCAGCGAAGAACCGAGCACGAGCTGATTAAAAAGCTGTTCGGCACGGACGTGTTCGCTCGCGAGACGTTTCGACAACGCATCTCGGAGTTGCGTAGCCAGGTTTATCGGCCCGGCGACTCAATTGTCACCGAAATGGCTTGCAGCCGGGTGGTGACCTGCTGGTGCTTCACCCAGTACTTTGAGTACCGCGCGCTGCATGAAGCGGGGGATCGGCAGCTTGGCAACCTGCTCGTGCAGGCCGAAAAGCGGTACCAAACGGCGATGAAGACCCTCGAGATGGCTCGCAAACTCGACCGCGAGCGAGTAAAGCAGCGGGCCAGCGACGCCAAGCAGTATGCGAGTACCTACTGAAACGAAAGCAAGCGATGAGCGATAGCCTGCACGGATACCACCCGATGATCGTCGACGAACGGTTCCTCACTCCCGACGAGTGGCGCAACGCCACACGCTGGAGCGATCGAGAATTCACTTGGCACTTCTTCGACGGCTCGGAGTGGAAGCGTTATCGCGCGCTGACAGTGTCGGAGCGAGCTTGTGTCAAACGCAAACCGACCCCCCGACAAGCCAAGCGGGCCGACGGGACGGGTATGCTCACGGAGATGACGGTTGACGAGCGGCGACGGTGGGGTGACCGAGTGCAGTACGCGCGAATGAAGTACGCACAAGGCGAGCAGATCTGGTACGGCGACGGGCTGCCCGAGGGCGTTCACGACGACCGGATATTGCCGCCTCTCAACTGGCGCGACGGGATGCGATACGAGTGACTGTTCTGGCACCAGTGCCCCCGGAGTGACCGTGCGGCGACGTAGAACGCCTTTGCTAGTCGCTCAGCATCACTGGTATCAGTGTCCTAGAGCCCCTGTACGGCGGTCTCTGGGGCACCTGGCGCGATGGTTGGCTCGGGGGCCCTTAGATCGGAAAAAGCCCTAAAAGGCTCGCCTGGTCGCATCTCGCTGTCGCGGCACCGGCCGCCACCCCCGCTGTCTTACCCGAAAGTGCTAGCGTATCGACATTACCTTTACGTAAAGAAAATGCTGGGCCGGTCGCTCGAGCCATCAAAAGGCAAAGGCTCCAAAGATTGGGTCTTTCGACGCTCAATAGCATGGCTTTCGGATTCGCTGTTTACGCTTCGCAGGGCCGGTCACCCGACACCACGCAAAACTCGCTTCCAGTTGCTAGTCAGGCTTTACTGGACGGGGTTCTCACCCGCAAGGTTCCGCTGAAAGGTTTCAAAGGTGTAATTTACATCTCATTCCCCTTTCCCAAGCTTTGCTTGGCGCAATTGATGCAACCGACGTGACTTCGGTTGGCACCAACGCAACAGCGATCCGGCGACTTCAGTACCGAAGCCTCGGTTGCTTCGTAACCCAGGTCACGCCCTCCTGGGGCAGATGGGGGCCGGCAGGTCGGAGCTTCGCTGGCGTGGGTTCCAGTGTCATCAAAATGATTCGCTAGCTGCGGAGGTCGACTTCACCTCTTCAGTTCGGGCAGGCCCTTCGGAACAGCGGTTGGTCCATCGAATAGCACTAGCTTAAGCCTCAGCCACGCAGTGCTAGCGGCTGATTTGCCGAGTTAAACGCAGCTAGCATAAGCCACTGACTTCGTCCGACCCCTTAAGCTAGTGACATTCGTTGGTCCATCCTCGCTCAGTTTCGTGGCTTCCGAAGTGCAGGCGGTGTTCCGGTTGCTGAGTAGGCTACCTTCGATTTCCAGCGGCGTGCGTGAACACTCCGCCAAAAGCACGACGAGACAATTGAAGAGCACGACTCCCATTACGACTAGTACGGCGGGGAACATTTCTGGTCCGTGTCGACTTGCGTGATCAGCGAGGCTTCCGGAATCGTAGGCGAATTGCACTTTTGAACGAGCGGCATAAGGCCAACGCCGGCGGTCCAACATTGTCAAATATTACAGTCAAGTACAGCGGTACAGCTGAAGATCACCAATGCCACACTGTTCTAGCTCACAGCAGTTGCGTTTTATTTGCTGCACCTAAGAATTCACCGATGCCTACGAATGAGAATCGACGAGACTGCCGAACTCGGCCACAGGGGCACGGTCACTCGCGGTCGCTTCAAAGTTACTGCGACGGAACACTTCGACTGTTTCGACGCAAACGGTAACCGGATGATTGCCGATGATGTTAGCCCTGACAAATTCGAGCAATGTTTCCGCAATCTCAGGCGTCACGATGAACTCGATGCGCACGAGATCTGCCTTACGTGGTAGACCACTGGCGACTTGTGATCGTCCGGCCCCAGAGCAGATGGCCGATGTAAATCCGGTTGCACCGCGGGCGATGAAGTGTTGCACCAATTCGTCTTCTAGCGACTCTTCGCAGACGATCGTCAGTCGCCGGACGCTGGCCAATGTGCGTCGGCGTGCGGAGTGGGCGTCGCCCGAGAAGGGTTGTAGATCCTCGAGCCCACGGACTTCGAACCCGAGACCTTCTTGATGAAAGTCCCGTTCCATTTGTTCGAGTTTTTCCATGACGCTATGGTCAACCAGTTTCGCGTTGGAAAGGTCGACAACGATGTTTCGTCGATTAACCAAACCGATTTGTTCGATTTGTCGCCGGAAAGGAATCCAGTTACTGAACACGGCCGACTGGCGGGCGACGATGAGGCTGGTGTTGTCGTCGATTTCCTCGACGTCGATATACGGCTTGAACATCGACTTCAGCGGTACACCGTTGGCGATGTGGATGATCATTTTCAGCGCAATGCCGATACCAATGCCAATGAGCAGATCGGTTGCGAGCACGGCAACAACGGTGGTGGCGAAGATGGCCAGTTGTTCCTTGCCGACACGCCAGGCGTTGATGAATTCACTGGGGTGAGCGAGCCGAAAACCGGTATAAACGAGCATCGCCGCAAGAGCCGCCAGTGGAATGCGATGCAACACCGTCGGAATCAAGGCGACACACAATAGCAGAAACAAGCCGTGCCACATGTCGGCGAAGCGGGTGCGGGCCCCATTGTCGATGTTGGCCCGGCTGCGGACGATTTCGGAGATCATCGGCAATCCGCCCACACATGCACATGCGAGGTTGGCGACACCCACGGCCAGCACATCGCGGTCGAGATTGGTCTTGCGTTTCCACGGGTCGAGCAAATCGACCGCTTTGGCGCTCAGCAGCGACTCGAGGCTTCCGATCGCAAAGAACATGAACACCCACCACCACGCCTTGGGCTGTTGAAGGGCCGTCATGTCGGGAAAAGTAATAAAGTCAAACATCCCAAACATACGGTCGGGCATGCGGACGAGATATTGATCGCCTAGCTGGTATTGATGACTGGCAAGTGTGTACGAGTGCTCGTGAAGGAGATCGAATCCAGCCCCCATCGCAACGGCAACGAATAAGACAATCATCGGGGCGGGAATCACTCCCAGGGTCGGAATCCGCTTCTTAACCATGGGCCAAAGGAACATGATGAGTAAGCTGACAATGCCAATCGTCGCAATCGCCGGGTTGGCTTCGGCGATGTAATGGGGGAACTCACTCAACATCTCGAGCGGTTCCCCCTTGGCAGAAACGCCAAGTGCCACGGGAAACTGCTTTATCACGATGATCACGCCAATCGCAGCGAGCATGCCGTGGACTGCCGAGGTGGGAAAGAATTCACCCAAGATGCCTGCCCGAAAGAGCGCGAAACAAATCTGCAGAACAGCAGCCGCAAGGCCGACCGCGAGCGCGGCGCGATAAGCACCCATGTCGACGCTACTGAAGACGCCATCTGCCATGCCATCGCCACCGAAATCGCTGATGCAACCAATTGCAATGACGATGAGGCCGGCGGCTGGACCCTTGATGGTGAGTTCGGAGTTGCTAATGAAAGTCGTGACGAGCGCGCCGATAATGGCCGTGAAGATACCCGCGATCGCGGGATAGCCAGATGCCAATGAGATGCCCAAGCACAACGGCAGCGCGATCAAGAAAACCAAAAACCCCGACAGCAAGTCTTTCGCCAAGTACTTTTTGAAGCCACTTGCGTTGCCAACGGGAACGGACTGGTTGATGGTCGTCGAGGGAATCGATTCGTTGTTCATGTGACTTCGGCTAAGAGAGTTTTGTCGTTCGGCAGTTGCCGCAGCGGTGAACTAGGGCGACGGGACGTTAAGTTGCGTTGGGAGTACGATCACGGCATGTGGCTCAATTTGATTTCGCCGCTGCAACATGGCTTCGGCTGCATGACGTCGGGATGAAACACCTGGTTGAGGAATGACGCCGCCGCCGAGAATTAATAGCGATAGCACCAACACAGCAAATCGTTCGGCTGGACGGATGCGCAAGTCAATGGTTCCGAGATGTTCGCGGCCGGTGAAAATGCGGAAATATGCCTGCATGACGGCGAGTCCATTCAGGGCTGTTGCGATTACCACCAGCACACCGACCAGAGGTACAGTATGTACGGCCGCGTCGATGAGCATTTCGACGGCGATAAAGCCGATCGTTCCGGGGAAACCAATACTCGCGAGCCCGGTCAACAGAAACATTCCCGACAGTGCAGGGCTGGCGTCGTGCATGCCATGATATCGATCAAGCGAAATCCGCCCCGTGCGGCTTTCGACGCATCGCAGTGTGAGTCCGAAGCCGAGCATTGCCAAACCAACCGAGAGCCACACACAAAGTGCTCCTGTAAGCCCAACAAGACTGTTGAGCTCGAGGCCCAGTAACACAAGCGACGCGTGACTGAGAAAGACATAGGCGTAGAACCGGCGAGCATCGCGTTGCACCAACGCCATAGCTGCGGCGTAGCAAACTGTCAGCAGCGACATAACGGCAACTAATCGTAACACGGCGTCGGACGACGTCGGCAGCAGGAATCGCAAAGCTCCGTAGGCACCCGTCATAGGAGTAACAAACAAGATGGCAGTACCGAAACTCGCTCGCTCGAAGAGATCGCGGACCCACAGATGAAACGGCACAACACCGCTTCGAATGAGAATGGCGATCGCGATGGCAAACGTTCCACCATTGGCGACGAAGCTGTTCGCAGGAGATACTTCGCGTGCAAGGACTCCGACGAAGAGCAACGCGGCAAACAAACCCATATGCTGAACGAACACCCGAGTCGGTTGACCACGACGGATGAGCTCAATGGCAGGAGGAACCGTCGCGGCGACGAGCAACGCGGCAAGCAATATCGTATTCCTCGTAGCGAAAGTCGCCAGCACGAGGGATTCGCTCACCAAGGTCAGCGCAAACGAAAAACGAGCCGCCTTGGTTCGAAGTGTCGCAACAATAGTAAGGAAGAATTGCAGTGCCGCGAGTGGCAGCAGCGGGGCACTTAGCTCGTCGACGATGAACGGGTCACCACCGGGCAGCCAACCAAGCACAGTCCACTTGTCATGAGCCTCGAAAACGCGAATGTCCGCCAGGTCGAACCAAGTCATTAGCGCAAAGAGAAGCGCCAGGAACGAGAAAGCAATGGCCAGTCGTCGACTCTGATCGGGATTGCGACGACGGACAACCAAAGCACCCAACGCCGGAGTGAGGATCGTAAGTTCGAGCAGGGGAAAATGAAGCTCGTTCATGCGGCCTCCGTATCGGATTTGGCCGCCGGTAAGACGCCAGACCAATCTTGCGGAGCGTTGGTGTGCGAAAGCAACGAGGTCACGTGGCATTCGAAGTCGTCGCAATACTGGAACACACGGAGGAATGGCAAAACCACCAGTCGGTCTAGCCATGCATCGAGCGAACCACGATTGATGGCAAATCGATAGCCGCTGAGCAGTGCCGGAGTGGCTCGCTGGGGCTCTTCGCCGTGCAGCAAGTGCCCACCCACAGCGTTTTCGAGTGAGAATTGGTCGTCGAGCAGACTCGATGCACGAAGCAATTGAAGAGCGCGTAGGCTGGCGTGTCCGATCATGTGTGCGAGTGCGAAGTAATTCCAACCCAGACCGATTTCAGCCGTGATAAGCCCAACTTGTGTCAGTGATGCGAAAGCGAGGGCTGACTTGACATCGGTTTGCACTCGCGCGACACGAGCAGCGTAGAGCGCCGTCGACAAACCGAGCGAGACGACGACGAATCCGAGCACCCATGAAAGTTGGATGAGCGGGCTCACTCGCAACAATAAGTAAGTCCCCAAATGAACCGACAACGCACCATAGAATACCGCACTCGATGGCGTGGGACCTTCCATGGCGCGGGGCAGCCACTCACAGAAGGGCAGCAGCGCCGACTTGCCCGCGACCGCGATCAAGAGCAACAAGCCAATCGGAATGGCGACTTCTGACGGAAGCGATGCTTGGCCATACGGCCAAGGTCCCGTGCCCATTAAAACCGAAAAGTCGCCGGCTCCAACGTTGTGGTGCAGAGCGATGGCAGCAACGAGAAAAGCGGCATCGGCGATGCGATAGACAGACCAGACCCGTTGTCCGTTGCGTACCGGAGCGGACCGATTTTGAAAGAAAGCGACGAGCAGTGCCGACGACAGACCCACGAATTCCCAACCCAAGAAAAGTGTCTCCACTGTGCCGGCCAGCGTGGCCACTACCATTCCAAGTAGGAAAAGTGCATAGAGCATAAAGAAACGAGAGTAACCACGTTCGCGATGCAAATAGCGCTGTGCGAAGGCGCCGATCGTGCCGATCAGCACAAAACTAAGTAAGACGAACGGCACCGAAAGTCGGTCGAAGACAAATTGCAACTCGAAATGAAAGGGGTTCATATGATGCTCGTCGACCACGCTTACCCATTCGCCCAATTTGATCTCGATGTGCCGATTTCCGCTCAGCAGCATGTAGGCGAACTCGAACAGCGACGCGAGAAATCCGCTCACCACACAAGTTTGGGTCAGTCGAGCAATCGCTGACTCAGAAATTGTGATGGCCAACAGCGTGGTCGTAGCCATAGCCGTCACAAGCACCGCCGGCGCCGCGATAACGACGATCCCCATCCACCAGGCTGCTGATTCCAACGTCACGCCGACACCCTTTTTGCTTTGATCGCGTTGGTTGAATTAACGATGGCAAAGCCAAGGTGGTTGCGATTTCCGGCATACCATGCCGCTGAGCTCGCAGCCTCGGGTAGATCGGCTGGTGACTGCTCGAAGCATTCGAACTTGCCATTGCGAAACAAAGCGATCGCACCGGTGTTGGGATCGATCAGGGAGAGTTGAACCCACTCACCACGCACGAGGCCATCGATGGTCGGATTCTCGTTCATGATCGCGAGCATCGACTCAGGTTTGGTTTCAATCACGAACAGAATTCGCATTGGCTCGTGAATCTCAACCATCTGCCAAGGCAGGCCGGTGCGAAGATCGCTGCCGGCACCGTCCATTACGCCGAGCATGGACGTCACGTTGTGCGGCAACTTGGTGCCGCAACCGTAGCCACGATTATCGACTCGCGAGAAGTAGTATTCGAGATTGATACCAGCACAGACCGGAATCACCGCAGCGAGCAACTTGGCGAGAATGCTGCAATCGCTGTCGTCGATCGTCGAATCGTAGGAAGTGAGAAATGCACGGCGGTCGAGAAACAAGCCACGTGTCCACTCTCGGCGACCAACAACACAAATTGTATTGGTCGCGTGGCCACATTCCGAGCGTACTTGCGACAAATCTTCCGCACGACCTTCGACGTGTCGCAAGGCCGCCTCGGGCGAGAAGGCGAGGCTCGCTGATTCGAATCGTCGACAGCGTTCATGGGCGTCGCGACGGCGTGCGACCTCGATGTCGGCAAATGCCAGTTCGAGCAACGACCGTCTGCGCGGGGGAAGCAAGTCGAGATCAAAGTAGGAAACACTATCGTTGCAGGTGTTGTGATAACCGCCTACGAACGAGGTTTCGTCGGATATATTAATGCCAAGCGTGGCCAATCGAGCGCGCACGCGGGCGTCGTTCGCCATGCGGGCGAAGGCGCGGGCGTTGGGGCCGCCTTTGCCACCACCGCAAGCACCGCAGTCGTAAGCGGCAGCGTGGGGGTTGTTGAGGCTCGATGAGCCATGTCCGAAAACGATAATGAGCGGCGAGAGTCGCCCAGTCATACCGGTCGCATCTAGAAAACCGCCGACGATCGCGGTCATTTCGTCGACTGTGTATCCACGGCATTGGCTGCTTTCTTCGTCGCCTGACTCGAGTCGCAGTTGAGTGTGTCGGTCTGCCACGATTCCGCCAAAGCTGTTGGAAACGCGTGCGGCAAGTCGAGGAAACAAAACTCGCATGACCAGTGGCAGCGTTGCCACAGAGCCCAGCAACCCGGTCAGAACACCGCCCACAAACGACCGCGAACCTCTCACGACACGATGGGCCGTGTGCCCGAAAGCCTTTCGCGCCAACGATCGTCGTCGGCTCGCGGCCACCTCGGAGTAGGCCGGCTCTTCGGTGATATAATGGACGGGCTTAATATTGACCGGGCAGAGGGGGCGAAAATGCGCTTCGCTCGCGCCACGATAGTACATCGCGACGCCAAAAAAACCGGCTATGCCAAACGTTTCGCAATCGGGAGCAACCTCTTCGAGGTGGCGTCTGAACGACTCTTCACGATCGTCGATGCAGCACGCTACTTGGTAGGCCGGCTCTTGCGGGGTTCGCTGCGACCGCGAAGACTCGAGCGACGACTTGGCGATGGCCTTAAGAGCCTCCACTCGATAGTGTCTTTCGTACGCCTGATGGTAGATCCGTCGCCGCATGCGACTGTCGAATGCCTCGATTTCAGCCAGCAGCGAGCCCCACTCGCGCCTCGTCAGTTGCAGCAAGTCAACCGCCGACCACCCACGCACTTGTGCGATCTGGAACACGAGAAAGGCACGGTTCAATTTGCGACAAGGGGTCGGCGGAAGTGCCTGCTTAACGGCGGGTTTTGCAATATGACGACGCGCCGCTTCGAGTAGCACAAGCCGAACAGCGGTAAAATCAACCAGGGTGCCGGGTGGAGCGGGATGAATTGTCCATTCGGCATTGGTTTCCATTTGCCAGACCATTCCCGCCCAGCCGCGCAGTTTGAGCAATTCTTCCAAGAGAAAGCTGTCGGCGCTATCGATGTCGACTGCAAGATTCCGCAGGGATGTGGCAATCGACTGTTCGGGCGAAGTCTGCTCCGCCTCGAAGTCACGTAATCGTCGCGCGACATCTTGCAGCCAGGGCTGTGGCGCAGCCGCGTTCGAATAAAGGTCACAAAACGACTGCCAGAAACCGCGTCCTCGGTGTGGTAGCCCTAAGTGAGCGAAGCCCTGGTCGAGAAATGCTGCCGTGAAACGAATCAGAACATCATTTACAAGATCGTCGGCGCTGTTAGTATCGATGGCGCAGGATGCGTTGCTCGTCGCCGGAGCGATCAACGAACTGCCGTATCGGCAGGTTTCCCAAAGTAGGTGCAGCGAAAACGCTGTCGCATGTTCGTGTGCCCATTCGCTGATTTGCGAACCATCGAACCGATCTAACAACAAGCTCAATGCCGAACCAATCGGGCAATCGTCGCCGCTTTGGCTTTGCGCACGGTCTGTTAGCCACTGTTTGATGTGGAATACCGACTCCTGTGACTGTGACGATGGCACTTCGCGTCGGAACCGGTATAGTGCATCAGTTTCCTCAATGAACCAGCGAATCTCGCCTTCGCTTCCCTCGTGCAGCGGATGTTCAATCATCGACATCCAGAGGTCGTGTCTGGTGCCTAAGAAGCCGACTAAGTCGTCGCCATTTTCTTCGAGAACTTCATGCAATTCTCGTTCGAGATCGATCGGAGCTATTCGACCCGATTGCAAGGCGACACGATAATCTTCTTCGCGCAGATAAGGGTGGCAATCGTAATCGTCGGCGGCCTTGATCACGGCTTCGGAAAACGGCAAATGTTCGTATGCGTGCAACGTGTTGTGATGCACAAAGACAGTGATTGGCCCCTGCGAGGGCAGCATATGGGCAATTTGCTGCACAATTTTGCCGATGTCGGCATCATTAACGCTGCCTACGCTCGGCAGGTTATCGGTTTCGGTTTGACAGGCGCTCACAATGCGATGGCAGCGTCAGGAACGATGAACAGGTGGGAATACAAGCCCCGTCGGGCGGGCGACGAGAGCTTTGGGGCGTGGTTCCAACTGTAAGCCGAGATCGGGTGCGACGCGAGGCCGCTTAACATTACAATTTGTTAAGTAACGCCAAGTTATGCTTCGTGCAGGATCGTCGATTGGCTAACATCACTACGAGTCACCAGTAAAGTGCCAAATTTTTCATTTCCCCGGCGTTCGGCAATGCAAGTCTTATTGGTTGAGGACGATCCCTCCTTGGGCCGGTCGCTTCAAAAAGGCCTCCGCGAGTCGGGGGCGTTATGCAACTGGTCGAGCGACGGATTGACTGGCCACGACGAGGCAATGACTCAATGGGCCGATGTCATTGTGCTCGATTTATTGTTACCCGACCTGCCGGGGCTCGAGTTGCTCAAGCAGATTCGCAGTGAAGGGTTGCGAACGCCAGTCTTGATCCTGAGTGCTCAAGGTTCGGTCGACGAACGAGTGACCGGTTTACAGCACGGTGCCGACGACTATATGGTCAAACCGTTCGCATTCGCCGAATTACTGGCTCGACTTCAAGCGCTCACTCGTCGCAAGATGGAAGTGCCTCCACAGCGGCACCAAGCAGGGCCACTATCGCTCGACTTGACAGTTCGCCGGGTGACTCGCGAAGGCAAAGAAATTGACTTAACTCCCACTGAATTCAGCGTTCTCGAATTCCTTATGCGACACCAGGGACAGGTAGTGACTCGACGAATGCTATGCGAACATCTGTGGCAGGCCGACTGGGAGGGTGTAACAAATGTGGTGGAAGTTCACGTCTCTCGCCTGCGAGCCAAAATAGACCGTGGCTTCAACGGACCACTACTGCAAACGATCCGAGGCCGCGGCTACAGGCTAAAGTCGACCGGCGAGTCGTCATCGCCAGGGTGAGTAGGGTATGATGTGAGCGAATAGTCTTGACTAGCGTCGCCAAGGTTGCCTTTGTGTTTCCCATACGGTCGGTTCGTCTTCGGATTGCTCTCTGGAATACGATTGCAGTTTCGGCGGCGGTTATAATCGCGCTCATCACGCTTCGTCAAACTGTTCATTGGGCCTTGCTTAACGAAATCGACCAAGTCTTGAGCGAAGACGGAGCCGAAGTTCGTCTCGTTGTCGCGGAGCTTGCGACCGACGGACTCGAGGCAATCGGTGAAGAGCTATCGCGAAAAGCCGCCGGTCACAAACAGCATCGCTGGTTTGTGCGACTTCTTGGTGCTGACAATGAAGCAGCTTGGTCATCGCAATCGGGACCCGACGATGAAATTCCGCAATCGTTGCCACTTGCGGCCACACCCTCGACGGTCGGCAACTGCCGAACTTTATCGGGAATGCTTCCCACTAATTCACTAGGGCTGACGCAATTTCAAATCGGTGCGTCGCTTGATCAATTCCACGACGATGTCGTCGTCGTCGATCGCCTCGTCTTGATCATCGTGGCGGTCATGATCTGCCTCGCACCGTTATTCGGATTCTGGCTGGCCGGTCTAGCGACCCGACGTCTCGAAGAAATGACGGCCACTGCCGCAAGCCTGCATCCTTCGGAGATGACCGAACGATTACCTCACCGCGGTATTGGTGATGAATTCGACCAACTGGCCGTGACGTTCAACGATTTGCTCGACCGGCTGGCGGCGTTTCTCGAGGAACGACGGAATTTCCTGGCGGATGCCGCGCATGAGTTACGAACCCCATTAGCGGCCATTCGCAGCACGTCAGAGGTCACGCTAGCTGAAGATCGCCCCGAGGGAGTATATCGTGGAGTGCTCGAGCAGATCATCGAAGATTGCGAAGCGCTCGAAGTGCTCGTTAATCAAGTGTTGCTGCTTTCCGAGGCGGTGGCGTTCGAGGGTAAATCGGGCATCGAGTCCGTGCCTTGGTCAGACGTGATTCGCAAATCGATTGACATGTTCGCGGGTGTCGCCGAAGCACGCGACATAAGAATCACGTGCAGTACCGATTCGACGATCAATGTCTTGGGTAGTCGTCGCCATCTTTCGCAGGTTTCAAACAACCTGATCGATAATGCCATCAAATATACACAGCCTGGTGGGAGGATCGACATTACTACATTGCGCGATCACAAGAGCGGTGCTGCGGTGCTGAAAATCAACGATGACGGTTTAGGGATTTCCGCGGCCGATCTACCACGAATTTTCGACCGGTTTTTTCGCGCTGATCGAGCCAGACATCGCGATAGCACTCACGGAACGGGCCTAGGTTTATGTATCTGCAAGTCGATCATCGAAGCCCACAGAGGGACCATTAGCTGCGAAAGCGAGTTGGGCATAGGATCTCGATTCATTGTCACGCTGCCAATTTCGAAGACGAACCAGCGCTAAACGACTCTTTCGATTGGGTAAGTTGCAACCGCTTTTCCGCAATTACTACGGTCAACTTGTCGGCAGGGCCGACAAACCACTGCGACTGCGGACGTTGCATTATTACGATCTTGTAAGACGGGGGGGCGCCTGTGCTGAGAGCATTTCACCGACGGTTAAAAATGTCGGGCCTGCTGCTCGCATGCATCGGCTTCAACTCCAGCGTGAGCGCCCAGCCGACACCCTCGCTGAGTGACGAATGGTCGATCGAGGAGTACGGGGCGTCGCAGCTCGCTGGCGATTCTGAAGCGAGATTACTGCCCCTCTCCGAATCGACCACCGAACAAGTCGTCATTAGCGATCGGGCAGTTGAACCAGCCGGCTGGCTCCGGCACCACTGCGGAGTGTTGGGGCCCGACCCATGCGCTGGCGATTTTCCCACATTAAAAGTATCGGGCTTTTTTCAAGCCGACGGGATTTGGTTCGCCCAGGACGACGTCAACAAAGTCATCGTGGGCGATGCACAAGATGTCGCCGATTTTCGCCGCGCCCGGCTCGCCGCCGGGGGACAGGTGGCGCCCAACGTTGCCTACTTCATGGAATACGATTTTGCATTTTCAGGTCGACCATCGTTCATGGATGTCTACGTCGACTTTGCTGATATATCCCGGTTCGGTCATTTACGGATCGGACAGTGGCGGCAACCCTTTGGCATGGATGCGCAGACGAGCGTTAAAGAATTATTGTTTCTGGAGCGAGCGCTACCCTTTGCGTTCGTGCCATTCCGGTAAATCGGTGTCGGGCTTTACAATACGGCACTCGATGATTCGGCGACTTGGGCCATATCGGCCTATCGCTTTCCGACCGATGTGTTCGGCGATGTCGCCGGTGACTCTGGCTACGGAATGACGACGCGCGAGACACTGCTGTTGTACGAAGACAAGTGTGGCCGAACCGTCCACATTGGGGGTGGATATACGTACAACGAGCCTGCGACAAATGCTGCCACTCTGCGTACGCCGCCCGAGGTTGGATTCAATCAACTCGATTTCAGCAGCACAAATTTCCCTGTACCCTTCTTCGTCAATACCGGCCCCATTCCAACGACGAGCTATCAGGTAGTGAACGGCGAATTGGCCGGCACCAATGGTCCATGGTACTTTCAATCAGAGTACTACTTTGCTCGATTGGCACCAATTGGAGCCGCAGGCCTATATTTTCACGGTGGCTACGCCCAGATTGCTTACACACTGACCGGTGAAACTCGCTCTTATAACGCGCAACAAGGCGTCTACTCTCGCATCGTTCCACATCGCAACTACGGGCAATGCGGTTGCGGAGCATGGGAAGTCGCCGCTCGCTGGAGCAGGATCGACCTAACAGACGGTGGTGTTGACGGAGGTGTACTCAACGACTACACGTTTGGAATGAATTGGTATCTCAATCGATACACGAAATTCCAATTCAACTACATCCACGCCGACCTTGAACGGCCAATTTCTATCGATAGCGCCGCCGACGTATTTGCGGTCCGGGCACAGGTCGACTTTTGACTCGATTTCTTCGGCGTTGTTGGCCTATAGCTGTATAGGCGCGCAGCGGTACCAGTAGATACACGATCGCGTGCATCTTCGACAACGCAGACTGGCCGAACGAAGCGACGAGTTTCGTGATCGCTACCGGTGGCCGGCGGGAGTTGAAGCAACAATGTCGTGATTCAAGTACCAAATGGGAATGGCTCGACAACGGATTCGAGGCATGGTCAAGGTCACCTACGCGGCAACTCTGCGTGCGCTCGGGTGGAACACACGTCGCGTCGCCGCCTAACTCCGTAATACGCATGGTGTCCACGTAGCTTCTGGTTGAGCTTGTGCTGCTGCTCTGTAAGCGACAAGTGTCGATTGTCGTGGCACCATTGATCGATGCGACGAACAGCGCGGGTAAAGGTCGAATAACAATTGCGAACGTGGGTGGATAAGAGAGGACTAGTTGGCGAGCCCGATACCGGGCTGGCCGGCTACGATCCGCCCTGGGCACCCGGTTCATTTCGCCGCAACGAGGTTTTGATTCGCTTGCAATAAGCAATCGTTTGCCGGTTAGCTTTCCTTGTCCTGAAGAACCCCGGTTTGGCGACTCGGGATTCGTTTCGAACACTCGTGAGGTGTTCTCGCCCTTTTATTCACACTTGCTGGAACTCGCAGCGGTGCCCTAACCAAAGCTACATCTCTGCATGTTCGCTTGAGAGCTAACACGCTTAAAATGTCCAACCGATTTAAAGAATTGAAGTCGCTTGCTTGCACGAGTTAGGACCAGCCACTTCAGTTCTTCTCACGTGCTCCTCCAACATTGACGCCCTAAAGACCAGCCAGTTACACAAGCTTCGCGGCGCTGTCACTGGCTTTCATGTTGATTCATAGATCGGGCGACGTCGTTGCAGTCTCGCAACGCTACAACCTGCGGCTAGTCTATCAACGCGTAAAAAGAGCCGTCACGGGGATCGTGGGCGACGAACACGCCACTTTCAGCGCGATAAAAGAGGAAATGCAGATCAAGCGATTCGCGAGTCAGACGGTCGCTGATCTCAGGTACCGCGAGCAGATACTGGACCTGTTTCAAGAAATGTTCCTCGGCAAGGCGTCGCTTTTTCGTGGCAGCGCGGACCGACTCAAGAAATCCCTGCTCGGCTTCGCCTGCTCCAGCTTGGCCAGCCAAAATTGGCTCGGTCGCGGTAACGCCCGCCGCCGAGTTACCAACCAGTACTAAGGTGTCGACGGATAGTTCTTCTATCGCCCAAACGACCGCGTCTTCCAATGTGTCTTCATCGCGGTCCCATTGAAACTGAGCCGCCGGGACAATAGCCGCCGACTCTTCCTTAAGCGCCTGGCTTAGCCGTCTCAGCAGTACGGGATCGTCGTCGGCAAACACGGCCCACGAAATGCGACTACTCGCTCGGCCGATGACGTGCTTCAGTTTTATGATATGCGGGTTGTTCTCTTGTGGTTTACTAAATGCGATCATCGCGAATTCTCCGTTCCGGGATAGAAGAAGATTTTGTGCTCTTGAACTGTGACTCAGACACTACAAAGCGAGCGAAGGTACCGGCGAGTGAGTGACAACAGACTCGGAAGTCGCGACGCCATTCAGTGCGAATGGCGAGTCGGTCGCCTGCCAAGTTTTCTTGGGCGTATACCGATAGAACCTTCCCGCGTCGTACGCGACGAGTTGAATCCATTCGTTTACGACCAAGTCCTCGACACCGCTGTGGCGACCGAGAATGGCGGCGATTCTTTCCCGCGGCGCAGCGACGACCGACAACAGCCGTACAGGATCATGCTGATAGCGAGCACCGTCGTGGACTGATTCCCATGGCAGACCAGTTGTCAGGTCACCTCCGTTACCAGAAAAGGCACCGAAGCGGCCTACTACGTTGTGAATCGTCTTGCTTCCGCTACCAAAATGGTTGGGGTCGACCGTTGATGCGTAATACTGAAGATTGATCCAGCTACCAACGACCATAGGGGCGGTCAAAATTCCCTCGAGCACCTTGCCGTCGGGATCGGTTCGGTAGTCGTAGCTATGTAGAAACGATCGTCCGGCTAAGTCGATCGAGTTCGTCAAGCAACGCGGCGCGACGACGAACACGGCGTTGCCGGTGAGTCCCCATTCGGGCCGCACTTCTGACCAATCGACGGCCCTTCGAAACGGGTCGCCGGCGTTGTCGGTCGAGAGCAGTGGAAGTCGCTCGCGGCGCGTTTGGTCTGCCGCCGCTTTGGTCGCCTTGCGGAGTTCGTCGAGATCTTGTGAGTGCGTTGATGGAACAAGGTCGACATCGAAGAAGTCGATCTCGTCGGTCGTCGTGTTGTGCAAACCGGCCAGAAAGTAAATCTCGGCTGGCAGTTCGATGCCTCGGGCAAGCAGTCCTTCGCGGACCGGCGAGTTGTTGAGCAACTTGGCAGCTAACCGAGCATTCGGCTCGCCCGAATGTCCACCGCATGCTCCGCAATCGAGACCTGCCGCCAAGGGATTGTTTTCGGTCTGACTTGCGTGGCCGCAGAACACGACCAGTCGAGCAAAGTCCTGACGCAACCCCATGCCAGTGAGAATTGATGCGGCGAGATCGATTTTCTTGTCGAGCGTTAGGCCTGGAGCATCGACATCGACGGCGGCCAGTTCAGGCCCTACACGGCCCTGGTCGTCTTTCGCGATGCCATCGTACCTTGGATCAGACGTGTTAGTCCGATTCGAAAGAACTCGCCTGAGTAGCTTGATACCGAAGAACAGTCCTGTGGCTTCGACGAACGCAAAGGCGCTACTGGAAGCGGTTTGAAATCGCTTCCAAGTCTTGCGAAGGGTACGTATAAAGCCGCGCCGAGCGACAATAGCCTCTTGCCGATCGAGCGTTGCATCCCGCAGGTGCTCGGCCACTCGGAACTGAGGTGGAACAAGTACTGGCAATTGGTTGGTTGCAGAAGATTCGCCAAGTCGCTGGTAGGCAAATGGGATTCCGAAGAAGCCGGCGAAACCAATCGTTTCGATCTGCTGGTTGGCCGACTCTAGGTGACGGCGAATTCGCTCGGAGCGTACATCAATACAAAATGCCACTTGCGCAAGTTTTCGTATTGGCGTGGTGCCGCTGCCGGTAGCGCCTTCCGCCGAATCAGTTCCACATGTCAACTCACACGTTGCCGACATCTGTGCGAGCATGTGGTTGCGATAAGCGATTTCATTGGCACGCAACAACGCGTATCGCACGATGGCATCATTTGGGGTTTCCTCTTCGTTCTTATCGCTTGATAGAGGATCGTTCACAAACGAATCGATGAGTCCAGACAAGTCGACCTTGTAGTCGAATTGTGCCGACAGCGCGACATCATAGGCAAGCCGCATTGCGATCAATCCGACCAGGTCGTCACCTTGGCCGTCGCCAACACGTGCTTCGCCATCTTCGAGCCAGGCTGCCTGATACTGTGTCCATGCGCTCCAGCCAGGCAATTCATAGGCGAGGCAAAGCAAGTAGGCCTGCCAAAGCTGTTGAGGTACGCAGGAGGTTTCGAGCAATTGGGCGACGGCTGTTGCTGGCTCGTTCGGCAATCCTCCGACAAGCTCTCGCAATCGTCCAAGTCCAAGCAGGCCCATCCGTCGATCGTGTCGCATCGCCGATTGCCACGCGACATACAGCGATTTATCGCGCCAGGGGCTCGGCCAGAACGCCTGTCCCCGGTCGTAGTGAGCCGCGCAGTGCTTGCCGATTTCTTCGTGAATTCTGATGGTCCAAGAAGTTGCTGCGAGTTGATCGTAGTGGGCGGATATCGATCGCATCTGGTTGGACGACGGCAAAGTCGCGTTTGCAGCTGCGTCGACATGCCCATTCGATGCGTCTGCCAAGAGTTGCTCGAGCCTCGTGCCGGTCAGCAACTCGGCTCCATCAACTCCGGCCTCGACCAACTCATCGATCGCAGAATCGATGTCGGCCCGAGTGAAGTGCCCATCCTTGAAGCGCTGCTGATAGTAATCGGCCGGCATCAAGAGTTCGCAAGTCGAGAAACCTTGTAAGTACTCGCGGGCCTCCAAGAATCCTTTACCGGTCAAACCAAGGTAAGGATTGACGGCGACGTAGTCGGAGAGAGGCCAGACCGGCGCTACGGTTTTGGCCACAGCGCTGAGTGCCTTCGCGGCTAGGCTAGCGGCGTTGACTGGATTTTCAACCGGGGCGATCAGCGCAACTTCTTTTGCCGAGATGGTCGTAGGCATGTTACTTTCCATGGCTTCGATTTGATTAGTTGATGGAGTTATGGTCGGCGTCGCTATTTGCTCGATGAAAGTCGCCCGAATATTCGACTGAGGGCGACATCGACGTAAAAGCCGTTCAGTGCGTGGACATAGAGGGCTTCACGCCATTCTCGATCAGCCGTCGACCGCAACAGGATCTGTAAAGCGGCGAGTCCCACAAAGGCGATCACAACGATCCAGCCTGCGAAGTTGGACGTGGCACCGACTGGCGAATGGGCCAAGTAGGCCCCCACAAGACCGTCGATCGCTAAATAACAGCCGATATAAAGGGCCGAAACGCCAGCGGCGGCCAAGACGGCCACGCCGCGAATGTCTCGCCTGCGAATCGCGAATGTCTCCCACAGTCCCATTGTTAGCGCGAGACAAAACACCACGGCTAAAGCGTATCCTCCCGGCTTGGTGGAAATATCGAAACCCAATAGCCAGGACATTGCCGCGCAACCGATGACCACGGCCGCCGCGACGAACGGCAACTGCATGAGGTTGGCAAGAGTCAGGGAATTGACTGGTGCGCTATCTCGGGTCGCACGCTCTTCTTTCAGCACGTTGCCGCTATTGAGAAAGGCGTATGCCTTATACATCGAGTGAGCAACCAAGTGCAGCATTGCCGCCGAGAAGGCACCGAGCCCACACTGCAGCATCATGAATCCCATCTGGGCGACGGTGGAATAGGCGAGTCCCTTCTTCACACTCGATTGAGTCAACATAACGACGCCGGCGTAGGCGGCAGTCGTCGCCCCGACCATGGCGAGCAGATTGAGAGAAGCGGGTGCGTAGACTACGAGCGAGCTCAAACGGATGATCAAAAAGCCACCGGCATTCACGACTCCGGCATGCATCAAGGCCGATACGGGAGTGGGAGTCTCCAGCGTCTCGGGGAGCCAGCTATGCAAAGGAAACTGGGCCGACTTGGTGATGCCACCCAACACGATCAGCCAGCCGATCCATGCAAGCGCGTTCGATCGATTGGCCGAAAGACTTTGATCGTGTGTGATTTCGGCAAAGACAGCGGCCAGATCAAATGTCCCGAATTCGCGAAAAACAAGTAGGAGGGCCGCGATCAAGAATAAGTCGCCAACGCGGCTAATCGCGAACTTCGTCCACGCGGCTCGTTGGGCGCCAGCCCTCGCCGGAAAGTGCAAAAGCAAGTGGTGCAGGGAGAGACTAGTGGCGATCCAAGCTCCCACTAGCATTAAGAGGTTGCCCGACAACACCAGCAGCGAGACGCTGCCGATCGTTGCAGCGACCCAGCGGAAGTAGTTGCCCTGGCGTGGATCGCCGTCGAGATACCGAATCGAATACCGGCAAACCAGCAACCCGACAAAGCTGACCATCATCAAGGTGAGGCTCGAGATACCATCGAAGTAGACGCCGCAGGCCAGCGGGCCTCCTGGGGGCCAGCGAAGTTGCGCCGCCGGATCGATGACGCCGACGAGCCGGCCTGACACTCCGATTAGCGCGAGCCCGAACAGCCAGCCCACAAGCAACGTGACAGCCGATCGGACCGTCACCGGCCGGCGATTGCACGCGGAAGCTGGTGCCGCACAGCAGAAAAACAGGGCAAACGTCGAAGAAATCAGCAGCAGGAGCAAAAGAGTCGTCATAGAACTGCCGGGCTGGGTGGGGAAATGCCGCCTTGAAATAAGAAGCGTAATACCGGAATTATACTTCGTCAATAGGACTTCTGGTGTTTAGGCATTTTTCCCTCTACGATGGATTAACAAGCGGGTTTCCCGCGATGCGCGCGCCGCGATTCGCCGGAAGGCCATAGCCTGAGCCCCCGAACACCCAAGCCAACTCGATGCCAAAGAAGAAACTCAGCAGCAGCCGGACACAGGAGGCAAAGCTGCGCGAGAAGCCGGCCCCCACGGGCGATAAATTGCCACCACAAGTGGTGTCACCAGTAAAGGGTGGTCATGAAAATCGCCACCGCTGGACGTTTCTAACAAACCACTCGCACGTTTTGATCCTGCTGAACGCCGAGCCCGACCTTGTGCTGCGGGAGATCGCGGCGAGGGTTGGCATCACCGAACGGGCTATCCAGCAAATTCTTGCCGACCTCGAGCACGAGGGTTTCATCGAGCGTGAGAAGATCGGACGACGCAACCATTATCGAGTGAAGACCGACCATTATCTTCGACACCCGATCGAAGCCCACTGCAAAGTCGCTGATCTACTTTCGCTCATCGTCGACCACCCCGACGCCGAGCAGAACGCTTGGCTGTGATCGACAACGGATTTCGAGAGCGGCGAAAACGAAAAACGTCCTGGATGTAGAGCGATTACAGCAAGATTGCTTCGGTGATCTTGACAAATGCAAGTTCCAGCAACGCATCCGCCGCGGCGGATGCATCAGTCTCAGCGGCTACACAAATCGGCGAACTGACAGAGGTGTCTTCGCGGAAGAGAGACCTCGGCAACTTCGCTTCGAGGCCAAAATGCTGAGAGTGGTCCACCGAATAGCACTAGCTTAAGCCTCAGCCACGCAGTGCTAGCGGCTGATTTGCCGAGTTAAACGCAGCTAGCATAAGCCACTGACTTCGTCCGACCCCTTAAGCTAGTGACATTCAGTGGTCCACCCGCGGCAATTTGGATTTCTACCAAAATCGCAGCGGTCAAATTCACCACAGCGGGTGGTAGGCGCAATGCGGAACCGTCTTGCACCAGTGGCTCCTGCAAGTCATCCGAGCACGCAATTGTTAGTGGCGGACACTGATGTGCCATGCGGCAGCAAACCGATTGGTATTTCTAAAGTATTAGGTCTTTAGTAGAATCGTTCGCAATTACTGGACACGACGCGAATGGATTCTCACCGATGCAGCGCCGCCAACATCACACTACCGTAGCTAGTATCCCTCCACACGGCTTTACCGTGTGCGAGTTGCTAGTCGTCGTCTCATGCATTGGCGTGCTGCTAGCATTTCTGCTGCCGGTGGTTGTATACGCGAGGGAATCTGCCCGCCGAGCTACCTGCTGCAGCCAGTTGCGAGATTTGGGAATTGCGGTACATGCTTACCATGATCGCCAACGCAAGTTCCCGACTGCATGGCGCATCCATACGCCTCCAAGCAGTTTCATTCGCGGTTGGGCAACCGAACTGCTTCCCGAAATTGGTGAGGCATCGATCGCTGAGAGCCTTCGCAATCGAACCAGTTCAATAGCCGCTCTCTCTGATGTCTCATTAGCTATCCTGCTGTGCCCGTCGGACATTACGGAACCAACCTTCCAATTGCTGCCCGACGGAGAGACGACTCCGGTCGCCGCCCTGATGGCTGCCAGCGTGAACGGCGGGAACGTGAGCAGAATGCCGATGACTTTGCCCACTGCGAGCTACGTGGGGGTCTACGGGACCAAGGAGGCAGACGAACAAGAGCTTGACGAGGCCGATCTTGATGACGAAGTGCTCCCCTCGGATGGAACGATCGTTCACGATCGACGCGTCCGCATAGCGGACTTGGAGCGAGGTCCGAGTAAAACACTGCTCGTCGGCGAGCGGACGATGGCGATGGTCCCTTCCACTTGGCTGGGGGTCGATGTCACGGGCGAAGATGCCCAGTGCCGACTGGTGGGGTCTGCGATGACGCGACCGAATTGCGACGAGTGTGACGAATGTGAATTCAGCAGCCGCCATTCGGGCGGCGCTAATTTTTTGTGGGCAGACGGACACGTTGAACTGATTGGTGACGACGTAGAGACGGCCCTTTACCGTCAGTACTCGCAGCGGTTTGCCAGATAAATCGAGACCACGACATGCCACAGAAATCAGAAGTTCCCATGCTGACAGCACCTGAGGCGGAAGTGATGAACGTCATCTGGAACGTCGGCGAGGCAGTGGTTGCGGACGTCGTCGAGCGGCTTCCAAGAGAGCTTGCTTATACGACCGTAATGACGACGCTGGGCATCTTAGAGGACAAGGGCTTCGTCGAAAAACGAGGCAAGCGTGGGCGAGCCTTCCTCTATGCTGCTGCGGTCGGTAAGTCGGACGTGTCCGATTCTATGACACACGAGATCGCCAATCGCCTCTTTGGCGGCTCGGTGAAGTCACTGATGCTCAACCTGATTAGTGATTCCAAGGTCGATTCTCAAGACCTTGCGGAAATCAAACAACTAATCGAACAGTTGGAGGCGAGAGAATGAACGGCTTGCAGTGGTTTCAAGTGCTGGTTTCGATTGCCGTACAGGCGACGCTCGTCATCGGTATCGCGTGGGGCGTAGAGAAGTGGGCAAACTGCGCGGTCACAAAAGCTCGTATCTGGAACGCCTGCTTCGTAAGCCTGCTGCTGCTCTTGGCAATGGGCGTATTGTTGCCGCGACTGGAATGGCTTCACCCCTGGTCCGCTCTAGGTCCCAAGAAACTGCTCGCCGCCGCCAATACCGAACTCGTGCTAGGCAAGTGTTTGCTAGTGATTTGGGGCGGCGGTGCGGCCGTGATAATCGCGCGGTGGGTGATGCAGTTCCTCAGCGTGCAGGCCTTCATAGCCAAATGTCCCGAGTATCCGCCTGAGGTACAAGAATCTCTGCGTGGTCAGATTCCCACCGACGCGGCGGCCCCTCATAGTGATCACCTAAGCTTCCGAGAGAGTCCACGGGAGCTGGGACCATTTTGCTACCAGTTTCATCAGCCCCTGGTTTTCTTACCGACGACACTTGTCGATGGCGACACGACAGAGCTGGCTCATGTATTGAGGCACGAGATAACGCCCCTTCGAACGCAGCACCCCTTACAATTTTTCGTTCAAAAGCTAACACACGTCATGCTCTGGTTCCATCCGCTTGTGTGGATCAGTGGGCGTCGATCATCCTTGGTGCGAGAGTTTGTCTGTGACGATGCCGCTAGTGGCGACGCTCAATCGACCGCCTCCTATCTACGTACGCTGTTGCGACTCGTTGAGAATCGCTCGACCGCCCCAGGAGG
>JBGSRO010000012.1:0-16112 GCA_041737535.1 Pirellulales bacterium | reverse complement strand
AGAGGCTGTGAATAAATGGGACTGGCTCTACGGCGCATTGGCTTTGGCCCGCCAAGTGACATCATCCGTAGTGCCTGTCCCATTTATTCACTTTGCACTCGCGGACAATGTTGTGAAAAAGTGGGACAGGCACCGCACTTTGAACCGCTGCGTCGCGCGTACTCAGTTAGGTGCGGAGACAGTCCCATTTTTTCCAAAAGTCGGGCGTCCCCGCTCAGGCGGGAATGATTCACTTCACTTTGCCGCTGTTGTCGCCTGGTTTCTTCACCAGTTTGGGTAACTCAAACTGGCGAGTTTGATCGTGCCCATCTGCCACCCAAACATTTCTCAACAGATCATCGTTCTTGAGACTCAAACAACGCGCACGCCTCGTTTTGGGCAACACAACCACGTCGTACAACTCAACGACTTGCCCTTCGATCCGTAACCAATGGTCGACAGTTCCCGTCAACGTGTCGACCACCATCACCCCCGTTTGTGGCTCTTGGTTTCGCTTGGCTAGCTCGTGGTCGAGCCCAAGGCCACTGAAGGTCTTATAGCGTGGCCTCGACAGGCCGACCAAGGCCCAACGATCGGCGAAAGCCAGCCCACGCAGGTAACCTGGACAAAACGCCAGTGGTGTAAACTGACCACTGCCAACGTCGATTGAGCCTAGTTGTCCGACACCCGAGTTGAGGACCCAGAGCCGCTCGTCGCGCCAACGCGGAGAGTGGGGCATCGACAAGCCACGGGCGACGACTTCGTTGGAGACAATGTCGACAACGACTCCCCCCGACTCGCGATTGTCTTTCCAGCCCTTGCGCGCATTCGTCTCGCCACAGACGGTGCAATAGCGGGCAAGTCCATCGCGAAGCGCGAGGCCGTTAACGTGGGCTCGATCTTCGGCCACGTGCTCGTCGATCCAGGCTGGCTGCCAAACGCGACGGAAGTTGGCCCCCCTTTTTAGATCGTCGTCGAGCTGTGCGACACAGTTCAGCCGTGTGGCGATGAACTGAGCGACGCCCGCTCCGCCGATCACCACATCGTGCATGTCGACTTCGCCAACCGTGTGCGCGACTCTCGGCAAGTAAAGCCGCTCGCCGGGCAACGCGTTGCCTCCGGGCGCGACATCAACGAGTTGCCATAGTTGGTATTTGGTCGCGAGCCAAAGCTGATCGCCGTTGCTCCAGGCGCCCATCGCCCGCTTAAAGTGGCGCTGGTTAACGACCAGCTTCCCACCAGCGTTCAAGCCAATGAACAGCAGCCGACCGGCTTGATAGGTGGTAACGGCGAGAGCGATGCCGAGCGTTGCCAGCCAATCGGCGAAGCCGGGCGATGACGTGACCGCGAGCGGTCGGCGTGTGTTTTGAGAGTCGGAAGGCATGATGCCGCATCGTACTCTATCGCTGGCCCGATCGCTGGCCCGAGTAATCCGCAAAGCCGCTAGGGTTGATAATCAACTAACCAAAATCACTGACCGAGCGGTCGACCGTCGATATCGTTTGGTGGGGCTGTTTAACCACTAACTCGCATTCAAGGAACCGATTGCCATGTGGCGAGCGTTTTTTCTAGCCGTGGGAGCCTATTGCTGCCTACTTGGCGTCGAAGCCCTCGCCGTCGAGAAGGCGATCCTTAAACCCGAAGTTCGCAAAGGGCAAATCGTCAACAGTGGCCGCGAGATAGCGCCTCCCGATTGGGCGCCTTGGAGCCTGATGGCTGGCGGCGCGGTGGTGGTGCTCTATTCGTTTACGATCCCAAAGCGAGTTGGGGGTTAGTCGCAATACAGTTCAATTATTGAGCCGACGGCGCTAGCCGCGGGTGCTGGCGACACGCTGATTCCCAATTAAACCCGCGGCTAGCGCCGGCTCAAGGCGCAAAAAAAACACGCCCACCGAACAGCCGCCACCTCGCAACATTCAGCGACGCGTCCCATGCGCGCTAGGTAAAACGATCTGCAAATCAGACCGTGCTTGCTCGATTTCGACCTGCGTAGAGTGCGATTGCCAACACAATCACCGCTCCCAGGAGCGACATCAGAAATCCCGATGGCTGAAGCGGATCGCCACCCCGGACCAAGTAGGCGATAAAGCCACCAGCGAATGAGCCCACAATCCCCAAAACCATAGTTGCCAGCCAACCCATTGACTGACGGCCTGGCATTAACAAGCGGGCGAGCAGCCCACAGACGATACCGAAAAAAATCCAAGTTAAAATGGCCCACAACATGACGGAAGCCTCGCTACGAGTGTCGGTGAGAATTATTTGAATGTTCGGTCGGAGGAGCAATCGCTGTGCCAACGAGAAGAGCGAGCAAAATGGGTGCCCTGGCTTTCACGGTTTTCGACTCCGTCGTCGGGGGAGGGGACGTCGTCGGGGGACAACCATCCGACCCAATCTGAGTGCATCGTCGCAATTTGTTGCCGAAGAAGCGGTTACGGGTGATCGCTGATATCGCGACTCTCCGCAAACTGCCCGCAGCAGGTGGCCATTTTTCGTTGTGGAAAGTGGCCGGGCGACCCTTATAATCGGGGTCAGGCAGCGGAGTGCTGGGAGCTGGGAGTAGTCGCGCAGCGTACTGCCCACTGCCCACTGCCCACCGACAACTTCCCACTGCTCACTGCCCACTGACAACTGACAACGAAAGCAATCCGAGGCCTGACGGCCACGGCTCTTGGGGTTTCCCCGGTTTCTGGTCACCTGCAACAAGGGAGTTCTTGAATCGTTTTGATCGGTTCTGAACGCTTCGGTCGTTCAAAAACCAGGTGGTTTTGAACACCCCCCGAGTGGTTAAACAGTGCGCCACAAGGGGTTTCGCCACTTGGGAGTGATCAAAACCCAAGGGGTTTTGAACGCCAAAATCGTTTTCGCCTCATAGCGATCAAAACGATCAATACCGGCCGGGCGGCAAGATGCCCCCCATTCGGGGAGGTTGCCGGTGTTGTCTACTGTTTCCTTCGCCTTGACGCTCCAACTTTCAGGTTCAGCCGCGTGAACCGGCAGCACGATTTATTTGTCCAGAGCAGCAGAGACAAAGTCGCCACGCCTGAGCCGCTCGGTTGTTTTCGCAGGGATCGTGACCTAGACTACACGGTTTGTTCCCACTGGCCGCCGAACGGGCTTAAACCGTTGTTGTGGCCGAAGTTGAGACAATAGCGTACAAGCAGATTTCACGAAATTTAGCAGGTGGATCAATCGTGGCGACAGCAATTCGAGCGAAGACCGAACTCTCCAGCGGCGCCGATATTCTGGTGCAATCGCTCGTCAATCACGGCGTCGACACAATTTTCGCCTATCCGGGCGGCTGCAGCATGCCGCTGCACCAGGCGCTGACGCGATTCAGCGACCATATTCGCACGATATTGCCTCGCCACGAACAAGGGGGCGGCTTCGCTGCCCAGGGCATCGCTCGCAGTACCGGCAAAGTTGGCGTTTGTATGGCGACCAGCGGTCCGGGTGCCACGAATCTGGTGACAGCCATCGCCGACGCGAAGCTCGACAGTGTTCCGCTGGTGGCCATCACTGGTCAAGTTCCGACCAATGTGATCGGCACCGATGCATTTCAAGAAACGCCAATCGTCGAGGTCTGTCGTGGCATCACCAAACACCATTACCTTGTGACCGACGTCAACGATGTCGCCCGCGTGATGAAAGAGGCATTCCTGATCGCGTCGACCGGCCGACCTGGGCCGGTACTGGTCGACATGCCTAAGGACGTCCAACTCAGTTCCTGCATCCCCGACTACGACGAGCCGGTGAACCTGCCGGGCTACGTGGTCGAAAAGCCCCACGCGCGGCCCGAGCAAATTGCCCAGGTCGCGGCCGCCATCAAACGAGCGAAGCGGCCTGTGATTTACGCCGGTGGTGGAATCATCACCGCCGAAGCGAGCGCCGAAGTTCGCAAGCTGGTCGAGTTGACCGGTATACCGATCACGATGACCGTCATGGGACTGGGTGTTTTTCCGGCGACCGACCCCTTGTCGCTTGATATGCTTGGCATGCACGGCAGCGTCTATGCCAATTACGCTGTCGATGAAGCCGACCTGCTGATCGCGCTCGGTGTGCGGTTCGACGACCGGGTGACCGGCAAAGTTGCCGAGTTCTGTAAGCATGGCAAGATCATCCACATCGACATCGACGCCGCCGAACTCAACAAGAACAAACCGGCCCATATTCCCGTCTGTAGCGACGTGAAGTTCGCCCTGGCAGAGCTAATCAAAATTGTCGAAGCCCCCGACGACATCGACGCTTGGGTCAAAAAGTGCAAGAAGTGGAAGGCTGATGAGCCGTTCCGCTACAACCGGCAGTACGCGGGCATCACCCAACAGCACGCCATCCACACACTGTGGGAAATGACTCACAAGCAAAATCCCTACATCACCGTCGGTGTCGGCCAACACCAAATGTGGGCCGCCCAGTTCTATAAGTTCGACCAACCGCGACACTGGCTCAGCTCCAGCGGACTGGGCACGATGGGTTTCGGACTTCCCTCGGCGATGGGTGTACAAAGCCAATTCCCGAACGACCTCGTCATCGACATCGACGGCGATGGCAGCTTCTTGATGAACGTTCAAGAACTGGCGACGCTCGCTTGCGAAAAGCTGCCGGTCAAAGTGCTACTGCTCAACAACCAGCACCTCGGCATGGTCGTGCAGTGGGAAGACCGCTTCATGCAAGGCAACCGGGCTCACACCTACCTCGGCCCCATCGACAACCCCGAGTGGTCGGGCCAAGGCGACGGCATCGGTCCCAGTGACCCGAGCGAGCGCTACCCCAACTTTGTGCAAATCGCCAAAGGCTTCGGTTGTGGTGCCGCCTATGTCGAACGCAAAGCCGACCTTGAATCGGCCATTACCGAAATGCTCGAGCACGACGGACCGTTTGTGCTCGATGTGGCGACTCCCTATCAAGAACACGTGCTGCCGATGATCCCGGGGGGGCATACGGTGCGGGATATGATTAAGGAGTAGCGGGAGTTACGCCGACGGCGTTACGTCATTCAGCCCAGGGTTGCCGAGGCGTCAGCCGAGGCTACCCTGGGTAAAGGTGCCGAGATTCCACCTACGCCAAAGGCGTTGCGCCTCTGTTCGACACGTCGAGGGTCAATCGTGCCACAGTCGCTCACCAAAATCTCGGTACATATCGTCTTCTCGACAAAGGATCGTCGACCCCTTCTCGCCGACGATGAATTGCGCCGCGAAATGCACCAGCAACTGGGAGGAACATCGAGGACGCTTGGCTGTCCGCCGCTGATTGTGGGTGGTGTCGCCGATCACATCCATCTGCTCGGACAGATGAGCCGTACGATTGCGATTGCCGAATGGATCAAGGAACTCAAGCGGGTCTCATCGATTTGGATTAAGGAGCGAGATCCTCGCCAAAACACTTTCCAATGGCAATCGGGTTACGGTGCGTTTTCAGTTGGACAATCAGAGATCGAACGCGTCGCGGACTATATCCGGAATCAGGCTGAGCATCATCGGCAGCGAGGCTTCAAGGACGAGTTTCGGCTGCTAATGGCACGTTACAAAATTGAAATCGACGAGCGCTATGTTTGGGATTGATGCCCTGGTAAGCGCACCAGACATAACACCTTTGGTGTAAAGGCAAGCACACCATTTCGACCCCCAAGGTAGCCACAGCTCGCGCTGTAGCAACCCTGGGCTAAAAGACTCAACGCCTTCGGCGTAGTCGGATTATCGGATTAACACATTTGCTGAAGCTATCGCTACTCCGGCAACTGATGCCCCATCTTATCCCGCTTTGTTGCCAAGTAGCGTTCGTTGTGTTCGTGAATCGGCGGCACAATGGGGATTTGATCGACCACTTCGAGGTCGAAACCGCCGTAGATGAAGGCGTCGGTTTTCTTGGGGTTGTTTGTGAGCAGGCGGATCTTACGGAGGTTCAGGTCTTTGAGCAGTTGAATACCAACACCATAATCGCGCGGATCGGCTTTGAAACCCAAAGCGATGTTTGCCTCGACCGTGTCCATTCCTTCGTCTTGCAAGGCGTAGGCTTTGATTTTTTCAACCAGCCCGATGCCGCGACCCTCTTGGGGCAAGTAGACGAGCACGCCATGTCCTTCGCTCGCAATCATTTCGAGCGCCATATGCAGTTGATCGCCACAGTCACAGCGAAGACTCGCCAGCAGGTCGCCGGTGAAGCAACTGCTGTGAAGCCGCACCAACGGGGCTTCGACACTGGCGGGGTTGCCCATCACAATCACAATTGGCTCTTGCGGCTCGTACTTCACGCCGTAGCAAATGATGTGACTCTGCCCATAGCGCGTGGGAAGCTGCGCCTCAGCCTGACGGTAGACGAGCTTCTCGCGAACGCGGCGGTAGGCAATGAGTTGCTCAATCGAAATGATTGGCAGGTTATGCTGCTCGGCCAGCTTCGACAGTTGTGGCCGGCTCGCGCGGTCACCCGTTTCGTCGAGAATTTCACACAACACGCCGGCCGGATGGAGCCCCGCCATTCGTGCGAGGTCGACCGCCGCTTCGGTATGCCCCGCGCGCCGCAGCACACCTCCCTCTTTGGCCACCAGCGGAAACAAGTGACCCGGCCTCACGAAGTCACTCGGCACGCTCGACTCGTCGCAGATCGATGCGATCGTCTTCGACCGTTCGGCTGCCGTGATGCCTGTGCGGGCGGTGCGATGATCGACCGGCACCGTATAATTCGTCCCCAGCGGGGCGGTATTTGTGTCGACCATCGGATGCAAGTCGAGCCGCTCGCTCGTCTCGGGCAAGATCGGCATACAAAGCTGCCCGCGCCCGTGGGAGATCATGAAATTAACCATCGCGGGAGTCACTTTTTCGGCCGCCCCGATGAAGTCTCCCTCATTCTCGCGATCCTCGGCATCAACAACAATCACAACCCGCCCTGCGGCAATGGCCTCGACCGCTTCGTCGATCGTGGAAAAATGACTGGACACGTGGTCGCTTTTATTGGGTTGGGGTCAGATTGCTCTCTGCCCAATCATAGAGTCGCGTCGACGGGTTGGGGAGCGGCGCGACCAGCCGGCAGAGGGCAGACGGCGGCATGCAGAATGAAAAAGGGGATTGCCGTCGTGCCCGCGAAGGCGGGAATCTAAGTGGCGTCATCGAAAGTTTGCACAGTGGTCAACCAACTGAGTTGCGACTCCGACGAGACGTAGCTCGTCGCTTACGCCGATAATTGATGGCATTGTGCGTTCTTTTGTACTTCCCACTTCGATTGAGAGCGTTGCGTCTGGATCCCCGCCTTCACCGGGAATGACGTATTGCTCTCGCCGCGCGATTTTCCGATCGGCTCACCAAGTTGTTTTGGTTCAATCCGTGAGCGATCGCTTTGCGACTCGCTCGCGTGGCACTCAGAAATTCGCCCCACAATTGCCTTTCGGCTGCGCTCGACTCAAACCGATTGCTCGGTCGGTTGGCGAGTGAACATGGCGAGGTTGCCTTCGAGCAACATCGCCACCGGGCGAGTTCGTGCCGATTCGTTAAGCATGATCTTCAGCGCCGACGTGATTGGCACAGCCAAGAACGCGCCGGGGAGGCCCCAGATGATGCTCCAGAAAATAAGCGACAACAAGATGGCAATTGGGTGCAGCTTAAATTGCTCGCCGAGAATACGTGGCTCGAACAGATTACCACTGGCAAATTGCACGAAGCCCGAGACGACGAACGCCAGCAGTGCCCACCCCCATCGCCAAACCGTTTCGCCTTCGCTGTTGATGGTCGTAAATGCTGGGTCGAGCACCAGCAGCGGCACCGGCAATAGCGTCGCGATCACCGGGCCGATGTTGGGGATGAAGTTCAAAAAGAAAGCGAGCAAACCAAAAACAATCGCCATCGGCACGCCGAAAAACCACAACACGATACCGAAGGCGAGACCCGTGAGTAGTGAGATGATGCTCTTGGTAACGATGTAGTTGCGAACGTGGGTGTCGACATCGTTCCACAGATTATCGGCCGGCAAGTCGACGCGAGCACCGAGCAACAGGAAGAAAAGAAAGATCATCACCAGTAGCCCGTTGGTCACGAGGCCATATAACTCGCCGCTGACGCGCTCGAAAATCGACCGTGAGTCGGCTTGTAACTGCTTGACGAGCACGTCGAATAGTTCGCTCGAAGGCCGACGAAACGGGCGTGCCGTCGGCGGACCGGAGGCAGGCGGAACACTTTCGTCGATGGCGTCATCGGTCGACTCATCGGTAGGGTTCACTGTTTCCTCGACGACCGTACTCACCTGCTCGGCCGCGAGCCAAAAGCGACCGACGGTCCGTTCGATCACGTCGTCGAGCCGACTCTGGTACTGCGATCCTTTGTCGGTTAACTCGGCAACCGACACACCGACGACCGACCAAAGCGAAGCGGTCGCAATCACCGAAAGCACCAGCGCTACAATGAGTGCCGTGACTCGCGAGATTTCGAGTCGCCGCTCCAGGTAACTGAGCGCCGGTTGCAGACCGCTGGCGAGGAACAGCGCCAATACAAATGGCACCAACACCGGCCGAAGAAAATAAAGCGACGCGGCAACCGCAACAAAAGTCAAGATCACCAGGGCCGAGGTGGCGATACGGATGTCGCGGGCGAGAAGACTCATAATTGCCAAATTGCACGAACGAGAAAAAATTGCGTCTAACTGCTCTGCACTTTAGCCCCCCACCGGCACTACAATCAACGGCACAACGACTCCACTTGCGGAAAAGCTACCATGACTATCGACACTTTCTTCGACCGGCTATGGGCCGACTACGTCGCCATGACACCCCAGGCGGGGCGAATTAAGCAAGCTTTCGAGGACCGGGGCGAGACGGTGGTCAACGACCACGTTGCCTTTCGCACGCTCGCGCTCGAGCCCATTGGCCTTGCTCGACTCGAACAACACGTGCTCGAACTCGGCTACAGCGAATTCGCACCATACGAATTCACTGAAAAGAAGCTGCTGGCAAAAGGCTACACCCCCCCATCGGCCAACTATCCGCGGATTTTCATTTCCGAACTCAAGGTCGACGAGCTAAGTTTGCCTGCCGCTCGGATTCTCGAGCGAATCGCCGCACAGGTCGAAGCGACTCAGGTGAATCGCGCCGACGTGCTATGGGCCGGTACGCTTTGGAACCCCATCACGGTCGACGAGTACGAGTTGCTGCAAGCCGAGAGTGAGTACGCGGCTTGGTTCGCGTCGCTCGGTTTACGCCCCAATCACTTCACGATCAGTATCAACAACCTCGAGAGCACAACGAGCGTCGAAGAGGTGCTGCAAGTCGTCGAAAGTTTGGGCCTCGCGGTTAACACCTCGGGAGGCCGCGTTAAGGGCTCGCCCGCCGTGTTGCTCGAACAAGGTTCGACGCTCGCCGACGTGATGCCGATTCATTTTGCCGGCGATGAGGTTCGCGAAGTTCCGACCTGCTACTACGAGTTTGCCAAACGTTACCCGGCGGCCGATGGCAATTTGTTTCAAGGGTTCGTAGCGGCCAGCGCCGACAAAATTTTCGAGTCGACCGATTCGCGAGAGAAAAAAAGTGACTGAGCAAGCTGTAACGGAGCAAGCTGTGACCGTGCGAAGCGAAGGCTATCCCGTGCTCGTGCTCGGTGCCGGTAAAATCGGTAGCGGCATCGCACGCCGACTACATCACTCGGGCGACTACGATGTACTGATCGGCGACATCTCAGACGACGCCCTCGCCGCCGTCGCCGCCGAAGTGCCGGTCGCGACCAAACGGATCGACGTCGGCAGCCAACGAGAGCTGATGGTCGCAATGGAAGGTCGGCGAGCGGTCGTCTCGGCTTGCTCGTTCGCCCAAAACCAGGGCATTGCCCGGGCGGCACTCGCGGCCGGGGTCAGTTACTTCGACCTCACCGAAGACATAGCGACCACAAATGCCGTTCGCGAATTGGCGGGCGATGCGACCGCCGACCAAATTTTTATGCCCCAGTGTGGACTCGCGCCTGGCTTCATCGGCATTCTCGCCCACGACCTTTGCAAACAGTTCGACAAGCTCGACCGAGTGAAAATGCGCGTCGGCGCGCTCCCCCTCTATCCGGCCAACATGCTGAAGTACAACCTCACCTGGTCGACCGATGGGCTAATCAACGAATACTGCAATCCTTGCGAGGCGATTCGCGACGGGCGCAAACTCGAACTGCAACCGCTCGAAGGACTCGAACGTTTTGCGCTCGATGGTGTTGACTACGAGGCGTTCAACACCTCGGGAGGACTCGGCACACTCTGCGAAACGCTCGAAGGGCGTGTCGTCGACCTCGACTACAAGACGGTGCGCTACAAGGGCCATCAATACCTAATGATGTTCCTGCTCGAAGGGCTCCGACTTCGTGATCGCCGAGAATTGCTCAAGGAACTCATGGAGTCGTCGATCCCATGCACTTCACAAGATGTGGTGCTGGTTTTTTCGACGGTCACCGGTTGGCGCAACGGCCGCTACGAACAGGTTGCCGATGCGCGGAAAATCTACCACGCCGACATGGATGGCCAGCATAGCAGCAGCATCCAAATCACCACGGCAACGAGCGTCTGCGCCGTGCTCGATTTGTTCCGACTCGGTAAACTGCCGATGCGTGGCTTCGTGCGGCAGGAAGATGTCGGACTCGAAGACTTTCTCAACAATCAATTCGGCACACCCTATCGCGCGGCGACAAAGGTGCGAAGCCCGGTGGCCGCCGATTTGCCGCTAATGTAAAGGGCGAACAAGCCAGGTTCCGAATGCGCCGGTCACAGTAAACAAGCTCGTCATTCCAGCGCAGGCGGAATCTCGAGAGAAAGCGTTGCGTCTCGTTTCCCTCCCTGTCGCCTCTACACAAGTTATTTTTGGCCGAAGGCAATATTCCACTGCGAAGGTCGATCGATTAATTTTGGCTTTCGGCCAGAATCTTTTGGTACGCCCTACCTTCCTTGGGCGATGCCCAAGGCTATGGCGAAAAAAACCTTCGGCCAAATCGCATAACGGGCGTCCAAGCCAATAAAGAGATATGGATAAGCATCTGATTCCCGCCTGCGCGCGATTGATGTTCTCCGGTCCGGAGAAAAAGGCAGCGAAGCTGAATAGTTCCACTTCCTCAACCGCAAACGGTAAATGCGATGTCAAATTGGAAATCACTGCTCCCCGAAGCCCTCGATGGAATCTTGCCAGGGGTCATGCAGGGTAACCGATGCCACGCCGGGCAAGGTCGTTCGTTTGCGGCGAATAGTCCCATCGACGGGCAACCGACGCTAGCTGTTTGGTCTGCCACGGCTGACGAAGTGACGGCTGTCGTCGTAGGTGCGCACGAGTCGTTTCTCGCCTGGCGAACCGTCCCCGCACCTGAGCGCGGGCACCTCGTTCGCGAAGTTGGCGAGTGGGTTCGCGAACACAAACAGACGCTCGCCGAGATCGTCTGTCTTGAATCAGGCAAGATCATGCCCGAGGCGCTGGGTGAAATTCAAGAGTGGATCGACGTCTGCGATTTTGCCATCGGACTGTCGCGGCAACTCTATGGGAACACCATCGCCAGCGAACGCGCCGAGCATTTTCTGGTCGAACACTGGCACCCGCTCGGCGTTGTCGGTGTCATCTCGGCGTTCAACTTCCCAGCGGCGGTGTGGGCATGGAACGCGATGATCGCGCTCGTCTGTGGCGACACGGTCGTCTGGAAACCATCGGAACAAACTCCACTCACAGCGCTCGCTTGCCATCAAGCGGTCGTGGCGGCAGCGACAAAAATCGGTGGTTTGCCCGAGTGCTTGTCGAGCGTGGTCATCGGCGATGCCGATGTCGGTGCCGCGCTGGCAGCGAACCCCCTCGTCGCGCTTGTCTCGGCAACTGGTTCGACTGCGATGGGACAAAAAGTCGCCGCCACCGTCGGCACACGACTCGGCCGCAGCCTGCTCGAACTGGGTGGCAACAACGCAATGATCGTCGCCCCCTCGGCCGACCTCGAACTGGCCGTGCGGGCGATTGTCTTTTCGGCTGTCGGCACTTGTGGTCAGCGCTGCACATCGCTCCGACGGTTGATTGTCCATCGTTCAATGGCGGGTGATTTAATCGCGCGACTAAAGTCGGCTTATGCGACGCTTCCGATTGGCGACCCGCGCGTAGCGGGCACGTTGGTCGGTCCGCTCGTTGGTCACAATTCGTGGACCGCGATGCAGCACGCACTTGCCGACGCAAAGTCGCAGGGGGGCACCCTCGTTTGTGGTGGCCAGCGAGTGACCATGGGCGTCGGCGGCGGCATCTATGTCGAACCGGCCATTGTCCAGATGCCTGGCCAAACCGACGTGATGCTCCGCGAAACCTTCGCGCCAGTCCTCTACGTTGTCGAATACGACACACTTGATGAGGCAATCGCGATTCACAACGACGTCCCTCAAGGTCTTTCGTCGGCCATTTTCACGAGCGACACTCGCGAAGCGATGCGATTCATCGGCCCCGCTGGCAGCGACTGTGGACTCGCAGGCGTCAACATCGGCACCAGCGGTGCCGAGATCGGTGGTGCCTTCGGCGGCGAAAAGCAAACCGGCGGTGGCCGCGAATCGGGCAGCGATAGTTGGAAACAATACATGCGTCGCACGACATGCACCATCAACTACGGGACCGCCCTTCCCTTAGCCCAGGGCATTGAATTCGCGTAGCGCTAGGAGCCTGTATTACGAGCCTTTGCGATTGCGTCGTCGATCCGACGAATGTTCGCCCAGTCGTTCTTGTAATCGACCGGCACAAACTGTGTGCTACCCGACTTACCGAAGCGTTCGGCAATCGGCGTTCCTTCCCACTCGAAGTTAAGCAGCACTTCGCGGATCGCTTCGCGAAGCGCCGGCGAGAGATTGTGGGCGTAGCCAAAAGCCGCCGGTGGAAATCGCTCGGACTCGTAAATCGCCCGAACCGATTCTTGCTCGATAAGCCCGTCAGCAAAGGCTTGATCGAGCAGGTCGCTCACAACCGGGGCAACCGCCGCTTTGCCGGCCGCGATATCTTTCATCGACTGATCGTAATCCCACGAAAACGAATAGGTGTAATCGCGTTCCGGGTACATGTCGTAGTCATCCATGAGCAGCACCAGTGCCGCCTTGAAACCCGAGTTACTACTCGTGCTCACGAACTCGATCTTCGGCAGTTTGTCGCCCGGCTTCGCGAGATCTTCGATACTCTTCACATCGCTCTTGACGGGAACGAGCAGCTGCATTGTTACGCCAAAATTCCCCTCGGCGTCGCCGAGCGTACTGACCGGCACAAATCCGGCGCGCGACACCGCCAACGGCACCGCCCCGGTGCTGTACGCCGTGATGTGAAGCTCGCCATCGCGAAGCGCCTCGGCTTGTTCGGCCGCTTTGGTGTACGCGACGAACTCGACCGGCAGTCCCGTCTTCTCAGCGAGGGTTGCGACCAATGGTTTCCACAAGTCGGCTTCCGACGCACTGTCGTCGGAGGCGACGTACGAGAACAGCAACTTCTCGGGCGTGACCGCTTTCGCATCGTCGGGTGCATCGGCTACCATATCGCCGTCATTGTCACTAAATTCCCCCGCGTCGATTGTCTCGGCCTTGCCCAACAAAGCTTCGAGCAAGTCGGCTTGCAATCGCTTATTCGCTTGTGAAGTAAGTTGCGAAGTGGCAAACAGCGCGCAGCCGACCAGCACGATCACAATTGGCGCGACGACTCGAATGACGCGAGCGAGCGACAGCGACGAGTCACCGGCCGCATTTGCAGCTGAATCGGAGTCGAGATTGGTGGGTTTTGTGTCGTTTTCCATCGATTGGGTGTCCTGAGCTAAGCGAAGACCGCTACTAGCGGCTTTTTTCAACCGCGCTTGCATGAGGATACCACCCCTCGGCCCCATTGCCAACAACCCAGAACCCTGCGGCACCGACCGGAAAAGCGACAAAACCGTCTCGCCCCACCCACTTCGACAAGCCGGCGAACATCGCGGCCGCTCCCGTGTCTTGAACAACAGTCGCCGGAAAGTATAATCCGAGATTCGCGGGAGTCATGTTCCGATTCACCGCAACCATTCCCCTGTAGCTCAGTCGGTAGAGCAGCGGACTGTTAATCCGCTTGTCGCAGGTTCGAGTCCTGCCGGGGGAGCTTCAATCAAGTTGCGTCTCAGGTCGAACCACATAACCCTCGTCTGCAAGTCATTGTGCAGGCGAGGGTTATGCGTTGAATGTCGTGAATTGGAGTCAATTCTCTCGGTCGCTGATGCGGAGCGCACCGGAGGTGAGCAGTGATTGAATGCAAGTGCAACTGTCGGACTGAAAACGACTTGCGACGGTTCGAGTGCCGTTTTTCGGTCGTGGATACAACCGAGGCGTTCTCAGGTCGAACCCGGTGCACGGTTTAAGCATCGACACACAATGTGCAAAGTGCTCATTCAAGCCAGCAGCGTCGTTGCATCGACGAACCCTTTCTTGGTCTCGGTTTCCAACTAAAACGGACGTCGTTTCGAGTAATCAAGAGAGACCTTTGGATCGAGTGCGCCACGGCCTGTTGGCACAACAGGCCGTAAAATCTGCATAATCCTCAAAATTTGCCCGGCTTGCCAGCCGACAAACGTTATGGGGGCGCTCCGCGCCTCGGGTCCGAGTTGTTCCCGGGAAGTTGGTTTGTGAAATGTTCCGCTGGCTACCTCAAATCGCCATGCTCTCAATCGCCGTGTCTCCCGGCATTGCCACAGCCCAACTGGCAATGGTTACGGATGATGCTCCTATGCGCCACGACGATCCGGTAGATGGCACGTCTGATCCGACGCTCGATGAACTTGTCCGTCGCCTGGATGCACAAGAACAATAATTGAGTTACCTGCGACAGGTAGTTGGCACCGGCTCAACCATCGCTCCCTGCCTGCCAAATGACGGCGTCGACGGGCCGAACGGGACGGGTAACTCGCAAACCAAAGCCGTCTCTGAACTTAAAGTGGAGTGTAATTTTCGGACTCGTAACGAAGAGAGTGCTGTACGGGGAGGGTCAGGAGGAAGAGGCGTCATTGGTTCGTTTGGGTTGCGGTGAGGGACGTTAAAAATTTACTCGGCGTGGCCGGGTTAAACTCTTCAATTGCGCGCCCAACTCTTCAAACGGCTATTTCTCAGTCTTCGCGTATTCGTCCCAGTGTTTCATGATCAGGTTCATGTCGGCGGCCTTCGATGTCACCAGATAGCGGTAACGCGATAGGTATTTCTTGCCGGGCGAGATTACGAAAGGGCCTTCGACCATGGGAGCGAAGCAGAAGTAAGGCTTGTTAGGATGGATCCTCACAGGCTGCGGCGCGCGGAAGTTCTTCGGGCTGCAGAAGACCGTGGCCGATACGTCCTGTCCGTCGATTTTTCCCGAGAAGGCGACCCAATTCGGCCGGGTTTCATTGCCTTCCCAACGGTCCTTGCTTTCGCTGGTCAGAATCTGCAGGTCGCCCGGATGAATGCTGTGATCGTCCTTCTCCTTCAACCATTGATAATTCCCCCGGAACGCCATGCCTCCGTAATGATACTGCGGCAGGTTCAGCGGCTTCGATGAGGCGCATTCCTGGACGCTCTGGATGTCGAACAAGAAATGATCCTCAGGGGTGTGATAGGCGGTGACGGTCCAGATTTCATGGAGCGCATCGACGCGTTTGTCGCCCATACCGACGGTGAAAGCGTGTTTGACGCTGAACGAGACCTGCCGCTCGTCCCGCTTCAGGTTCACCACTTCGCGGAACTCGACCCTGCCGAGGTCTTTTGCCTGATTCCAGAAATCCACTTCCTTCCCGTCGAATCTGGCTTTCGTCCAGGCAAAGTAGAGCGCGTGTTGATGAGCGTGATCAGCGGGAAAGTCGCCAGTGATCTCCTGCCCGGTGGGCGTGTAAACCGGGTGAAGATATCCGCTCCGGCGGAAATGAGGTTCGATGCCTGCGGGAACCGGCTTCTCCGTCTTGACGTATTCCAGCACGGGCTTGCCGCGAAGAGTGACGCGGATTACCTGATCTGATTCAGTGAGCTCTAGGTCGCCGCCGAAAACAGGCTGAAGGCCGACGCAGAGCGCAGAGGCGAGCAAGAGAACAAGGAATTGGGGAGGTTTCATTGGCATGGTGTCAAAAGCTCAGCTCTTTCATCGTCCACCGTTTGGGAGTATTCGCTGTCACTTCACAAGTGCTTTGATCTTCTAGACGTAGCGTTTGGCGAGGAGG
>JBGSRO010000004.1:0-6307 GCA_041737535.1 Pirellulales bacterium | reverse complement strand
AGCCGGTCGCGGAGCGTCGCCTTATCGGCCCCGACGACAGCCCACAGGCAACGCCCCCAAGCCAGCGGCCCCGCCACGAGAATCGTCCCCAGTGCCGACGCGATGCCGCTCGGGCCGAGTGGCGTGAGATAGGTCGTCAGGTCGCGGGCTTCGTGCGACCACGGATGACACAAATGATCGTCGCTCGGCGGTCGCGTCGAAACCAAGTCGAGCTCGACGCCGATTTCCTTAATCGCGTGATAATGCCGCCACACCCACGTGTGTGGCTGCGCGGGGAATTCGGGAACTAAGTAGCCACATCGCAGCGTCGGCGCGGTCATAGGCACTAGGGCGAGGTTGCGAAATTAAGTTTTAAGGCAAGACTCACAAGCAGCATGGTAGTTTCCGTCGTGCCCGCGCGGGGGGGAATCCCGAGTGGTCGTTTTCAATCAACATTCCCGGCTGCGCGGGAATGACGGTGCTGCTTGTTGTCGCGCAGCCAGCGCCAGGTCCGCTCGATCCCCTCGCGCAAATCGACGTGGGGTTGCCAGTCGAGTGAATGCTTAATTTGGTCGATGGCGATCAACACATCACTAGCGGGCGAGCGGGTGTCTTTGAGCATCGCGAGTTTCGCGCGCTTCCCGGTCACTTCTTCGGCGAGTCGAATCACATCGAGCGCCGTGTGGCTCTCGCCGGCCGCCACTAGGTACGTGCCCGCCGGTCCTGCCAGCGCGGCGAGCATCGCAGCGGCGAAGTCGTCGACGAACAAATAATCGCGGCGGTCTTTCCCTTCGCGAAAAACTTGAATCTCTTGGTCGCGGGCGAGACGTTCGAGCACCGTTCGCACCAGTCCAAAACCAGAGCGCAGCTCTTGCCCCGGTCCGTAAACATTCGATGGTCGAAGAATGCTCACCGTTCCCGGCCGGGCGAGCGACCAAGTGTTCAAGAACGACTCGGCCGCCAGCTTGCCGGCGCCGTAGAGGCTCGTCGCTCGCTTGGGAGACTCTTCGCTGAGCGGGGCCGGCGACGGCGCATAAATGGCACCGGCCGACGAGATGTAAACCAACCGACCCGTGCCGAACACCGACAGGCTGTCGAGCACCATGCCGAGCGGTTTTAAGTTTTCTTCGCACTCGAAGCCAATGGTGTTGCCCGCGTAGCTCGGCGTCGTGCGACTGGCGGCATAGATCACCGCATCGAAGTGGGCGAGCACATCTTCGCGCTTCGGAACTGGCATCCGCCAGAAATCCGCGATCGAATCGACTCCTGCCATTGTTGCCGACGATGTCGGCGAGCTCACCCAACTAACAGTCGCTCCGGCCGTCATCAAAGCCCGCGTGGCGGCCCGGCCCATGAAACCACCTCCGCCAACGACAAGTGCCGCGCGCACCCCCAATGGCGAAGGTTCTGATTGACTCACGTTCGCGGTTGGCATCAATCGCTCCCGACCCACACACGCTCGACCCGGCCGATGAGCTCGCAGCGCAATCGGCGACAGCCACTACTATAACTTGCGGGTTGGCGAAGTGGGCGAGAGGGGCCGAAAAAGCCTTAGAACGGGCCCCCGGCCCGTTCTCGATTACTCGTCGCGCGAGACGAACAGGCCGGGAACCCGTTCTAAGGCATACGAAACTCGTGCGCCCGAATCTTCGAGCCACGCGAACGCCTCACTCTCTTCGGGAGCCGACGTAATCACCTCGTCGAGCTCTCCAAGCGGCGCAAAAAAGGCGACCGATTTTTGATTCAGCTTGCTCGCGTCGACGAGCAACACATTCCGCTCCGAAACGTCGATCATCAACCGCTTGAACGACGAGTGAGCGAGGCTCGCTTCACTACAACCACGCGCCCGGTCGACCGCCCGGCACGAAAAACAAGCGACATGCACGGCGAATTGCCGCAGTGCCGACTCGGCGAGCGGCCCGACGAAACAGGCTCCGCGCGGTTCATATTCACCCCCGGTCGCGATCGCGCGAATCAGCGGTCGATCGATCAGTTCGCGGATCACGTCCATACTGTTTGAGATGACCGTCATTTCGCAATTGGGGAGCCGCCGTACCAGCTCGAGCGCCGTCGACGAGGCGTCGACCGCAACCACCGGGTCGTCGTGTGCGAGCAGTGCGGCGTCGATCACCCGACCGATGGCGAGTTCGGCAATCGCCCGTTTTTCGTCGGCGTGCAGGGCCGACCGCTCGACCAGCGAAGGTTCCACACTCAATGTGCCGGGCGTCTCGAGCGCGACCGCGCCGCCATGTGTCCGCAACAGACGGCCCATCCGGGCCAGTTTGTCGAAATCGCGGCGAATCGTCTCGCCAGCCACGCTGAATCGCTCGGCCAAGTCGGTGACCGAAACCGAACCCGCTTCCGCGAGCTCGCGGAGGATTTCGGCTTGGCGGTGGCTCGGAATGGGGGACGACTTCATATCCACAAAATATCACATTAAGGTGGTTGACAGCAACCCTCGAATCGCGCAAAATCTCGGCATGAGTCGCTCTTGTCGGCGTTTTCTCACACGCACAGCAACCTAACAAATGTGGTGAATTGTGGAATTTAAGCACGTCAACTACCTCTGGGACGACGCGAAAGTCGCCGGACTCTCTCCCATCGAGCGGCTCGTCTATCGGTCGAACATTCTTGGCTCCGACCAGCGAATCACCAACACGGGCGGCGGCAACACGTCGGCCAAGGCGATGGAAACCGACCCGCTCACGGGCGAAGAGGTCGACGTGCTGTGGGTCAAAGGCTCGGGCGGCGACCTCAGGACCAGCAAGGCCGAGAACTTTGCCTCGCTAAAAATGGACCAGCTCTTGAGCTTGCGCAAGGTCTACGCCGACTCGCCCGAACCGGGACCAAAAACCCCGTCTGAAGACGCCATGGTCGGCTACTTCCCGCACTGCACCTACAACCTCAACCCACGGGCCAGCTCGATCGACACCCCGTTGCATGGTTTTCTGCCGGCGCGGCAAGTCGACCATATGCACCCCAACTCGGTGATTTCGGTGGCCGCTAGCCGTCGCAGCAAAGAGCTCACCAAAGAAATCTTTGGCGACGAAGTTGGCTGGGTTCCATGGCTCCGTCCCGGCTTCGAGCTGGGGCTGATGATGCAGCACGAAGTCGAAAACAACCCATCGCTCAAGGGGCTCGTGATGGGCCAGCATGGGCTCATCAATTGGGACGACGACGACAAAAAGTGCTACGACCTGACACTAACACTCATCGAGAAAGCGGCCCTCTTTATCGAACAGCGCGACAAAGGCGACAAGACATTCGGTGGCGAAAAGTACAAGTCGCTCGCCGACGAGGCCCGCGATGCGCTGCTCGTCAGTGTGTTGCCTTGGCTGCGTGGCCGGGTAACGTTCAATGGCGAGCGACTCATCGGTACCGTGCAAACCGACGCCACGATCCAGCGATTCGTCAACTCTCACGACGCCGCTCGATTGGCCGAACTCGGTACGAGTTGTCCCGACCACTTTTTGCGGACTAAGATCAAACCTTTGTATGTCGATTGGGATCCCGCCTCGGGCGACATCGACGAGCTTAAGACAAAACTCGAAGCGGCCATGTCGGCCTATCGCGACGACTATGCCGCCTACTACGAGCGGTGCAAACACGACAATTCGCCCGCGATGCGAAACCCCAACCCGTCGGTCGTGCTCATCCCGGGTGTTGGCATGATCGCTTGGGGCAAGAACAAGAGCGAGTCGCGCGTCACGGCCGAGTTCTATAACTGTGCGGTCGAGGTGATGCGTGGGGCCGAGGCGATGGACGAGTACATCGCGCTCCCCCAGCAAGAGGCGTTCGACATTGAGTATTGGCTGCTCGAAGAGGCCAAACTCAAGCGGATGCCCCCCGAGAAAGAACTGGCCCGCAACGTCGTGCTCGTCGTCGGTGCCGGCGCGGGCATTGGCAAAGAGGCGGCCCATCGCCTCGCGGCCGAAGGGGCCCACGTTGTTTGTGCCGACCTCAACGCCGAGGCGGCCCAAGCCACCGCCGACGAGCTGACCGCCAAATATGGCCAAGGGATCGGCGTCGCCGGCAGTGGTATCTCGGGCTGTGGCCCGGCGATTGGCCTCGCGGTGAACATCACCGATCGCGAGTCGATTCGCGCGATGCTCGCAACGACGATTATGGCCTACGGCGGACTCGACAACATCGTCGTCACGGCCGGCGTCTTCCTGCCCCCCGACCGCAACGGCAACCTCAGCGACGATGCTTGGCGACTGACCTTCGAGGTCAACGTCCATGGTGCCTATAACGTCGTCGACGAGTGCAAACAGTTGTTCCACACCCAAGGACTGCACGGCTCGGTCGTGCTGACCACCAGCGTCAACGCGGTCGTCGCCAAAAAAGGCTCGGTCGCCTACGACACATCGAAGGCCGCCGCCAACCACTTGGTCCGCGAGTTGGCGATCGAACTCGCCCCGCTGGTGCGCGTCAACGGCGTCGCCCCGGCGACGGTCGTGCAAGGCTCGACGATGTTCCCCCGCGACCGAGTGATCGCGTCGCTGGCGAAGTACGAAATTCCGTTCCAAGACTCGGAATCCGACGATGCCCTGCGCGACAAGTTGGCCCAGTTCTACGCCCAGCGAACCCTCACCAAGCAGCCGATCACACCGGCCGACCAATGCGAGGCGGCCTACTTCTTGATCTCGAGCAAGAGCAGCAAAACGACCGGCCAAATCATCAGCGTCGATGGTGGTCTGCATGAGGCGTTCTTGCGGTAGTCGTGGTTCGCTCGGCGAACGGAGAGCCAGCGGGGAGGCATTCACGCTGTCCAGTTCCACGGGATAAAATCTGGCGAGTCAAACCGGCGTTGCTGGTGAGTCTTGACGTCGTTACGAAACCTTCGCGATAGCGCTGGCCAGTTGATCGACGTTCGCCGTGGTGATGCCGGCGACATTGATGCGCCCCGAGCCGACGACGTAGATCGCATGTTTGTCGCGGAGTGTGTTGACCTGCTCGGGGGTGAGCCCCGAGAAACTGAACATGCCGCGCTGGTGAGTGATGAATTCAAAGTCGCCCGGCACGCGGTGTTCGGCCAGCTTGTTGACGAACAGGCGACGCATGCCGTTGATGCGGTTTCGCATCGTGGCGACTTCGGCTTCCCACTGCGCGCGAAGTTTGGCGTCGCCCAGTACCGTCGTAACGAGTGCGGCACCGAACGCTGGGGGATTTGAGTAGTTCGCGCGGATGCAGCGATTCACTTGGCTGGCGACCCGCCCCGCGCTGTCGGCATCGGCCGCAACGAACGTCACCGCGCCAACTCGCTCGCGATAGAGCCCAAAATTTTTGCTATACGAACTACAGACGATGAACTCATCGCCCGGCGTCGCGAATGCATTCAAACTGGCGGCGTCATCGGCAATCCCATCGGCGAAGCCTTGATAGGCGAAGTCGAGAATTGGCAACAGTCCCCGCGCGCGAATCGCGCGGGCGAGTGCCGTCCACTGGTCGGAGGTGGGGTCGATGCCGGTCGGGTTGTGACAACAACCATGCAGCAAAATGGCATCGCCGACAGGAAGTTTTTTGATCGCCCCTAGCAACTCATCGAAGGCGAGTGCGTTGTTGGTTGCGTCGAAGTAGGGAACGCTCGACGTGGCGACGCCGGCGGCGGCGAAGATAGTCGGATGATTGGGCCAGGTCGGGTCGGTGAGGTGGAGCGTCGCGGTGGGGAACATCGCGTGCAGAAAATCGCCCACGACACGCAGCGCGCCGGTGCCGCCGGGGCTGTGGGCCGTCTTCGCGCGACCGGAACTGACAATTTCGCTGTCGCTGCCGAACAACAGTTCTTGGACGGCAGCCGCAAATTCTGGCGTGCCGGGAATGGGCAGGTAGCTCATCGTGGTCATCGAGTCGACGACGCGGCGACTCGCTTCGACGACGCTCGGCAAGATCGGCGTCTTGCCTGCGTCGTCTTGATAGATGCCAACACTGAGGTTGATTTTGTCGGGGTTCGTATCGCCTCGGAACGCTTCGGAGAGCCCGAGAATGGCATCGCGCGGGGCGGCTTCGATTGTTTGGAACATTATTTCTGCTGTGTGCTGTTTTTTCGACGCAAAGACGCAGAGTCGCGAAGAAGCGCAGAGTAAAGGAAGTAGAGTAGGAAGAAATACGGAAGGTTTCAGTCCTAACCCTACGCATAAGCGAGGGACGAACTTTGGTGGGAACGCTCGCTTACGCGTCGGGTTAGGATTGTTTTCTTTGCGATTCTCCGCGTCTTTGCGTCGAAATACGAGACGATTTGATCGGGCAAGGAAGCGACTGTTGACGCTCTCACGACGGCCAATGACAATGATAGATTCGTCGGTCTCACGCTGCCAGTCGTGGGCCA
>JBGSRO010000239.1:0-21429 GCA_041737535.1 Pirellulales bacterium | reverse complement strand
CCGACATCCGCCAACTCGATCCTCGAAACTCCTTCCTCATACCCGTCACCTCCGTGCCGTTGAGAAGAACAGAATGCTCGATGATATGTACGCATGCTAGCGATCAGTTGGTTCTTATGGTTTTGAGATAGGTTCTTAATTCCCACAGTAGCGCAATCAGTACGCTGACAGCGGAAAAGTCCTTCGCCACTTCATCCTTAAGCGAAGTCACCACCCCCTTCAACTCTTCCGGCGCTACTTCGCGGCGGTTGTTCACGTTCAGCCCCACCCCAATGATTGCCAATCGCTCGCCACCGGCGACGACCAGCGTTTCGATGAGCACGCCGGCGATCTTCCGCTCGCCGACGTAAACATCGTTCGGCGGTTTCACGCGCACCTCGGCGACGATCATTGGGGCGATTGCCGCGCGGACCGCGTCGGCGATCGCCAGCGACAGTGTCCCATCGGCGTGGGCATTGGGGCCGAACGTCGCGACTTCGACAAGTAAACTAAAAGTCAACGAGCCTTTGCCCGACCACCAACGGTTATCACCTTGCCCGCGACCGGCCGTTTGCTCGGTCGCGACGACGAGCCAAGGCATTTGCTTGTGATCGAGTTCCGGTGACCGAGCCGCTTCTCTGAGATAGGTGTTTGTCGAAGGGAGCGAAGCAAACACATCGCACCGGCGGACGAACGTCTCGCGGATGATTCGGCCCCCGTCAACGGGTAAATCAATCGGGGATGACACGGTTGTTTTCGACATTCCCACTGTTGTTTCCGTCATTTGCGCCGGCAAGGTTGTGAAAAAATGGGACTGGCTCCGCACCTAACTGAGTACGCGCGACGCAGCGGTTCAAAGTGCGGTGCCTGTCCCACTTTTTCACAACATTATCCGCGAGTGCAAAGTGAATAATTGGGACAGCCACTACCGATGATGCCACTTGGCGGGCCAAAGCCAATGCGCCGTAGAGCCAGTCCCATTTATTCACAGCCTCTGCGCGGGAATGACGGTGCTTAACTTTCACTCGTGAGCGTATCGAACGGCACCTGCGAGCTGTGGGCTCCGCTATCGACGTCAGAGACTTGGTGGGCCGGAAACTCAAGCACAAATAGGCTCCCCTCGCCCGGTGTGCTCTCGACGCGAATGTCGCCGCCGTGTTCTTGCAGAATTTTGCGACTCACCGGCAGCCCAAGTCCTGTGCCGCGCCCCCCTTTGTGTGACACGAACACGGTGAAGATCGACTCAATGTCGTCGGCGGCAATACCAACACCCGTGTCGCGGACGCGGATTTCGGCCATCTTGTTATCGACCAGTGCCGTGCTCACCGAAACAACGGCCGGATCGAGCTCGCTGCGGGCGTTAATTTCACCGTCGCAGGCGTCGATGGCGTTGGTGATGACATTGAGTACCGCGCGGTGAATTGCCTCGGGGTCGAACATCAGCGTCGGCAGGTCTTCGCACGGTCGCCACTCGAGCTTAACTTGCATTTCACTCGCTCGAGTCTGCATGAGTTCGACCACTTCTTCGACGACCGCGTTGAGCTCGCCCGGCTCGGGGTCGGGCTCGCGTTCTTTGCTGAACGTGAGCATATCCATCACGAGTCCGCTGATCCGCTCTTGGTTCCGCTCGACAATCTTCCAACCCTTTTGCATCGTGTCCATCGCCTTGGCGGCCGCTTCGCGGTCGAGCGTTTCGCCCGCGATCGCGCCGGCGTGGTCTTGCATGCCCAATTCGATCAAATAACTCCCGCCACGAACGCCTTGCAGGATGTTTTTGATGTGATGCGACAGGCTGGCAATCGTCTGACCCACGGCCGCGAGCCTTTCGGCTTGGACCATCGCCTTGTAGTACGAGGTGTCTTCGACCGCGAGGGCGGCCTGGTGGGCGATGGCGACCATCAACTTCAGATGGTCTTGGGTGAACTTCCGCGCGTTCGGTTCTTGCAGCATTCGTTGGGGTGAAATCGACGTGTCGATGTAGATCACGCCGACCATGCTGTAGCGACCTTGCATGGGGACACAAATCGCTTCGCGAACGCCCAGTTTGACAATGCTCTGCGCCGGATCCCAGCGACCATCGTCGCGGGCGTTCGACGTCAGTACGCCCTCGTTGTGCTCAACGACGTAATCGAGAATCGTGCGGCTGATGCTGATCGGCTCTTCGCTGCGAATGCCCCGGCGGTGACGACGGACTTTGGGGGCGAGCGTTTCGCCATCAGCTCCCTTGAGCAGGATGCACCCCCGGTCGGCATCGACCCACTCGAAAATCATGTCCATGATTCGCGAAAGAAGTTCATCGATATCGAGCGTATGGCTTACGGCTAGCGCCGTGCGGTACATGATCTGCAGGTTGCTACGCGCGCGGGCGAGCCAGGGGCTGCCCCCTTGGCTCGAGTCGTCGCCGAAGAGTTCGTTTCCTTCGCTTTGGCTGATGACGGAGACGATTCGCGAGCCATCTTCATCGTTGCCAGCCGCGGGGACGACCCTCACCTGATCGGTCAGGTCATTACGTTCCTCGCGAATCCCCGTGTAGAGCAACAGCGTGCGACCGAGTTGAATCTGATCGCCACTGTTAAGCGGGCACTCGGTCGTTTTGCGGCCGTTGACGTGGGTGCCGTTCGAGCTTCCCAGGTCGCGGAGCGAATAGTTCTCGCCCACTTTGATCAGCTCGGCATGTTCGCGCGACACTTCGGTGTCGTGAAGTTGCAGCTCGTTGCTGGCGATGCGGCCAATCGTGATACGGGGCAATTCGACCTCGAAGCGAAGCCCCTGATCGCGACCGTGAATAACGAAAAGACTTGGCACAATAACCGACGATTCGCGAGCAGCACCGAAGGCGTCATAGGCGACGTCATTGGCGACGATTGGCAAACCAGCTAGCCCGCTTGGCGGGCCGCCAGCACTTCGCCAATTTTATGAAGCAGATCGCGGTAATGATAGGGTTTCGCTAGCCGAGTCGCGTTCGGCACTCCATTCGCGCGGCTCATCGTGCCGAGCACAACGATCGGGGTGAGTTTACCACCGTCGGAAGTTGCCGTTAAATCGCCGTCGGCGTCAACGACTACCAAATCGATCGCCTGTTCACGGGCAATCTGCGCGGCTTCGGGCATCGACGAGGCGGCCACCGGCACCTTTCCATCGCGAGCTAGCAGCGTGCAAAGCACGTCGCGGCTTTCGCGCGATGGACCGACCACCAGAACACGGGCAGGCGCATTAGTTCTTTCAGCGAGCAAAACCACACTCCTTGCGGGGGCTCACGACCAATTAGTCAATTTGTGCAGCAAACACAGGCGGGGCCGCTCGGCAGTAGGCATCCTGCCTTGCCGGGCGGACGGGGAGAATAGGAGGTCATTCGGGTGGGGTCGAGGGCAGTTTTCCTGAGGAAATTTGCGGTGAATTGTCCAATCCCGCACTTCGATTGCTTATACTACTGCGTTCTTCAAAATGGCTTCGACTCGTCGAATCGACGTTAAGTTAGTTCTCAAACGTCTACGATGGACGCATTCGACTCTCTCATAACTAACAGAGTTTTCTCGATGAAAAACGCTGCTCGCTTATTCGCAGTCGTTGTCGCGATAACTGCCACTGGCCACTCATTGGCCGAGGAAGCTGCCACCGTCGAGTCGCGGCTGTCGGCCACGACTCGCTATCTCGCATCCGATGCCCTCGGCGGTCGCGGTATCGGCACCGACGAAATCGACGCGGCGGCCCAATATCTGCGCGATGAGTTTGCCGCGATGGGGCTTAACGTTGAAGCGGCTGGTGGCGATGCGTTTCAAGAGTTTGACGTAACACTCGCCTCGAAATTGGGCAAAGATAACTCAGCGAGAATCGTCGGAACGAACGGCACGACCGTGTGGAAAATCGACACCGATTACACGCCTCTCGCATTGGGAGGCGGAGGCTTTATCGACGCTCCGCTCGCGTTTGTCGGCTACGGCATTACGGCTCCCGAGGCCGATTACGACGACTACGCGGGCATCGATGTCGAAGGGAAAGTCGTCATCGTCCTTCGCCACGAACCCGATCAAGCGAACCCCCACAGCCTGTTCGATGGCACCGATCCATCGCGCCACGCTCCTTTCACCGCCAAGCTCAGTAACGCGGTGCAGCACGGTGCGGCAGGTGTCACTTTTGCGACCGACCTGTTCGAGGTCCGCCGTATCGCCGAACAGTTCGAGCGTCGCCGTGACGCCGGCGTTGAGCAGCTTGCCAAATTGCACGGCGAGTTTGCCGCCATCGAAGAACCAACAGACGAGCAAATCGCCGAGTACCGCCAGCGCACAACACAAATGGCCAGACGAATTGCCCAGTGGGCCGAGAGTGGTGGTTCACAAGCCGACGAGTTGCTCGACTTCGAAGGAGCCGGCACCAGCGACCGCACGCTGCCGGTATTGTTTGCTTCGCGTGGTGCACTCGATGATTTGTTCAAGCAATTGGGCAAGCCTTCGCTCGAAGAATATGAAACCAAGATCGACGCCGAGCTAACGCCGAAGAGCGTGGTGCTCGATGGAGTGCGATTGGTCGCCGATGTCGACGTGGTTCGCGAAACCGTCTCAGCGAAAAATGTCGTCGCGGTACTTGAGGGAGACGGACCAAGGGCCGACGAAACAATCGTCATCGGTGCTCACTACGACCACGTGGGGCGTGGCGGTCCGGGGAGCGGGGCCGCCGACCCTCGTCAGCGCGAAATCCACAATGGCGCCGACGACAACGCCTCGGGGACCGCCGTGCTGCTTGAAGTTGCCCGCCGCTTCGCGGCCATGCCGACACCTCCGACACGTCGCATCGTGTTCATCGCTTTTACCGGCGAAGAACGTGGGCTCTTGGGAAGCGCTCACTATGCAAACGACCCAATCTTTCCGCTCGACAAAACCATCGCGATGCTCAATATGGACATGGTCGGGCGACTCGACAAGAACAAGCTGATCGTCAGCGGCACCGACACGGCCACCGAGTTCAACGCCTGGATCGATGCGGCTAACGAACGCTCGGGTTTTGCGCTCGCCAAAGTGCCCGGCGGTTTCGGACCGAGCGACCACGCGAGCTTCTACGCCAAAAAAATTCCCGTGCTCCATTTCTTCACTGGCTTGCACGACGAATACCACAAGCCGAGCGACGACATCGAATTACTTAACTTGGCCGGCATGCGTCGCGTCGCGGAATATGTCTACGATGTGGCTCAGCAAGTGGTCAAATCGCCCGATGCTCTCACCTACCAAGAAGCCGAAGGCCCCTCGATGCCCGGCACCAAGACTGGCAGCCGTCCCTACTTTGGCAGCATTCCCGATTTCGGCAAACAGGTCGAAGGCTACCCAATCTCGGGCGTCGCCCCCAACAGCCCCGCCGCCGATGGGGGTCTCGCTGGCGGCGATGTGATCGTTGGACTCAACGAGCTAAAAATCGCCAGCCTCGACGACTTCGACAACGGTCTGCGAAAATTCAAGGCGGGGGACAAGGTGAAGATCACCGTCACGCGCGATGGCAAACAAGTCGAGCTTGAGGTAGTCCTCGATCCACCAAAGTAATTGTGTAAGAACTTCTTGTAGCCCGATTCGCAAGAATTCGGGACGCCTGCGATAAGGCGCCGAATTCTTGCCAATCCGGCTACACACGTTCGCAGTAACCTTCACCTAACTAACCACCCACAAATCGTTCCCACCTTCATGCAAATCGAACACCGCTCCCTTGGTCAGACCGACATTAAGATTTCGCCGGTTGCCCTCGGCTGCTGGCCGATGGCAGGGGTGACGACCGTCGACGTTAACGATGATGACAGCGTCGCCACAATTCGCGCTGCGGGGGACGCGGGCATCAACCACCTCGACACGGCCTTCGTTTATGGACCCGACGGCGAGAGCGACCGGCTCATCTGCCGGGCGATCAAGGGACATCGCGACGACTGGATGATCGCCAGCAAGGTGGGCATTCATTGGGAACGAGCCGAGATGGTAACCGACGGTCGCCCCGAGACAATCAAGCGCGAATGCGACGAATTGCTCGCGCGTCTCGGCACCGATCGCGTCGAGCTGCTCTACCTGCACTCGCCCGATCCGGTAACGCCGATCGAAGCATCGGCCGCCGCGCTCGGTGAGCTACATGCCGAGGGCAAAACACTGAGTGTGGGCGTTTCAAATTGCACGCTCGAGCAGATTGAGGCCTTTCACGCCGTCACCCCAATCGCTGCGGTCCAGTTGCCCTACAACATGCTCCAGCGCGATATCGAAAAGCAGACGCTCCCTTGGTGCCGCCGGCACCATGTGTCGGCGATCGTCTATTGGCCGTTGATGAAGGGACTGCTCGCTGGCAAGATGGCCCGCGACCATGTGTTTGCCGACACTGACAGCCGCCGCGATTATCCGATGTACCATGGCGAAGAATGGGAGCGGAATCAAGACTTTCTCGACCTGCTCCGCGAATTGGCCAGAGAGCACGAATGCACCGTCGCGCGGCTCGTTGTTGCTTGGACCATTGCCCAATCGGGCATCACGGCCGCGTTGTGTGGGGCCAAGCGCCCGGGACAAATCACCGACACAGCCTCCGCCATGCGGCACCCCCTCACGACCGCCGAACTGAGCCTCATCGACCAGGCGATCGTCATGCGCGGCCACGCGGCCGCGAAGCGAGTGTTTGAATGAAAGGGCTGGGAGCCAGGTTCTAGTGGCCAGGGGTCAGAGTCTTGAAAAGGCGACTATCCGAATCATCGTTCATCGCTTATCGTTCATCGCTTTCTTGGTCCCCAAATCCTCGATCCCGCCCACGCGAATGCGCCTCCTTCTCACCGCCTACGAACCTTACGATGACTGGCAAGCCAACACCAGTTGGCTCGTGCTGCGAGAGGTGACGAGGCAACTCACTTCGCACGAAGGGATCACCACGCGGCTCTATCCGGTTGACTTTGCCGAGGTCAAGAAACGGATTGCCAAAGATGTGAGCCAGGGTGACATTGCGATTCACCTGGGCCAAGCCCCCGGGCGCAGTTGCATCGAACTCGAAGCGGTCGGCATCAACGTCGCCAAGGATCGCCATCAACGAGGCGAACAGGCGTCACCACTCGTCGAAGGCGGACCGCCGGCGTTCGATAGCACTTTGCCACTGGGCGAATGGGCCAGGTCGCTTCGCGAGTTGGGTATCCCTGCCGAAGTGAGCCATCACGCCGGCACTTACCTCTGCAACGCTGCCCTCTATCTGTCGCAATATCATGGTGCTCGTTCGACGTTCTTGCACCTGCCGATGGCCACCGAACAAATCGTCACAGAAGGCCGCAACATGCCGAGCTTGCCATTAATGGTCTTAACGGCAGGAGTGCTAAGCATTGTGCGGCGAGTGGTGGGAGAGTAGTTTGTCTTTCGTTTGAAGGATCACGAGTGGACTGTCAAATGAGAAACTTCGGGTGCCACTGGCTCCGCGAGTGTGACGCAAGTGTCACATTAGCAATCACTTCCACTGGCATAGCCAGCGGCACGCAAACCTAATTATCGGCTTCGACAGACAACTAAATGGGAAGTACAAAAGAACGCACAATGCCCCCAAATATCGGCGTTAGCCGACGAGCTAGGTCTCGTCGGAGTCGCAACTCAGTTGGTTGACCACTGTGCAAACTTTCGATGACGCCACTTAGTCACAGCTTTACGGGGTTGGCAGCAGCGAACGCGGCCACGCCAATCGTCTCAAGCCCGCTTCCCGCGCTTCGCTTTCGCTTCGCCCGCTTCGGCTGAGTCTTTCACGCGCAGCAGCGTGTTGGCCCAAAAACCGTCGTACTTGCTGATCCATCGCTCGACAACCGCTCTGAGTGGAGCCGCGTTGAGCGAGTTGATTCGCTGTCGGCCTTCAGCCCGCGTTGCCACGAGCCCCGCTTCGCGCAGCACGTCGAGGTGCTTCATCACGCCAAATCGTGACAGTTCGTCGAACTGGTCGACGATTTCCGACGTTTGTTTCGGGCCGTCGCGAAGCAGGTCGAGTATCCGGCGTCGCGAGGGGTCGGCGAGTGCTTTGAAAATGGGGTCGAGGTCGTCCATCGCGTTACCCTTGCTCAGCGAGCTGTTTGGTCGTGCGGAGCACGTGGTCCCAACCCGGCACAAGGCCTCGGCGATGGTCGTCCTCGATCGCACCGAGCGCTCGATGCCGCAGCACCAACTCGGTGCCGCCGGCGATTGGCGTCAGCCGAAATTGAATGTGACCCGCTACCGGATAGCTCATGAACATCGGGCCGTTGATTTCGATGAGCGTTGGCGGCTTGATGACCTGCACGAAGCCCCACAAGTGTCCTTGGCCGCCGCCGTCGGTCGACACGCCCGTGTCGCGAAACCAACGCCCGCCGGGCCACTGCTCGAGCACCATGGGCATCGGCCGGTTGTCGGGGGTGGTGCTCTCGTCAGTCAATCGTCGGACTAAGCTCTTGTAGGCGTCGCCAATGGCGGCTTTGATCTCGATCGACTGAGTGAGGTCGAGCGAAAGTTGGTCGGCTGCTGTCATTGCTCTGGATCCTTGGCGGGAGAAAAACATTTACTGACGGTTGACGTGCTCGATCGCTCCAGATAAGTTACTTTTTAGTTACGTGACTGTCAAGTCACTTTTTAATTTTTCTTACTCTGGAGCTGTGCCATGTCTGTTTCCGCGAATCCTGTAAATTGGTTTGAAATTGCCGCGACCGACCTCGATCGCGCGAAGAGTTTTTATGAAACGGTACTGGAGGTACAAATCAGTCCGCCCAATGACATTGCTGGCAATCAGCTTTGCTTCTTTCCGATGGAGATGACGTCACCCGGCGCGGCAGGGGCGCTCATCAAAGGCGAAAAATCGAAGCCATCGATGGAGGGAACTTGCATTTATTTTGGCGTCGCGTCGATCGATCCTGTCTTGCAGCGAGTCGAATCGGCCGGGGGAAAAACGTGTACGCCCCGTGTGAGCATTGGCGAGTATGGGTTCATCGCCCATTTCGCCGACACCGAAGGAAACCTTGTCGCACTGCACGAACGACCGCAGATGTAGGCACGTTGCGAGGGGATGGAGGGCAGGTGTAGAGTATTGATGAGCAACGTTTGACTACTCGTGCCCTCTGCCCTCTGCCCTCTGCCCTCTGCCATTTCGCCATGCCCTCCGTTGCCGCCATCATCCTTGCTGCCGGTCGTAGTTCTCGTTACGCCGACAAGGCTTACAAGAAACCGTTTGCGCCGCTGGCCGACCGGCCGGTGTGGCTGCACTCGACCCAAAAGTTTGCCGATCGCGACGACGTGAAGCAAGCGATTGTCGTGGTGTCTGCCGACGACGCGGAGTTCTTCCGCGAAAAGTTCGGAGCGAACTTGGCGTTTAGTGGCATCGAAGTAGCAATTGGCGGCGACGAGCGATACGACTCGGTGGCTGCCGCGTTGGCGCTCGTTCGCGACGATATTGAACTCGTCGCCATTCACGACGCCGCGCGGCCTTGTGTTGAATCGTCGGACATCGACAAGGTCATTATGGCGGCCGCACAGCAAGGCGCGGCGATACTCGCCGTGCCGGTCGTCGATACGCTCAAACGCGCAGGCAAAGCGAAAGAAGTCGAAGCGACCGTCAACCGCGCCGGACTGTGGGCGGCGCAAACGCCTCAGGTGTTCAGCCGCGAGTTGATTGTCGAAGCCTACGCCAAGCGAGGCACCGACCCGGCGACCGACGATGCCGAGCTGGTCGAACGACTGGGGCACAAAGTGCAACTGGTCGAAGGAAACGCCACAAATATCAAAATCACCAAGCGCGGCGATTTGAAACTAGCCGAGCAGATCCTGCGACACGCGGCACCGACGACGACTGGTGGCAGTCGACATCCGTTCGCGGACGACGACCTGTGGCGGTGATCGTCAGGGTACTCAGCGAACGGGGGGCAGCAGTCGAGGACCCGAGCTTTCGGAAGCCGCTGGTGTCGCCGACCACTCCGACGATTCAATCGGGGTAATGTCGTTGGGGGCGACTGCGGGCGTCCAAGCGGGCGCGGTAAGCGGCATCGATGCTGGCACCGACGGCGGCTGAGCGACCGGAGCCGACCAGTTTTCGCTTGTCGATTGGCTTACCAATACGCTGCGGGCCATACGCGGATCGGTCAACGGCGGGTTCGGGGCCACCTGGGCCAACTGTGGATTCGCCAGCGATGGGTCGATGGCGGCCGCTTGGGCGAAGTAAGTCGCAGCTTCCGCTCCGCGGCCACGCTTCTCGAGCAATCGGGCGACATTGAACTCCGCGACGCCGGGCGGATGGACGGCCGACAACTCGGCGATGGCTCCGTCGATTTCGTTTTTTTCAACCAGTACGGTCGCGAGATTATTGCGATACAGCGGCTTATCAGGAACCTTTGCGACAGCCTGCTGCAACAGCGCTTGCGACTCGTCGAGCCGACCTTGTCGCGCGGTGCAAAGGGCGAGGTCATTCAGCGTGCTCGCGTCGCCACCACTGGCGGCCATCGCGCGACGATAGAGATGCTCGGCGGCACCGAACTGACCTTGGCGATCCTCGAAGTGAGCGGCCGCGCGGAGTGCGGCCAAGTTGTTCGGAGCGGTAGTCACGGCGCGTTGATATTGCTCGCGGGCACGATCAATTTGCTGCGATCGCTCGGCAAGTTTGGCCGAGGCGATAGCGAGCTCGGGACTGATCGCTCCGACCTGTCGGTCGAGACTTAGCTCGTCGCTGACAGCGGGCATCGACTGCGAGAAAGTTGGCTTGTCGGGCATCATCGCGCGCAGCGGATTGGTGGTTACAACGCTCCGCATGCGCTGCATCAGGCCGGGCGAGTTGTCGCTCGCTGGCTGATTAACGCTGCCAACGAATGGAGCGGCAGCCGTCCATTGAGCCGTCCACAGCACTCCGGCCGCGGCGAATGTTGCAACTATTTTTCGCACAGGTTCCCCCCCCGGTTGACCGCGCCCGTCAATAATCGAACGATTATTGGCCAGAGCCCGTCGAGACGCCCGTCGATGCCGGTAGCACGGCGGGCAGCATATTTTCGCGATAAGACTGATTGACGAGATCGACCGACGCAGCGGGTCGACCGACGCTCACAATATGTGTGTCGACTACCGTTGGCGTCTCGCCAGCAGTGACGGCAAGTGTGGCGAATTCTTGAGCGGCCGCGAGCCGCAACTCGGTGATCGCCGGATCGATGTCGCGCTCGACATATACCTGGCGACGGGCCTCGGGAGCTTGCGTCAGCACCCACCGCACTTTGAGTTCGCCGGCTTGTGTGAGCTTGTTGGTTTTGGGATTGAAGTGGTGAGCGCCGAGCAAGTTTTGCTGACGCCAACCGTTGTGAATCATCGTTTCAAACGGTGCGGCCGCCCATTCGCGATCGGGACAGACATAAGGATTGGGCCACATCCGATTTTTGAGTTTGCCTTGTTCCATCTTCGACATTTTGTGCGACACCATGTCGGGCCAAAATGCCGTGACTTGGTTGGCAAACGAACCGGCAACGAGGGTGGCGACGAACGCTGCAGCGATGATTGCGAGGCGTGGCATAAGTCGACGTAGCTCCAGCGAAACGAGACTCGTGGGGGGAAACGGCGACCCGATTGCCTCGAAAGACAATGAGGGCGTCGAAGGGAGTATCGTCGCGGTACATGTGGCCGCTTCGGAACTTCTGTTGCTACCGGAGAAGTCGACTCAGTTTACCTATTTTAAGTCACGCGCGGTCGGCAGATCGGTCCTTACGGCCGACGTGATAGCTCCCGACGTCGTTTCTTGCACGAACGCAATTGCGCGCAGCTTTGATGCGCCGGCTTTGTGTTTTGCGGGAAGCGTCAACTCGACCTTGCCAGTGGGTGATTCGCCGAGGTCGATTGCCTTGAACGCGAGCACAACGCCGTGGTGCCCCAGTTCGCGGCCAGAGTTTTCGCCACGCGGGATCGCGTTGGGAGCCATGTCGACAGCCAGACAGACGATAAGTTTCTGATTCGCCTTCGCGTTTGCCGCTTTGTATGCCACCTGCCAAGTTGACTCTTTTTGCGGTGGTTCGACCTTCACGTCGATTTGCTTAACGCGCCGAGTGGCGAGTGCTTCGTCGATCGCTCGTTTGGCGTCGTTTGGTTGCGAACCGACGAAGGCGCGACGTCCGTTGACGATCATTTGCGGTGTATAAACGCGATCGCCGAGAACTTTCGCATACGCGCGTTGCCGATCGCTGAACTCCCGCGACGAATAGGGATCGGCCCAACCCAAGCGATTCCAATAATCGACGTGCATCGAAAGCACGTAAACGGGAAGTGACTCAGTATCGGCCGAGTCGTCGATAACCCCCAGCAATTTGTCGGCCGGGGGACAAGAGCTGCAGCCTTGTGAGGTAAACAACTCGACGACGGCGAACCGCTCGGCGTTATCGTCGCCTCGTTGATCGGGCTGTTGGGCACGCAGGCTCACGGTCGCAATCACCAAAGCCGCCAACAGAAAGGGAAACGAAACGAGCAGTGCAAATCGGGCGAAGTAAGCCATCGGGAAACTCCATTCTTTGGGAGAGGCCTTCGAGCACTCATCGTATCAGCCGATTTCACTCAGCTTTGTGATCTCTCGCACAGTTCTCAGAAAGGGCGGCGATTTGAGTTTTGATCCCCCCCCACAAGAGTTAGTCGTTGCCAGAAAAATTGCGATTTTCTCGGAAAGACGATTGACGCGCTCGGCCGCAACTGTCTAATGGGTTTCGGATTTCCGCTTACGCCGAAATCGGCGGCCGGAATTCGCGAGTCGAGGGCTGGGTTCGATGCGGTTACTGCGAACATATGATGCAAACCACGTTGGTTGCCTCGCGGGACCGCGGTAATTCGTAGGGGGTAAAGTCTAATGAGGGCGACAACACAGGGTCCGCTGCGCGCAACGTTCGCGCTCGCGATCTCAATTATCTCGGCCAACGTGGCGCTGGCCATTACTAGCACAACTGATCCCGGCCCGGCTGGTATGCCGGTGTTGCCCAACGGCAACATTTCGGGCGGCATGTTCCCGGCGATCGGTGAATTGTTTGTCGATCCCGATGGCGACGGTAACGGGTCGCTCTGTAGCGGGACGCTGATCTCGCCGATGCACTTTCTCACAGCCGCGCACTGCTTCAACACCACCGGTGATAGCGGTCCGTTTTCGACCGGCGGTGTCATCAAGTTTCAGGTCGCGGCCGAAACCGGCATGCCCGGCAGCGATCCGAACGACCCTAGCGACGACCTCGCTCAGCCAATGAAGTTTGTTGAATACGAATACATGCGCGCCAAGATTCACCCCGATTGGACCGGTACTTTTGCCCCCGACAATGGCGACCTCGCCATCGTGAAGCTCAAGAAAAAAGTGACCGGAATCACTCCGCTAGAGCTCTATATGGTGATGGACCAAATGGACCAAATGCAACTCGAGACCGGCAAAGCGGGCGACACCGTTGGCTGGGGACTTACTAACGATCGCTCGTTTGGTGTCAAACGAGATGGCGATAACGTGGTCGACGGCATTTCACCGATGGGCAAAACGTTGCTCAGTGATTTCGATAACAACATGTCCGACACCGGCACGGGCCAGGGTGACTCGGGTGGTCCGTTTCTGATTAACGGTCAAGTGGCTGGCGTGCTTTCCTACGGCTCGCCTCCTGCTGGAGTGGCAGGCGATGTGATCGACCACTACGGATTCAACATCGGACATACGCGCGTGAGTCACTACAAGGATTGGATCAATATGATGATCATGTCCCCCACCATCTCCAACTTCGACGGGGGAGATTGGGACATCGACGACGAGCTCATCACTCCCGGCAGCGACACCCAAATGCCCAAGCTGACCATCGAAGAAACCGCCAACGATCTGGGATATTTCGACATCGAAATTTCGATCCCGAAAATGGAAATGGGGGGAAGTTTGATGATGTCGATCGATAAGAAAATCACCAATGCCACGGGCAAGCACTGGGACGAACTGACGATGCAGATCGGCACCGGCGTCGGCGCCGCATTCAACCTCTCGAGCGACGACGACAACTTGTTCTTCAAGAACGACATGACGATGCCGCCCATGGAGCAACTCGGACAATTCATCAACCCACCGATGACCGACGAGGCGATCGATCCCGATGAATTTACCTGGGGTTCCGATCCGTTGGTCCCACCTTTTGGCCCGGCGGGCGAGTTTGGTGGCGTCGCTCCCGGTGAAATGGCCCTGTTCTGGTTCGCCGTGAGTGTGCCAGACAACATCGATGGCGTACTCGATGGGATGGCCAGCTTCACCATTCGGCAATGGGTAACGCAGGCTGTCCCCGAACCTTCGTCGTTCGTCGTGGCTGGTATCGCGCTCGTTGGTCTTGTCGCCCTCAAGCGGCGTGCCGCCTAGCAATCGTCTCTGGCAACCGCAGGCGGGCGACCGTTGTGTCGCCCGCCTATTGGTTCGCTGTTGGCGTCGACGGTAGACTGCGAGGAACGTTCCCTCAGGTTTGCCCGACGCAATGGACTCGAACACCCAACCTCCCGAACTGCTCGCCCCCGCCGGCGACTTAGCGTGCGTGCGTGCCGCGGTCGAAAACGGGGCCGATGCCGTTTACTTCGGTCTCGAAAGTGGCTTTAACGCGCGCGCACGGGCGACTAACTTGCACGTTGAGGCATTGCCCGAACTCATGGAGTCGCTCCACGAGCGAGGCGTCAAAGGCTTCGTCACGCTCAACACGCTGGTCTTTCCGTCGGAGATTCCAGCCATCGAGCGGGCGGTTTTCGCCCTGACCGAGGCGGGGGTCGATGCCGTGTTGGTGCAAGACCTAGGGTTGGTGCGGCTCATTCGCGCGATGAGTCCCGACCTCACGATTCACGCGTCGACGCAAATGACCCTCACGAGCGGCGAGTGCATTAATGCGGCTGCCGAGCTTGGTATCGAGCGCGTGGTGCTGGCCCGCGAACTTTCGATTCGAGAGATCGCTAAAATTCGTCAGCAGACGGCAATCGAACTCGAGACTTTTGTGCATGGGGCTTTGTGTGTTGCCTATAGCGGTCAATGCCTTACCAGCGAATCGCTCGGTGGGCGGAGTGCCAATCGGGGGCAATGTGCACAAGCGTGCCGACTCCCTTACGACTTGATTTGCGACGACAAAGATGTCGACCTCGGCGATGTCAAGTATCTGTTAAGTCCCCAAGATCTGGCCGCATTCGATTTGGTGCCTCAACTTATCGAAGCGGGTGTCGATTGCCTGAAGATCGAAGGACGACTAAAGACCCCCGAATATGTCGCCGGCGTGACGCACCATTACCGTCGGGCGATCGATGAGGCGATGACGGGGCGTGCGGCAAAATTCAGCGACGTCGAGGTAACCGACTTGCAGTTGTCGTTCTCGCGCGGTTTTTCGCCCGGTTGGCTCGGCGGGTGCGACCACAAAATGTTGGTGCCGGGGCTTAGCTCGGCCAAACGGGGTGTGCTTGTCGGAAAAGTCGTCAGAACTTCGGGCAACAAAGTCGTCACCGAACTGAGTCGACCACTCGCCCCGGGCGATGGCATAGTCTTTGAAGGTGACCGCCAGCGGCAAACAGAGCAGGGGGGTCGCGTCTATCATGCCGATCCGATCGGCAGCTTCGTCGCGCTGAGCTTCGCTCATCACTCGATCGACTTTTCGCTTTTGTGGCCCGGCCAACAGATTTGGAAGACCGACGACCCAAAACTCACCAGTCGTTTGCGACGCACTTTCTCGGGCGACGACCCGCGCCGTCGCGTGCCGATTGACCTCGTGGTGAGCGCCGCAGTTGGTGAACCATTGCGAGTTGTCGCCACCGCGGCCAATGGTGCTTCGTGTGAAGTGGCGACCGACGAGCCGCTTGAATTGGCCCGTCGTCATCCGCTCACTTCCGAACTGCTTCGCCAACAACTTGGGCGGCTTGGCGGCAGTGTGTATGAACTTCGCGAGCTGCATGCAAAAATCGTCGGCGCGCCGATGGTGCCGCTGAGCGTCCTGGGCAAATTGCGGCACAAACTGTTCGCGAGCCTGGCAAGAAGGGAGCCGCCGAAGCGGATCGTTAAGAACTCTGTCTCGTCACTGAGAATCGATCCAAAATCCGAAATCGCCACGCGCCAGCCGAGCTTGCATGTGCTTTGTCGCAGCACAAAACAACTGGCCGAGGTGTTAGAGTGCGACGCGACTTCGGTGCTGGTCGACTTTCAAGACATTCGCCAGTATCGCGTGGCGATCGACATGGCGCGCGTCGTGGGTCGACCCCTTTACATTGCCACGCCGCGTATCCAAAAGCCTGACGAGATGGGCATCTTTCGTGTGATGGCTCGCTGGCAACCGACCGGTTTTCTCGTTCGCAATCTGGCCGGTCTCGATTTCTGTCGAAAGCAGTCGATACCTTTTGTCTGCGACTTCTCGCTCAACGCCGCCAATCAGTACACGGTCGACTATCTACGGTCTTTCGGTAGTGAACGAGTCGCTGTTTCGTACGATCTGAACCGCGAACAGGTAATCGAACTGGTCGAAGCGTCTGGGCCACGAGCGCTCGAAGTTGTCGTTCATCAGCACATGCCCATGTTTCACATGGAGCATTGTGTGTTTTGCGCCGTGCTATCACCCGGCACGAACAAAACCAACTGTGGCCGCCCCTGCGATGACCATAAAGTCGAGCTTCGCGACCGAGTCGGTATGGAACACCCGCTCACGGCCGATGTCGGTTGCCGCAATACTCTGTTTAATGCGACGCCGCAAAGCGCGGCCGAAGCCGTTCCGGAACTGCTCGAATTGGGCCTGCGGGATTTTCGCATTGAGCTACTGCAGGATTCAGGCGCAGAACTTCGCCGAACGATTAAACTTTATCGCGACTTGCTGGCGGGCCGCGTTTCGGCTTCGGAAGTGTGGCGACAACTCAAAGCCGCCAATCGCGTCGGTGTGACGCGGGGGACGATGGAAGAACGTCGCAACCCGCTGGCGATTTTGTAGCCACCTCGATTGCGAGCTTACACTTCGTCGCCACTTAAACAGGCCCACTGCGACCGCGTTGCGGTTCTCGCATCAAGTCAAGTGACCGATCACCCAGCTATGTGGGGGCACGGCACCCGTTTTCACCTCGCCGGCGAGTGGCTCGAACGAATTTCCCGGTAGGCTCAGCGATCTGTCGTCGACGTTCAGGGCGACATCGATCGAATCGTTCATGTCGGTTCGTGAAAAAGTTCGGTAGACGAGCGCCGTGTTCGTGCGACTTATGACTTCGGTCCGCCCGTTGGTGAGCCAAGGCCGGCGGCGGCGGATCGCGATCAGTTGTTTGTGAAGCGTGTGGATCGGCCAACCATCGAGTGCCAACTCGCTGGGATCGGTCGGAAACGCGGGGCGAACGGCGTCGTCGCCCCCCTCGCGGTGTTCTTTGATACCACGAAACGCTTGTTCGTCTCCCGCGTAAATCGACGGCGTGCCGCCGACGGTCATTAGCACCGCAAGCGCGTGTCCCAAGTGCCGCGCGTCGGTGAGCCCGCTCGCGATTCGCGTGACGTCGTGATTGCCGAGAAACGTCATTGGCACCACTTGCTGCAAGAATCGTTCGTGCCGCTCCAGCGCTGCGGTCAACTCAAAAAAGTTACGGTCGTTAAGCGCACTCCAAATGGCTTTCCAAAGTTCGTATTGAGTTAGCGAGTCAAACGTCGAGTCGCGAGCGATTTGCACGTAGTCGCCATGAATGACTTCGCCGACGAAATAGGCATCGGGAAATTGCTCGCGCACGCGCGGCAGCACCCCCGCCCAGAACGAAGGAGATACCGCATAAGCCGCATCGAGCCGCCAGCCAGCCACCCCGCGCGCGAGCCAATGCGTCATCGCATTCACGACGTAATCGGCCACCGCAGGTTCGTCGTGATTCAGTTTAACCAGCGAGTCATGCCCCTCGAAGTTCTCGGCTTTGGGTTCGCCCCCGGCTTTTGGCCACCGCAAGTGAAACCAATTGGCCGTGCTGGAATCAGGACCGTCTCGCTGCGCATCAACAAATGCCGGGAACCCACGACCGACGTGGTTGAACACGCCATCGAGCAGCAGGCTCAGTCCGCGATAATTGGCAGCGGCAACCAATTGGTCGAAGTCGGCGTCGTCGCCCAAGCGCGAATCGATGCGAAAGTGATCGACCGTGTCGTAGCCGTGAGTCTCGGAGGCAAAGATCGGCCCGAGCGCGAGCCCGGTGCAACCAAGCTCGGCCGCATAGCCGAGCCACGGTTCGAGCCGCGCCAGCCGTTGCTGCGGTTCCGCAGGGGCATCGCTCGCCGCGCGTTCGGCACCCAAGAAGCCGAGGGGGTAAATGTGATAGTAGATTTTGTCGTTGGGGGTGGTCATCCACTCATGGTATCTTGGCTCGAAGAGCGCGTGCAGATACTCACGAAAGGAAACAGGCCAATGTGGTCGGATGCAAATGACCGTTCTTCACTCGACGCTACCGCTGATGCTTGCCGTTTAGCTGAAGCGAGGCTCCTGCTTTGCTCAGCAAAAAAGCGCCGAGCGGCTGTTGGCGGCACTGCGAAGTGCCGGGCGCAAAGAGGCACAGGCAATGTCGGTCGACGATCTGAGGAATGACGCTGGAATCGTTATCAACCGGCTCATTCAATCGCCACCGCCACTTGCGGCGGCTTTCTTGCGCGTTCTCGCAGCGATTTCGCTTTTTTAGCAATGTCGACGAATTGCGATACTTGGATTCTCGAAGCATGTTGCCGTCTCACGCCGCCTACGACTCGTTGCAATCGATGAGCGAAGAACGAGTGACAATTCACTGAAAACCGACAACCGAAAACTTCTTCACTCTACCTCCCACCGCCGCGCCAACACCCGCGCCGCGATCAACATCACCACCGCCGCGACTCCCAAGACCGCGAGTTCGGTCGTGATGGCGCTCACCGGCAGGTTTCGCCAAAACAATTTCTGATAACCGTCGATCGCCCAAGCGTTGAACGTGAGCTTGCCGACGTTTTGCATCGTCTCGCTCATCAGGTAGCGGGGGACCATGCTCCCGCCGAGGGCGCTCATTGTGAGAATCGCGATCACCGACACAGCATTCAGTTGTGCCCGGCTGCGGCAAGCGGTTGCCATCACCAGCGCCAGACTCGCGGCCGCGGCGGCCGTGACGGCGGTCATGGCCGCAAAGCCGGCAAGGTGGTCGGAGACGCGGACACCGAACACGAGTTGGGCCCAAGCGAACATCGCCACGATCTGGACGACGCCGAGGATCGCGAGAAAGGCCCACTTGCCGACCAGTAGTTGGCCCATGCCAAGCTGCGAGCAGAGGAGCCGTTCGAGAGTTTGGTTTTCACGTTCTTCGATCAGCGAACCGGCATGGCCGGTCGCGCTGAACAGCAGAAACATCACCGCAATACCGGCGGCATACATTGACACGACCGGGCTCGTTTTGTTTTGGCCCAGCACGTCGATCGTCTCGACGACCAGCGGTAGTTGCTTTGGTGCGTCGGCGATCTCCGTGGCTGGCAATTGTGCCGCTAGCGAATCGGCGGTGAGCTTTTGCACGAGTGCTTCGACGACACCCGGACCAATCGGATCGCTGGCGTCGGCGAGCAGCCACACTTTCGCCGGCTTGCCACTCACGAGCGACTTGGCCCATGCTTCGGGAATCACGACGGCGACCGTCGCGTCGCCGCGCAGCACCGTGTCGCGAGCGGCATCGAGCTGGTCGTAGCCGACCGCTTCGTTATCCTCAATCGCATAGCGACGGATGGCGGCATCATCGACCAGGTGTTTCACAAACGACTGGCTCACCGGCGACTGATCGAGATCGACAACTGCCGCATCAATCTGTTTTGTCTTGCCCGAGCCGAGCTGCTTGTCGAAGATGAGTGCGAAGATGGTGAAGAACACAAGCGGCACGACGAATACGAGCAGCAATTCAAACCGCCCGTGCCAGAGCCTGAGCCAGCCGATCTTAATGACCTGAGTTATCACTGCGGTTCTCGTGCAGGGTAAGACAAACTGACGGTCCGGGGACCCGTGCTTCGTTTCACTCGCGAAGTTCCCGTCCGGTGAGACTGAGAAACACATCTTGCAAGTTGGGTGCATGCACCCTTACGTCGCGGATATCTCCCCCAGATTTCTCAACCCGCGCTAATAGCGGCGGAAGTTCGGCCGCCACGCTCGTCATGCGCGCCGACAACACCCGGGGGTCGCCGTTAGTCGAAAACGAAGCATGTGGCGCGATTGGCTCGTCGAGCGTGATGCGGGCCGTTTGTTCGAGTCCGACCGTCGCGACAAGCAGGTCGTGAAGGCTTCCGCTAGCGACAACTTTGCCATGGTCGACGATGACGATACGCTCGCACCGCTTCTCGGCCTCTTCGAGTTGGTGGGTGGTGAGGACGATAGCCGTTCCCTCGGATTGCAGCTCGGCAATCATCTCAAAAATTCGTTCTCGGCTTTGCGGGTCGACGCCAACGGTCGGTTCATCGAGCAGCAGCACCTTCGGACTGTGAAGCACTCCGCAGGCGATGTTCACGCGGCGTTTCATACCACCAGAGAAGCTGCCGACGAGTTTCGTTGCGCGGTCTTCGAGGCCCGTCCAGACCAGAGCCCACTCAACACGGCGGACGAGTTCGCGCCCCGCGAGTCCATGAAAACGACCGAAGGCGGTAAGGTTTTCTCGCGTTGTCAGATCGGCGTAAAGTCCGATCTCCTGGGGAACAAACCCAAGCATTCTCCGCTCGCTGCGTCCTCGCAAACGCTTGCCTAGCAGTTCGACAGAGCCTGAATCGGGACGGAGCCGCCCCATGATGCAGCGAATGGTGGTGGTCTTGCCCGCTCCGTTGGGACCGAGCAACGCTAGCAGCTGGCCCGCTTCAACAACCAGCGAGAGCCCATCGACTGCTTGCACACTGCCGAGCCGCTTTCTCAAATTGTCGACGCAGAGCGCGGCCGTCATTCCGTTTTGGCGATCGTTGGTTTTTTGCCGAAATTTTTGTCAGCGTGTCGAGTTCGCCCTATTATAGCGCGATGTGTCGGGTTGGCACGATGGCAAGGGCATGGTTGATGTATGAAGAGTTGGTGGTGGAAAGCTGTCGCGGTTTTGGCCGCCGTCGCATTGTTAGCTTGGGTAGTTTGGCCGCCGAAACCGATTGACGTGCCACCAGTTGTGGCGAATGGTCGGCCAATCGTGCTTAACATCCGAGCCCAGGAAGAAGGGGGGCCAATCCGCTGTGCGATATTTGATTCGGCCGGTTCGTTCAAGACACGGGAGAATCCGGCGGCTCTCGGTGCCGCGAAGTGGGACGAAGCCAAGTGGACATTCACTACTCCCCCCCTCGAAGCCGGCAAGTACGTCGTCGCCATTTATCGCGACACCAACGAAAACGGCAAGCTCGACTATCACCCGCTCGGCTACCCGACCGAGCCTTATGCATTTAGCAACAACGCAAAGGGGAGTTTCGGGCCACCGTCGTTCGCAGCGGCGGCGTTCGTGCATAGCGACGACCAGACTGTTCAAGTCATTTCGCTTGACTGATCTAGTCTTGAGCCGTGGGGGGGGG
>JBGSRO010000185.1:0-6890 GCA_041737535.1 Pirellulales bacterium | reverse complement strand
TCCGACATCCGCCAACTCGATCCTCGAAACTCCTTCCTCATACCCGTCACCTCCGTGCCGTTGAGAAGAACAGAATGCTCGATGATATGTACGCATGCTAGCGATCAGTTGGTTCTTATGGTTTTGAGATAGGTTCTAAGGCTGTTTCACCGTATCGTGAATTGCCCGCAATTCACCTACGATCGCCGTTTGTCGTTCGCGGCTCCAGTCCTGCGGGCCATTGTACCGCCCTTCGTCGCTGGCTGCCGAGAAACTTAGCAACTGCTGCAGCGAGCGCAACCGGTCGAGGCGTTCGCGGGCGGTGCTTCCCGGTGGCGAAACCTGATTACCGCTGCTGGCGACGCTCGAATAATGCAATGCCGCGAGCCCCAAATAGCGCTGCGAAGCCGCCTCCCATGTGACAGGAGTCTGGTCGCTGGCGCTCGATAGTTGGCGAATGTATGCGTGAATCCTCGCGCGATCGAGCGGCTCGGACAGCAGACTAGCCGCGTCGGCGGCGGCCGTCTCACGTGCTTTCTTCGCAAGTTCGACGACGCGGTCGCGATTGGGAATTGGCCGCGACATCTCACGTCGCAGCGCAGCACGCGGGTTGTCTTGATTGTCTGTCGAGGGGTTGTCGGCAAAGGGGTCACCCAGTTCGGCGTAGTCGGGCTCTCGCCAGCGGAGCGAACCAAGTCGCCCGCTCGGTCGATTCGCGGCCAAATCGCGTCGCAAGTCGGAATCAGCCAACGTGTGGTGGCAAGCGAAGCAGTCGTACTCGGCAAACTCAGGCCAAGCCGCGTCGCGATTGGCCGCGCGCGATTCGAGCAGCGCAAGCGTAGCCGTCTGTGCCGCTTGACTCCCAACGGTCCACAGTTTGGCGTCGAGCGTTTCGATTGGTTCCACTTCGTCGCGCCAATGTTTTGGCAGTCGGGCGTGGAGCGACGACATTTCAAACAGCAGCCGCGGATGCCCAGCAGCGATTAAGTCGTGATTCACATCGAGCCCCTGCGACCCAACGTGACATTCGGCACACCGCTGCGTGCGCTCGGCCAAGTTGTCGAGATCGCGAAAACCATAGTTGGCCTTCTCGGCCGCCGACATGAATCGCCAACTATCGGTCTTGTGAGGGTCGAGCCAACGCTCGGCCGCGCCGTGACACGACTCGCAGTCGACTCCGTCTTTCATTTTTTCGACGTGTGTTGTCGGTGGCGATGCCGGCACGCGGTCGGGTGTTGCGGTCGGTCCGTGACAAGCGAGACACGTCGGCTCCAAGTGGGCATCACCCAAGCCGAGTTTCTTGACCATCGCCCGTGACTCGTCGCTCAAGAGCGTCGCGTACGCGCCCGCGTGGGGGTCGCTGGCGATCCACATGTTGTAAGCGACCGGCGACCAGGGGTCACCGTGCGAGAAGCGACCACGATCGGCCCCGCCGTGGCAGTTGGCCGCCGCACACGAAGCCGAACCGATCGATCGGGGCTGCGCCACCCGCGCACTCGAGTCACTGCTAGCAACCCGACTGGTCGACGCCGAGACTGTTAGCGGTCCTTCGGCGCGAACAGGCCGGGGCAAGCCGAGGCTGGCGCAAATCAAAATGGCAAACGCAGCATTCTTCAAGCCTGGAGCTCCCGTTTTGACCCTGCTGTCATTCCAATGGCCTCTCATTCTGCCCATTTTCTCAAGCCGAAGTCAAACCGATCGCCCAACGCCACTCGTGGCAGAGTCACTTGAACTTGCCGGTGGCGGTATTCCCTACTAACATCGTCGCTCGCCCGGGGGGGACTCCCAACCTGACATGCCAATATGCTCTGCTCCACCCTCGCTCGGCTCGCGTTTGGCGTCATGTTCGTTGCCATCGGCACAACCTCTTGCGTTGCCGCAGGAGTCGAACCAGCGGTTGCTGCGAACCGGAGAATCGATGGCTGCCGCGTTCACTTTGCCGATTCGATTGCCCTCGCCAGCGAGCGTCCCGGTTTGATCGCCGAGGTTGTCGCTCCGGGCACCATCGTGGCGGCAGGCGATGACGTGGCTCGTTTGCGCGACGGTGTCACGCTCGCCACTCGCGCCACGCTCGCCCACGAAGCGACTAACGACATCGAGGTGCGCTTCGCGCGCAAGTCGGCGGAGCTTGCCCAACTGAAATACGACCGCGCGATTGGGGCCAACCAATCGCGGGCCGGCACGGTCTCCGACCTCGAACTCCATGAGATCGAGCTCGCCGCCGAGAAGGCACGACTGCAACTCGAACAGGCCAACCACACGCTCGCGGTGGCAAAACTCAAGTTGGCCGAAATCGACGCACAGCTCGAAACGCTCCACATTCGGGCTCCCAATCGTCTGTTTGTCAGGGCGGTTCATAAGCGACCGGGCGAAGTCGTACAGCAGGGCGAAGTGATTGCCGATGTGGTTGATGTCGGTCGTTTGGTGGTCGACGGATTCGCGCCCCTGGAAGTCGCCCAGCACCTCCGCCCCGGGAGGTCGATCGGTTTGCAAGTGGGCGACGGAGCCGGGGCGATTCGCTTGCCGGGTGTGCTCACGTTCGTCGATGCCGAAATCGAGCCCGTGTCACAAACGATCCGCGTCGCGGCCGAAGTTGCCAACGTGGGGGGACGACTTCGCGGCGGTATCGAGGGATCGCTGCTGATCGAGTGAACCGATGTTAACTTTTCCTTCGGCTTGAAATAAACCCGTGCGGCGTGACGACCAACAGCGGCAATCGACACCGACGACGGCCGCACGAGGGCCGTGGTTGCTGCTGTTCGGACTGCTCTGTTGCTGTGGTGCATGTCGGACGATTGAGCCGAGTGTTGCCTCGCAAGCCGACCTCGACGCGGTCGCCGATAGCGAGCCTTCGCCCATCGTACTGGTCGCCTTCGATGCTCCGGCGATGAGCGTGCCGACCGACGACCCGCCCCCCATCGGGCCGTCGCTTCCGCCGCTGAGCCTTCGCGAACTCGAACAATTCGATGCGCTCTCGCCCGACAAGAAGCTGCCGATCGATATGAACTTCGTTGTCCAACAAGCGGTCGCGCATGCCACCGTCATTCTCGATCCGAACGGATTTCTCTCGCCAGCCAGCGCGCTGCTCGCCAGCCCCGAGAGTGTCGCGTCGTCGCTCGACCCGAATATCTACGCGACGAGCGACTACGGCGTCGAGGCGGCACTCGCGGCCTTCGACACCCAGCTCGCCATTGGTGCCCAGTGGGGACAGAACTCGCTCGTCCAAACCAACAACTTCTTTGCCGGTAACGTCGCGCCGGGTAATCTGCTGGTGAGCGACTCGGGAGCGATCATCGGGCGACTCGACCGACCGACACAGACCGGTGGGGCGATCTCGTTCGTCAACAACTGGAACTACAACCCCAGCAACTTGAGCAACAGCAGCCTCAACTCTCCTTATATCAGTTTTTTGCGATCCGAAATTCGCCAACCTTTGTGGGCCGGTCGGGGGAGCGACTTCACCGACATCTCGGGGCCAATTTCCCGCACCCGCGGACAACTCGGGCGTGGTGTACGGACGGCCCAGATCGACGAGCAGATTGCCGGATCGCAATTCGAACTGCGTTTGCAGCAACATTTCAAACAAGTTCAAAATGCCTACTGGGATTTGTGGCATGCTCATCGCGACCGTGAATGTCTGGCGGCTTCGAGCGACAGTGCTCGTGAGCTTTTTGAACGAGTGCAAACCCGCGCGTCGTTCGGCCTCTCGGGGGGCAACCTTGCTGAGGAAGCCCAGGTTGAGGAAGCCTATCTCCAGCGACAAACGGCCACCCGCGACGCCGTTGCCGCACTACTTGATCGCGAAACTCGCTTGCGGCGATTGATCGGGCTCACCGACCACAATGCCCGGCTGCTGGTCCCCGACGCACAGCCTTTCACGGGCGAAGTGATTCTCGACTGGCACGCATCGACATCGATCGCGTCTGCGTCGCGGCTCGAACTGCAACAGCAACAATGGCGGGTCGAGAACCTCGAGGCCCAGTTCCGCGCCGCCGACAGTTTGACGCAACCTCAACTCGACCTGGTGGCCGGTGCTCAACTCAACGGGTTCGGCGACGACGCGCTGGGCATCAACAACAACAGCGCCTACGAGTCACTCTTCGGCGGCGACAACACCGGCTGGAACGTGGGGCTCGAATTCTCGACCACACTCGGCCAACGCGCCTCGACAACCAAACGCCGACACATCATGCAGAAACTCGCCAAGGCGCGTGAGGTTTTCGTGGTTCAGCAACAGGAAGTCCAGCGCGAACTACAACACGCCTTTCGCGAGGTCGAGCGCAGCTACCTAAGCCTACAAACGGCCGACCAGCGCCGCGTCGCCGCGCTGCGGCGTGTGCAAGCGGCCGATGCCGAGTTCGAAGCGGGTCGCAGCTCAGTTGACTTGGTACTGCGAGCCCAAACTGCCGTCGCCGACGCCGACCGCGCCTACTTCGCGAGTATGTCGAACTATGCGAAGGCTTTTGTCGAACTCAAATATCGCGAAGGAACCATGATGAACGAATTCGAGGCGCTGTTTGCGGCAATGCGCCCTGGGCCGGCTGCTCGTTAGTCGCGAGCAACAAGCTTCCGTCATTCCCGCGTAGCGGCTGTGAATAAATGGGACTGGCCCTACGGCGCATTGGCCTTGGCCCGCCAAGTGGCATCATCCGTAGTGCCTGTCTCATTTATTCACTTTGCACTCACGGATAATGTTGTGAAAAATTGGGACAGCGACTGTCTTAAACGTCAACGGGATTCACGATGGAATTCCAAGTTTTTTTGTCTCGGATCATGGCATTGAGGATGCAGAGTAGTTTTCTCATACAGGCGACCAATGCGACTTTTTTCTTCTTTCCAAGTGCGAGCAGATGTTGGTAATGGGCTTTGATTTTCTCGTTGTGTTGCGTGGCAACCAGAGTAGCCATGTAGAGGGCCGAGCGGATAGTCGCGCGTCCTCCGGAGGTGGTGCGTTGCCCTCGATACTTTCCGCTATCGCGATTGATCGGTGCGACGCCCACCAAGGCGGCGATCTTTTGCCGCGAACATTGCCCCAACTCGGGGAGCTCCGCCACCAAAGCCGAAGCCGTTTTTGGTCCGATGCCAGGAACGCTCTTCAGCAGATCGTCTTTCTCGCGCCACGCGGGAGTTTCCTCGATGGAGCGTTGCAGTTGTTGATCGAGCGTTTCGAGCTGTTTGTCGAGCGTTTTGCAAACGGCACGAATGGTTTTACACACCAGCTTATCGGTCGTTTGGCCCAAGCGGTTTTTTTCGCTGGTGAGCATGCCGACAAGCTGCCGTCGGCGAGCGATTTGCTGCTGCAGATCAAGCTGTTTTTTGTCGGGCAGCGGTCGTTGCTCGGGCTTTACCGCGCGTCCGAACTCCGCCAGCACCTGGGCATCGATGGCATCGGTTTTGGCGAGGCGACCGGTGGCCCTTGCGAAGTCTCGTGCCTGGCGGGGGTTGATGACCACAACCGGCAGCCCGGTGGCGGCCAACTCGGCCACGATGGCCCGTTCGTAGCCGCCGGTGGCTTCGATGATGATCGATTCGATCGACCATGGCGCGAGCTCGGCGATCAACTTTCGATGACCCTCCGGCGTGTTCTCCCAGGAGGACGTGCCCGCAGGGGTGGCCATGTCGAGTTTCTCTTTGGCGACATCAATTCCGATCACGACAGAATCCATGAGAGTCTCCCTTCCTTGCGAATGCGGGCTTGCCGAGGCAGCGGCCCAAGCGACTGTTCGGGTTCAATCTCACAAAGCCGACCAGGATCAGGCTGTCCCACGGCCTCGGGGCCTCAGGCACGACGATCACGTGGCCGGCGCGGCGGCTCCGCCGAGTTCGCTACGCTCACTCGGCGGAGCCGCCTCTATTCTAGTGCTAACAGCTCCCAATAATGAAAGATACAAGGCACCGAGCACAAAACCAGTCGAGGCAGCAGCCAACAATACGCTCGGAGCCAGTCCCATTTATTCGCTCACCGTCACAATGAGGAAGTTATTTTGCGTTCCTTTCCAACTGCCGTGCTTGGGCGTGTGGTAAAACTCAATGCGGCTCATCAGGGAACGTGCTCGTGCGGGCTCAAAGGTTTCATAAAACGCCCCCATGGTGTGCGTATTGAGATTGTCACAGACGACAATCACCTTTTCACAGTCGGCATAACGACCTTTCAGCAGGTCGGCCATCTCGAGCGCCCAATTGACTTTGGTCTTCCTGTCGCGGACCGAAACGTGTCGCCACCCGGCGAGCGGTTCGGCAAACATGAAGATGTTCGCGACCCCCGCGCGTTTGTACTCGTAATCGACACGCTGAGGGTGATCCCTGGTCGCCTCGATCGGACACTTGACCTCTTCAACCAATTGCACCGGTTGCTCGTCAATGCACAGCACGGGAACCTGTGCTTCCTAAGGTCGAGACTGAACTACCACCGGCTGAAGCCGGTGGGTTGGAGAAAATCGTGAGCTACGGACTGAAGTCCTTCGCTCACGATGGGGAAACCTGAAAGTCGTCGTCACCATCACTCGGCTGGGTACCGTCTTGGTTGCGGATGTACTCCATGATCGCCTCGTCAGTCACGTTCCCGATCGATGCAACGAAATACCCCCGGGCCCACAAGTGGCGACCCCAATACTGCTTCTGCAGATGCTTGAACTCCATCATCAGTTTTCGAGAGCTTTTTCCTTTGATGTACTGCATCACCTTGCTGGGAGACATCGTTGGTGGACAACTCAGCAGAACATGCACATGGTCCGCAGAGACGGCTCCTTGCAATATCTCGATCTCGTACGGAGATATAACCGAATCCTGTGGATGAGTGATCTTGAAAAGGGCGGCGTACTTGGGTTTGATTTGGTTTATTCACAACCATCACCCCCAGGAGTACGCCACCATGGCCGAGAGTACCAATGCGACAATCGAAATGCCAGCCC
>JBGSRO010000172.1:0-9355 GCA_041737535.1 Pirellulales bacterium | reverse complement strand
AACGGCGAGCAAGTGGTCGAAGTTGCTACCGCCAGCGCCGACGTCGAGCAAGTTTGGATCGACATGACGATCGGTACGCCCGATGTTCGCGAGGTGGTCTTTCGGCTGCGTCGCAATCCCAACACCGCGCTGGTGCCCATTGTGCTGATCGCCCGCGAGACACAACTCACCCACGCCGAACAGATCGCCCGCGAACACGATCGCGTGATCGCTCGGCTCAGACCTCACAGCGAAGCAGCGCGGCTCGCGATTGGCGACGAACTGGCTCAGCTATTGCCGCGCGATTGGCCGACCGCCGACGAGCGACTCGCTGCGGCCGACGCGGCGGCCGGTTTGGTGCGGCAGTTTCTCGCCGATGGTCGCGATTTTTATCGCCTGCGTAGTGGTCTCGCACGACGGGCGAGCGACATCAATCCGCTCGTCGCGGGAGACAAGAGCTGGCAAACGCTCGCGCTGTTGGGCACACCCGGAAGTCAAGAGACGCTCGTAAGCTTTGCCAACCGAGGCCTGCTTACCGATGACCAACGTAAGTCGGCGACCGCGGCGCTCGCCACCAGCATCGACAAATATGGTGTGCTGCTGACGACCGAGCAGATCGCCCGGCAATATGACCTCTACAATCAAGCACTTGCCGTCGAGCGACCCGACGCGGCAATCCTGAGCAAAGTGCTCGACGCCATTGAAGCGCCAAGGCGACGCGAAATGAAGGGTGCAGAATAAGTTTTAGGCCGGAACAAGTACGCGTAGTTCCGGCACGACCGACCGGTAAATAGTTCGACGCCGAAACAGCGCGCGTACGCTCGTTCCGGCCTACAAGCTCCATCCAACTCCTAATCGATGGCCTACCCCGTTTACAACCCCGCCGACCAACCCTCGCTGCCAGGCATTATCGGCAATAGCGCGGCGATGCTCGAGGTCTATCGCATCACGCGGCAAGTCGCGCGGAGCAAGGCTTCTGTGCTGCTGCTCGGCGAGACGGGGACCGGCAAGGAACTCATCGCGCGCGCGGTTCACGATCTCTCCGAGCGTCGCAGCAAGCCATTTGTGAGAGTCAATTGCGGCGCGCTCAGCGAAAACCTGCTCGAAAGTGAGTTGTTCGGCCACGTTCGCGGTTCGTTCACCGGGGCGATCGACAATCGCACCGGCCGATTCGAGGCGGCTCACACGGGGACCATCTTTCTCGACGAAATCAACAGCACGACACCGCTCCTGCAAGTGAAACTGCTCCGTGTGCTGCAAGAAAAAGAGTTCGAGCGGGTCGGTGACACGTCGACGATTCGCGTCGATACGCGACTGGTCTCAGCCAGCAACCGCGACTTGCTCGAAGAAGCCACCGAGGGGAGCTTTCGCGAAGACCTTTATTATCGCCTGAACGTCGTGCCGATTTATCTGCCGCCACTACGTGCGCGTCGCGAAGACATTCCCACGCTCGTTGGCCACTTTCTGAATGTCTACAACGAAGAGAACGATCGCTACGTATCGCACATCGATCCTCGCGCGCTCGAAGCGCTGCAAGATTACCACTGGCCCGGCAATGTCCGCGAGTTGCAAAACGTCGTCGAGCGCGTTGTCGTCATGGCCACCGGCGACGAGCTGACCTACGATTTACTGCCTGGTATCGTCAAAGGCGAACGCGAGGCACCCAGCATTGGCTTCCGCAAACTCGACTTCGAGTCGCTCGCCGAGCAGTTGGTACTCGAGGGACTTAGCAGCGCCAGCGACGAGGCCGACGACCTGCATTCGCGAATCGTCGACCGAGTCGAACGCGAGGTGATTGCCCAAGTTTTGAACGAATGCGCAGGCGTCCAAATCAAAGCCGCTCAAAGGCTCGGCATTAACCGCAACACACTCCACAAGAAAATTCGCGACTACGGACTCGAACAAGAATGACGAAGCCCGAATGACGAATGACGGGATCGAGTCTTCGTAATTCGACATTCGTCATTCGGATTTAGTCATTACTTTATGCAAAACATTACCATCTTCTGTTTTGGCGCAAGCTACTTCGTCGCTTTGGTGCTCGAAGTCGTGGGGCTGTGGGCGCGGTTCGGATGGCATCGTGTGGTGATGATTGCGATGGCCGTCGCGGGGCTGTTTGCTCACAGCGCTTACCTCGTGCTGCACGCCGCCGGCGATGCGGCCACAGTGGGGACGCCCGCCGAATGGTACTTGGTCGTCGCTTGGGTGCTGGCCGCACTCTACGTCGGCGGACTATTCGCGATGCCGCGCAGCTCGGTTGGCCTATTTTCGCTCCCTTTGGTTGTTGCTCTGGTGGTTGTTGCCGCGTACTCGAGCGAGAGCCCTTTCGCACCGCGTCGCGGTTCGGTCTTTTGGGGCGCGCTGCACGGATGGCTGCTCGCGCTTGGCGCGGTTGCCGTGAGCGTTGGTTTTCTCGCCGGAGCGATGTACCTCGTGCAAAGCTGGCGGCTGAAACGAAAGCTCCCCCCTTCGCGTGGATTCCGGCTCCCTAGCCTCGAAACGCTCGAACACGTTAACGGCACAGCACTGGGGTTCTCGGTCATCTTTGTCGCCGGTGGCGTGATTGCTGGCGTGATCCTTAGCCGCTTTCGCGGGAGCGATGCCACGCCAGCGTCGCTGTGGGCCGACCCGTTGGTCTGGACTAGTTCGCTGCTGCTGCTCTGGCTCGTCGTGGCGGAAGTCTTCCGCTGGGTTTACCCCGCTGCGAGGCATGGTCGTAAGGTCGCTTATCTTACGCTCGCTTCGTTCGGATTTCTGATGCTGATGCTAATCGCGATGCGGTGGGCCGGTGGCGTGCATGAGTCGAAGCCGGCGACAGTCGCTGATCGCTCCGCGATCAGTCCACAGACCGCAGAGCGGTCAGCGACTTTAGACCTCGGAGGCACCGCATGAAACTCAGCATGGTCGGTTGCTCACATCATCACACGGGTGTCGCCACCCGCGAGCGGCTCGCGTTCACGCCCGAGCAGGTCGCCGGCGCGCTCACGGCTTGGCACGCAGCCCATCCCGATGTCGAAGCGTGGCTGCTCTCAACTTGCAATCGCGTCGAATTGTATGCGGCGATGAAGCAAGCTCAGGAGCCGACCTCGGCCGATCTACTGGCGCTCCACCTGGCTCAGCAGCACACAATTCCCGTCGACGAAATTCGTAGCCAGCTCACCGAACTCAACGATGCCGACGTCGTGAGACACATGTTCCGCGTCGCGGCAAGTCTCGACAGCATGGTGCTCGGTGAACCACAAATTCTCTCGCAGGTGAAACAGGCTTACGAGCTTGCCTGCGACCATGGCACCGCCGGGCCGTTGGCGCACGCTTGTTTTCAAGCGTCGCTTCGCGTAGCGCGTCGGGTGGCGAGCGAAACCGATTTGCATCGCCATCGCATTAGCATTCCCAGCGTCGCTATTGCCGACTTCGCAAGGCAGATTTTCGAGTCGTTCGACGACAAGCGTGTGCTCGTCATCGGTGCCGGTGAAATGGCCGACGAAACTTTGCGTTATCTGCAAGACGCCGGCGCGCGGCAATTCGTGATTATCAATCGCAGCCAAGAACGCGCCATCCAACTCGCTCGCGAGTGGCACGGCACTGTCGCCAACTGGAGCGACCTGCATCGCGAGCTTGTCGAAGCTGACCTCGTCATTTCGACCACGGCTGCCGGCCAGCCTGTCGTGACGCTCGACTACTTTCGTCAGCATGTTGCTGGCGAGCGGCAACAGCGACCGCTGTTTGTGCTCGACCTCGCCATGCCCCGCGACTTCGACCCACGCATCGGCGACGAAATGGCAACCTATCTCTATTCGATCGACGACCTGCGAACGGCTTGCGATCGCAATCGCAAGAGCCGCGCGAAGGAACTGCCCAAAGCCGAGGCGATTGTCGAAGACGAAACGGCCAAGTTTCTTGCCGAGTCGCGTCATCGCGCCACGGTGCCGGTGATTGCCCAACTGCGAGGAGAATTCGACACTGTGAAAGCAACCGAGCTCCAGCGGCTATTCAACAAGTTGCCATCGGCCGACGACGCCACTCGCGACGAGATCACTCGCTTCGCTGACCGACTTGTGAATAAACTATTGCACCCTCCCATGGAGTCTCTCAGGACCGAAGCCAAAGACGGCACGCCAAGCGGACTGCTCGATGCGCTGCGGCGGTTGTTTCAATTGCGGGAGTGATCGCCAGCCGGAACAAGATTAACCGCGCTTTGGATCAGCCACTCCCAAACCACGGCAGATCTTGCGTGCCAGGGTGTCGGGAACTTCGGCGTGACGCGGAACCGCTTCGGTTGATCCGTTGGCCGGATTGGTCCAGAGCGAATGCGACCGACCTTCACGTTTGAGATAGCACCCATGCTTTCGCAGGTGGCGGAGCAAAGTCGACCGCTTCACTCAATCGTCATCACACTGCGGTCAGCGTCTTCGGGAATTCCTCGCAAACCATCGTCGCGACGATCCTCTAAGATCAACGCGACGGCATCGCGGAGGCTTGCGAGGCTCTCGTCGCGCGTCAGTCCTTGACCGTTGGCGCCGGGAATTTCGGGGCAGTAGGCGACAAACCACTCACCATCCCTCTCGACAATCGCGGTAAATTCATTGCGCATGGGAAGTTCCAAAAGTTTGGCCTCGGATGCTTCAAATATACTCCATTCCCACGGTCGAAGCGACCACGCTACCTCTTCCACCAACTCATCACAAAGTAAAACACCACCCCACTCACGAGCGTCGCTAGCACTGCTTTCCACACCGAGCCGAGCGAGTTGTAGCTGTGCACCAGCGCAAAGCCGGCGAATACCAGCGAGGCGATCGTAAACAGCGCTGCCGCGATCGCGGTCAGTGGAGTGAGTCGTGTCGTGGAATCGGCGCGAGGCACGAACAAACTGCCTACCGCCATCGCCGCGCTGATCGAGAGCAGCACGCCCAGGAAGTTGAGTTGTTGCTGCAGGTCCGAAATCAATATCACGATGCAGGCGAGTACCGCTTGCACAATGATCGCCAACCGTGGAACACCACCCGGCTGCATCGCCCGAATGGGAAACAATCCATCGGCCGCCATTCGGTCATAGACTCTCGGGCCCGCCATTAAGTTCGCTGACACGCTGGTGAAGAGCGCAACGGCAATCACCGCGCGACAGACATTCGCCAGTCGTTCACCGCCGAGCAGTTCCATTGCTACCGCAGCAATGTCCCCCTCCCCTGCCAGTTGGTCCATCGGACCGGCGTACACGAACACGGCGTTGAGCGCCAGATACAATCCCGCGACGATCAGCGTCCCGATCAGCATCGCTCGCGGCACCGTTCGCGGGGCGTCGTCGACTTCGCTGGCAACGTAAACGGCTGCGTTGAAACCACTAAACGCCAGCGCGATCCAAGTGAGCGAACTCGCCAAGACTCCCAGCGAGGGAGTTGTCGCCGGGATCGTCGCCTGAGTTCCGCGGCCACCGCCAATCAAGAACAAACCGACGCCGACAATGCCCACCAGCGCGATCACCTTGCCCAATACGACGGCCGTTTGCCACGTCGCTCCGGTCCGCAAACCGATGCAGTGCTGCAAGGTGCAGAGAACAACCACAGCAATGGCAATCGACTTTTCCGTCCACGTCGACGAGTCGTCAGCGAGTCCGCTCCAACTCGGCACCGCCGGCGCGATATAGGTTGCCAGCGTCGTGGCCGCAAAGGCAATCGCCCCGGTGAAACCAGCCACCAGCGAAATCCAACCAGCCAAAAAGCCGACCAGCGGATGAATGCGGCGACTGAGAAACAAGTACTCGCCCCCCGACTCACACAAATCGCGCACCAGCGCCCCGTAGCTAATCGCCCCACAGACGGCAATCACCGCTCCAATCGCCCACGCGATCAGCACCCACTGGGGCGACCCAAGCGACGCCAGCGCGAAACCCGACGACACGAACACCCCCGCGCCGATCATGCTGGCGATGACGAGACATGTCGTCGAAACGAGACCGAGTTTCTTGGTTGAGTCGAGATTCATTCGTATACACAAGGGGGTCGGGAGTCTTGATTCGTTCCGCTGGAACGAATAAAGACTCCCGACCCCTTTCGTTAACGCTCCGGCTTGCAGAACTTGAGCAGATAATTCTCCTTGAGCCCTTCGACCTTCGGCTCTTCGACAAATTCAAAACCGGCCGACTCGATTTCTTGACGAAACACCTCTTTGCCAGCACGCACATGCTCGAGCAACCATTCGCGAGTCTTCCCTTCCTCGCGCTCGAAGTCGACGACCGTGAGCGTGCCCCCCGGCACGAGTGCCGCGTAGATCGAAGCGAGCGTCTTCGGCGGAAATTCGAAGTGGTGATAGGTGTCGCAAATGAACACGGCATCGACCGCCCCTGGGGGCAGCGTCGCCGAGGTGCCGGTACACATCACCGGGGTCACGTTCGTGAGCTCCGCCTCGGCTATGCGATTCGCAATATGCTCAATAAACCGGGGCGAGATGTCGACCGCGTAGACCCAGCCGTCGTCTCCCACGTGATTCGCAAAGAGAGCCGTGTAGAGCCCGGTCCCCGCCCCAATGTCGGCGACCCGGTCGCCTGGCTTGATGCCCGTCGCCTTGAGCACGGCGTCGCGGGCCGCAAATACCTCGCGGCTTTCGACCTCAAAACTCTTCATCCACTCTTGGGGGTCGAGCTTCCGGTCGAGGAACTTTTCGTTGATGCTCGGGCTCGCGCCGGCGGTCGCCGGTGGCGTCTCGCGCTGGGCGAGGGCGAGCGAGACCTGAGTCGCCAACAGGAAGCAAAGCAGGTGGGTTTTCATGTTTTATGGCTGTCAATTGAAGGATATTGTTGGACGGGATGGCCGGATTGGCGGGATTTACAGGATGACTGTTTGTGATTGCGAAGCGTTCATCCAGTTCATCCTGCCGATCCTGAAGTCCTGTCTGTCTGAATCCAGCGCCGGGCTTTTTGAAGCGGGAGATGCAAGGGAGGGCACCCTCAAATGTAAGCGACGCAACGACCGATTTCTACAACGATTTTCGGACACACGCTCTCGCGACGGGGCGAGCCTGAGAAGCTCATTCTTTAAGCCGACAGCGAAGCCCTGGGAAACAGTGCTTAACTTGAAGTAGCGATGAATCCGACGTAAGCTTAATTTATGAACTGGGGAAATTGCGTTGAAGTACAGAGATCTCCTGGAAAGGTAAGTGGAGCGTGGGTGTTTCAGGGAACCCGGGTTCCCGTGAGGAGTCTCTTTGAGGATTTGGAAGACGGCGCTACCGTCGAACAGCTTCTCGACTGGTTTCCGGGCGTCAGTCGGAATCAGGTAGAATCTGTCCTGGAGTTTGCCGCCGCGTCACTCGATATCGAGCCCGGTCGGATGAAAATTCTTTGTGATCAGGGCACCCCCGGTCCCCTGCGAACCCATCTTTCTAATCATACCGTCGGCAACGCACACGCAATTCCGCCGTCGATATAACCAAACGTCGTGCGCGAGAAAGCCGACCGATGATCAACCCCTACGAGTCGCCCCAGAGCGCCGGCATGACGGAAACGACTGGCAGGGGGCACGGCAACGCGCGGGCGAGCCTTCTCTTCGGCCTCGTTTCCATCGTCACATGGTTTATTCCCCTGTTCGGCCTGCCGACGAGCATCGCCGGTCTCGTTCTCGGGAGAAAGGCGCTCGCGGTAAAGGGGCTCGCCGCAAAGCCACACAGGTCGGCGAAGATCGGCGTCGTGCTTTCGGTGATCTTCTTGATCGTCACGATCCTCAATATGGCGTGGGGCGCATACCTCGGGGCGACAGGCCAACACGCGGTTTTTCAATAGCCCGTCCAGCGTCGTACTGCCGCCGGTTGGCATGACCTTTTCGCGCCGCATTGCGGCACGCTTTCCCGTCAATCCCGCCGATCCTGTCATCCCATCCATTCTTAAAACCAGAATGGCTAGCCCATCGTTCATGCTCACCCTGCTGCGCGATGTGAGCATGGGCTCCGGCGATTATGCGGGGTGATGAATCACCGCAGCTTTGGATCCGTAACGCGGATCATCTCTATCTTGTCTTGTGGAAAGTCTCGATAGCCCGTAACAAAAACCTCGGCACCACACTCGATTGCGACGGCAAGCTGTATCGCGTCGGGGGTTCGCAATTTGTGGCTCGCACGCAGTTAAGCAGCCAATTGGCACACTGTCGCAGTGATTGGCAAAGTATCGATGTTCGGCGAACTCAACAGCGTATCGTTATAAAGACGAGCCAAACCTTCGTCGTGATTCTTGAGCGGATGGACAAGGACTTCACAAAGAGTGAGTACAGACGTAACTGCGCGAACTTGTGCCGCATCGATCGCGTCGAAAAGCGGTTCGACGACCGGCCCAAACGTTGCGTGCTGTTCGATGAAGTAGATGATTGGAGCCGTGTCGATGGCAATGAGCCTGCCATGCAGTTTATCTACCCATCCCACGATGCGCGTTCCTCTTCGACGTATTGTTCAGCGTCGACGCCTTCCCAAATCGCCTTGCCAAGGCCCTTCAGGTCAGTAATGCGATGAGCAACCGCGCGGTCCGACAACGCAGCCGAATTGGTCAGCGCGGCCGCCAAGCGAAGTTGTTCGGTTACTGACAGTTGTTGCTGAGCTTGCGCTAGAATACTGTCGAACACTTTGCCGTTCATTTTTTTGCAGCCGGTATGTTTGCTAGCCACTATCTTTCAGTTTACAGCTAATCGTAGCGATTATCGATACCGATATTGCTAGCAACGCCGCACATGCTCGCCCTGCTGCGCGATGTGAGCATGGGACCCGAACTTGTGGTTATAGATGGCGATTTACTAGAACATTTACCAGTCAGCGGTGACTTGTTTCGGTTCAATTGTTGTGCGACTGCATTATGCGACGTTACGCGGCCAAGTTGATTTTTCAGTTTCGCGTCGACGTCAATGGTAACTCTGGTAAACGGCGCATTTGCGAAGAGCGAATTCTCAACCTGCAAGCCAGTTCTGCGCCAGTGGCACTTCGCCAATCGCAGCGTTGGCGCAACTCGGCCGAATACTCATACACCAATGATGCCGGAAACATGGTTTACTTTGAGTTCATTGGAGTGATGGACTTGGTGGAGCTTGGGTTGGAAGCTGGACCCGATGAGGTAAGGCACGACATCTACAATCGAGTCGAGCCGATGGAACGACGCGATCGGCTCATTCCATCAGATCAAGCGTTGTTGGATCGTGTGTCCGGAAAGGCACCCTAAGTAACGAGCGGCTGTGATTGATAGGAAACGCCCGCGCAGACGTAGGCCGGATTAAGAACCTATCCCAGAACCTCAAGAATTCCGCCACAGGATGTGAGCGAAGACGAGATGCAACAAGGCTTCGTAGTTTTTGGCCTTCTTTTCCCACCGCACCAGAATGCGGCGGTAGCGATTGAGCCACGAAGCGAT
>JBGSRO010000168.1:0-116349 GCA_041737535.1 Pirellulales bacterium | reverse complement strand
GACTGCTCCGCTCCAGCGCGAATAAATGGGACAGGCACCGAGCACAAAACCAGTCGAGGCAGCAGCCAACAATACGCTCGGAGCCAGTCCCATTTATTCGCTCACCGTCACAATGAGGAAGTTATTTTGCGTTCCTTCCTTACTCAAGTGGTCCAGTGTTTTGGTTCGATCACAAAAGTTACAAATCGCGGTCGTAAATGCGATAGGTCTTGTAACGCTTCGCTCCCCCTTTTTCGAGCGTCTTTCGACTTAAATCATTCGACTCGAGCACCCACGAGAATTCGCACTCTTCGATACCAAACTTCGCGACCGGTTCCAGCAAACCTCGCACAAGCGTGATACCGACTCCCCAATTTTGGAACTCGGGCCTGACGTTGGCACTTACAACCCTTAGACGTTTGACGTGTTTGCGAGCGTTGAACAATCGCCACCATCCCAAGGGAAACAGTCGACCGTCGCTCGCGCGAATCGGCACATTGTAATCGAGCAACCCAAAACAAACGCCAATCGCTCGGCCCTCCTGCTCGGCGACGATTGCCAGTTCGGGCACAATCAGATGTTTCAGTTCACCAGCCAGTTGATCGATCTCGCCCTTCGTGAGCGGCACAAATCCCCAAGTGCCGGCGAGCGCGTCGTTATAAATTTCGAGAAACATTTCGACGTCGTGCCGAAAAGTTTTGCGACGCATGGGACGCAGAGTGATGCCAAAGCGTTCGCGAATACTCTCGTCGACGAAGCGGTGCTTGTCGCTCACAGTGGCGAGCATGTCGCGGTGGCCCCAAAATGCGTACAGATCTTGAACCTTCGTGAAACCACCGGCAAACCACAACGATTCGTAGTAGGCCGGGTTGTGGGTCATCATGAAATACGGAGGAGTGTCGAATCCCTCGACCAGCAGTCCCCACTCGTAGTTGATGCTGGGGTTGGCCGGTCCGCGCATGGCCGTCATTCCTCGCGCGCGAAGCCACTCGGCGGCGGCGTCGAACAGTTGGTTGGCGACGTCAGTGTCGTCGATGCAACTAAAGAAGCCGACAAATCCACGCTGCTCGCGGTGGAATTCGTTATGCACAGCGTTGACGATGGCCACAATCCGACCAACAGTCTGGCCATCGCGGACCGCCAAAAAGCATTGCGAAGACGCCCGCTCGTAGAACGGGTGCGACGCGAAGCCCATCAATTGCCGCTGAACGCCACGCAGCGGCGGTGCCCACACAGGATCTCGTCCGTCGATCCGCCACGGCAAAGCAAGCGCGAGCCGTTGCTCGCGACGGTTGGTGACGGCAATGATGGTAGCCTTCGACATGACTGTGCGAGTGTACCGTTGCCCGCACGATTCGACCACGCCAACTGCGAACGAACTTTCATGATGCGAGTGCTCGTTACCGGTGCGAACGGATTTATTGGACCCGCTGTGATCGCGCGACTTCAAGCATCGACCACAACGGTCCGCGCACTGGTGCGTTCGTCGAGCGATGTCAGTCGGCTTCGATCGCTCGATATCGAACTTGTGCGAGGTGACGTGACCGTTGTCGAGTCGCTCGCAAAAGCGGTCGAGGGGGTCGACGTGGTGATCCACTTGGCAGCCAAGACGCGCGCACGTTCACGAAACAATTTGTACGCGGTCAATGAAATCGGTACGCGAAACGTGGTTCGGGCCTGTGCTGATTGTGGCAGCCCGCCTCGATTGGTGGTCGTTTCGTCACTCGCTGCGGCTGGTCCGGGAACTTCCGAGGAGCCCCGCAAGGAAGCCGACGCTTGCGAACCCGTTTCCGACTATGGCCGCAGCAAACTGGCCGGCGAATTCGCCGCGCGCGAATTCGCCGACCGGGTGCCAACGAGCATCGTCCGCCCGCCGCTGGTGTTTGGGGGTGGCGACCGCGATGGGCTGGTGCTAGTCCGCACGATTGCGCGTACCGGCTGGCAGATCGTCCCGCGCAAAGGGCTGCCGCTCTCGGCGCTACACGCCGACGACCTCGCAGCCGGAATCTCGCTGGTGGTCGATCGTGGCTTGTCGCTACGCTGCGATGACAACAGTCGCGGCGTTTATCATCTGGCCGATCCGAATCCGACGTCGCTGGCTGAAATCGGACATACGATCGCCAAGTCACTCGGCCAAGAGCTCCGATCGCTTCGCGTGCGACCGTGGGTTTTCGCCTCGGGCGCATTGTTTTGCGAAGCGGCCACCAAGCTCGGCCGACCACCAAATTTGCTTAACTTCGACAAGCTTCGCGAAGCCTCGGCCCGAGGTTGGGTAACCTCGACCGAAAAAGCAACCAGCGAGCTCGGCTTCTCGTGCCACGCGTCGCTCGCCCAGCGCTATCGCGAGACCATCGAATGGTATCGCGCTCACGGATGGTTACAACTTCCTGCGACGTCGAAAGAAATCTGACAATATCGCCCCGCACTCGTCCGCCAAAATACCGCTAGTGACTTCGCAGCGATGATTGAGTCTTTCGTCGTCGAGCAACCGAAACAGCGAATTGGCCGCTCCCGCTTTCGGATCGGCCGCTCCATACACGACGCGCGTCATGCGGGCTTGAACGATCGCCCCCGCACACATGGGGCAAGGTTCGAGTGTGACGTACAAAGTACAATCACTCAACCGCCAGCCACCGACACTCGCAGCCGCTTGCGTGATTGCCAGCATCTCGGCATGGGCGGTCGGGTCGGCGAGTTGCTCGCGCTGGTTATACGCCTCGGCAATAATCTCGCCTTCGCGGACGATGACTGCCCCGACGGGCACTTCGTCGAGCGAGGCCGCCGTGGCCGCTAGCAGCAAGGCTCGCCGCATGGCTCGCTGGTCGTCGAACCCAGGCGGAACAATCATCGTAAGTCCGTTAATGCGTTAAGAATTGAAGTGAGAACGGCCGCTCTGTCGACAAGCTCTGCATTCAGTTTACACTGAGAGTCAAAGTTAGATTTGCAGAAAACCTGTTCAATTCGAGCCCATAAGTAACCCACCGGCATGACCGATCCGCAGCCACAGCAGAGAAACCGACGTCGACGTCGATGGACGTTCGCTATCCTCTGGGTTGCCGGGCTCTATTGGTTGGCGTTGTTTATTGCAACGCACTGGCCGAATGCGATTGCCGGTCTCGACCATGGACACCTCGACAAAGTCGCCCACTTTGCCGCGTTCGGTGGCCTCGCACTGATTGTCGCAACCGCGTGGGCCTCGTATGCCGGACGTCTGACAGCCCAGTCACTTGTTGCATTGGTGCTTGTGCTCGCACTCTATGGAGCCGTTGACGAGCTGCTTCAACCGCCGATGGGCCGCAATTGCAGCTTCTACGATTGGTTTGCCGATGTCGCTGGGACGATCACGGGAACGGTACTATTTGCCGTGGTCGTGAATCGATTCTTCCGGGTCGTCGGCACCCGTCGGCCCGCTAGTCAAACGAACCCGGTTAGTCAAACGAACTAATCGGCGCGACTTTTCTGTCAGCCGCTACTCACGAAGGGCAGCCATGTCTGCTACGCTTGGCGATGTCTTTCGTTCCTTCGTGATTCCCAGTGCGATACAGCAAAGTCTTCCTCGAATCGTTCGGCTACTGCCTTCCTGCAGAGCGGATTGCGACCGCCGAAATCGAACGGCGGCTCGCGCCGCTCTACGAGCGGCTGCGTTTGCCTGAGGGGCGGCTCGAGCTCATGACCGGCATCGCCGAGCGACGGTTTTTTCCAGCAGGAACCAAGCCGGGGGACGTCAGCCGTCGCTCCGCGAACTTCGCTCTCGAAGCAAGTCGCATCGATCGCGATAAAATCGGCGCTCTCATTCATGGTTCCGTGTGTCGCGATTTTCTCGAACCGGCCACCGCCTGCGGTGTGCATCGTTCGCTTGAGCTTCCTAAATCTTGTGTGATTTACGATCTCTCGAATGCTTGCCTCGGTGTCCTCAACGGTATCGTCCAGATCGCCAATATGATCGAGCTGGGCCACATCGAAGCGGGCATCGTTGTCGGCAGCGAACTAGGGCGCACGCTCGTCGAGAACACCATCGCAAAACTCAATGCCGATGAGTCGCTGACTCGCGACGACGTGAAGTACGCTATCGCATCGCTGACGATCGGCTCAGCGAGCGTCGCCGTTGTGTTATGTGGCGAGCGCCTCAGCCAAACCGGCAACCGACTTATTGCTGCCGCTGCCGGTTGCGATACGTCACATCACTCCCTCTGCCAAAGCGACGGACTGGTCGAGCTGATGCATACCGACAGCGAACAACTGATGCGCGCGGGCGTCGCGACCGGGGCGTTCACATTCGATAAGTTCCTCAGCGAATCCGACTGGGCCCGCGCCGACATCGGCCGAACATTTTGTCACCAAGTCGGCGTCGCCCATCGCAAGTTGATGTTCGAGACGCTCGGACTCGACACGTCGCTCGACTACCAAACGCTCGCCGAACTCGGCAACACCGGGTCCGCCGCCCTGCCGGTAACGATGGCCCTCGGCGCCGAACGTGGCGCGATCGAGCCCAACACAAAGGTCGCCATGCTCGGCATCGGTTCGGGTGTGAATAGTATTATGCTTGCCGTCGAATGGCAGCAAGCGAAAGTCAAAGGCTGTGAGTGGAAGTAAGCGTCATTCCCGAGCAGGCGGGAATCTTGAGAGAAACCGTCGCGTCGCGATTCCCGCCTACGAGGTTGTGAAAAAATGGGACTGGCTCCGCACCTAACCTGAGTACGCGCGACGCAGCGGTTCAAAGTGCGGTGCCTGTCCCACTTTTTCACAACATTATCCGCGAGTGCAAAGTGAATAAATGGGACAGGCACTACGGATGATGCCACTTGGCGGGCCAAAGCCAATGCGCCGTAGAGCCAGTCCCATTTATTCACAGCCTCTGTGCGGGAATGACGGAGAAACCTCAAGGCGGATCGTGCCCCCCTTTCGACCAGGGATGACAACGCAAAATCCGCCAGGCCGTACGAACCCCTCCCACAATCACGCCATCGCGGCGAATCACTTCAATCGCGTACTTGCTGCAAGTCGGCTGAAACCGGCAACACGGTCCGAGCACCGAGCTAATATATTTCTGGTAGCACCTGATGGCGGCAATAACAAAGATCGAAGGAATGCTTAGCAGCCAGCTCATCGCTCGCTTTCAGTTTTCGTTAGCCGCTTTGCAGCCCGCGCGGACAAGCTCTTAAGCGATATTTGGACCGCCATGAACTCAGGCGGTTGTTTGCCGCGTGGGAGGACAACAAAGTCGCACTTCGGCAAGTCGTGTTGTGCGAGCCGAAACGCTTCGCGAACTAAGCGTTTCCAGCGATTTCGCACGACTGCGTTCCCGACTTTTCGCGACACGACGAGGCCGAGACGCGATTGGTTTCGATCGTTTTCGCAAGCATACACAATCAACATTCCATCGGCGACACTCGCCTTGCGCGCGAAGACGGAGTCAAAATCAGTCTTCTTGAGCAGGCGTTGTGTTTTTGAGAATGTGTATTCAATCATGTTCAAGACGTCGTTCGTTAGCCCGGCCGCCTCGGCGTGTACGTACAACAATCGACCGGGCAAACATCGTGGCTCGGCCCAAAAGTTCCAAGCGTCGGTCGGATGGCCGAATCGTTCATCCGTTCGATAACCAGTTCGCGAATCATATCAACAAATCGAGGGTGCGTGCCAACGGTCGCCGCCCGCTGCATTTCGACACCGAGTTCTTTACACAGGTCGTTTGCCTCGGTGTCGAGATCAAACAATACCTCCATATGATCGCTCACGAAGCCAATTGGCGCGACTACGAGTTGCTGCATCTTGCTGACTGCGTGTTGCTCGCGGATGTGGTCACAAATGTCGGGTTCAAGCCAAGGCTGTCCGGGCGGACCGCTGCGGCTTTGGTAAACGAGCGTCCAGTTGTCGTTGCCGACCGCTTCGGCCACCAGGCGACAACTCTCTTTGAGTTGCAGTTCATACCGACAGTTGTCGGCCATCGACATCGGAATGCTGTGGGCAGTAAACACCAGCGGAACACTCGACCGGTCGGCGTCCGTAAGGTTGGCGAGAGCCTTCGCGACATTCTCGGCAAATGGCTCGACAAAACCCGGATGATTAAAGAACATCCGCAGCTTGTCTACCTCGGGGGCTCCTTCGCCAACTTCATCGCGCGCCACTTGAATGTTCTCGCGATATTGGCGGCAGCCCGAATAACAGCTAAACGCACTGGTGAAAAACGCTAGCGACCGCTTCACACCATCGGCTTTCATCTCGCGCAGCGCATCGGGGAGCATCGGATTCCAGTTGCGATTCCCCCAATAGACCGGCAAGTCGAGACCGTGAGCGGCGAAGTTCTCGCGGATCGCCGCCATTAACTTTCGGTTCTGTTCGTTGATCGGGCTCACACCGCCGAAGTGCTTGTAGTGCTCTGCCACCTCGAGCATCCGCTCGCGAGGTACGTTTTTGCCCCGCAGCACATTTTCAAGAAACGGCATGACCTCGTCTGGTCCTTCGGGACCGCCGAACGAAACGAGTAAGAAGGCGTCGTATTTCATGAAATTGAGCGGCAAATTTTTTCTAAGCTCGCCAGAGTGGGAACTTCGGATGTTTCGCGATCCACCATCTGGCGTCGGTGGCTACGAGTTTTTAGGAACCCACCGCTAGACGAACAATAGCGCAGCAAAAAGCCCGCGACGATCTTACGAAACAGTCGCGGGCTTTGACTTCCTCAATGACCCCGACGGGACTCGAACCCGTGTTGCCGCCGTGAAAGGGCGGAGTCCTAGACCGCTAGACGACGGGGCCTTTGAAAGGCTTGCTGCTCATTCCAGCCAAAAATTTACGTGGGCTGGCGTAACGAGTCAACCCGTCTCGCCTTGAGGTTTGTTTCTCGCAACGCGACCGGTTCGCTCAGCTAGATGACCCGGTCTATTCGAGAGGGTTCACGGCATCAGAGGCCACCGACCCATTGGTTGAAGCGGAATCGCCACTCATCCCTGACGGGGCCTCTTCGTGTGGCTCTTGATGCCGTCGGATCGCTTCGTACACTTCGTTCCGGTGGACGGGCACTTCTTTCGGAGCTTCGATACCGAGGCGCACCTTGTCGCCACGAATTTCGACCACCACGATGGTGATGTCGTCGTTTATGACAATGCTCTCGTTCTTCTTGCGTGATAGCACCAACATTGACCCGTTCCTTCACGGTGGGGGCGTTCGCTCAACTCGTTTATGCGATGGACCCCTCAGGCGGTGGTGGTTGACACTCGCGCGTAAACCCGCCGCTGCGGTTCCTTATATCTATCACTTTAAACGACCGGAGCCGCGAGTCAAGCGATTCGGCGCGATTGGTCCCGATTTTGCATGGCGGTTGGGTGCAACTCAAACGCCTGGGGGGTGCGGATTGGGGACGAAATATGCCCCGTTTGGGGAGTTTTAATGAGCGAGTTGCACTGTGGTGGCAAAGTCGTATAATCGCACCTCACGCGAGTTTTCGGCGATTCTCGGCCAAGAGTTTTGACTTGATCGACGTAACCGTCTGGCCGATCTGACAGTTTACTACTCCCCGTTCGGGGGATCCATATGCAGGCGAGCTTAGGTCAATCTCCGCGATCTCCCCACTGGCTAAAAAACGCTTGGCCGTGGCTCGGAAACATCGTCGACGCCGTCTCGACAGTCGGCCATGGCATGTTCGTTACGTTGCGAGTCTGGTTCAAAACATACCAGACAGACCGCAAGACGTTTACTGAGCACTTCGAGTACCCCGAACTCCCGGTACCGGTCGCCGATCGGTATCGGGGCTATCATCGCTTCGACCTGACAACTTGCATCTCGTGCGATCAATGTGCGAAGGCTTGTCCCGTCGACTGCATTTACATCGGCAAAGAAAAAGTCGCAGGAGGTAAAGGTTTCCGCATCACGGGCTTCACAATCGACTACAGCAAGTGCATGTTTTGCGCGCTCTGTGTCGAGCCTTGCCCGGTTGACTGCATTTTCATGGGAGCGACTCACGACCTGAGTTGCTATAATCGCGATGGCACGCTTGTCGATTTTTCGCGGTTACCGATCGATGTCGCTTGGGGCAAAGCAACACTCAACCCGACGGCGGTGGCCGCATCGAAGGTTGTTAGCTTGCCCGTGCATGGTGGTCCGAATCAAGTAACTGTGCCGTCTCATTAAGTTTTTTCACCTACTCCAGCGGGTTCCTTCAAACACCCGGTAAGCGAATCGTCCGATGGCGACCCCCGTGCTCATTGCCGGTTACCTGCTGCTCTTCGCGGTAGTCGGCGCAGTGTTCTTGTTTGCGAACATGCTCATCGGTTGGCTCGTTCGTCCGCGACTGCCCAACACCGAGAAACTCGAAGTCTACGAGTGTGGCGAACCGACCATCGGTTCGAGTTTCGTGCAGTTTGATCTGCGATTTTATGTCGTCGCCCTGTTGTTTATTATTTTCGATGTCGAGGTGGCGTTATTTTTTCCCTGGGCGACCGTGTTCGGCAAAAGTACCGAACTTGCCGCTGCGTCGCTGCCGGTCACCGCCATCGCGGCTGGTGACCTGGGCGCCGCCGACAATCAACTTTCTAAAATCGCGATACAAAAACTCAAAGAACTTGGTATCCGTAATCCAACTACTCCGACGATGTCAGTCGCGACGGCCAAGTCGCTCGACATTGCCGACGCACCGGCCACGCAAACAGTCGTCGCGACTCGAGCCTTGGCGACGAGGCTCGCCCAGACATCGCTCGCCGACATCACCGTTTTTTTCGCAGTACTGATGGTGGGCTTCGCATACGTGTGGCACCGCGGTGACCTCGACTGGGTGCGAACGGTCGACGATTCGCGTCGGAGTATGCGATCGCCGCAGCTCACTGAGCTGGCAAGATCGGCATGAATGTTGCCACCGTCGCCAAACGGGGGATTGCTCAAATAAAGATTGAACTGTGATCGACAACTCCGTCATGCGCTGGCGAGCGTGGCCACATTTAAGAAAACTCGATGCTCGACGAAATCGTGATTCAACTCGCCGCCAAATTTGGCGACGACATTAAACTCGGACCCAAAGTGGCCACTGGCGACGAGTGGCTTGAATGTCGTGTCGACAGTCTGCTGGGTGTGGCCAAATATCTGCGCGAAACGCTCGGCTACGACTATCTCAACTCCGTCACGGCGGTCGACTATTGTCAGACCGACGAGAAGAAAAAAATTGCTTGCGAACCCCACCTCGAGGTCGTTTATCATCTGTCGAAACTCGCGAGCAAGACATCGCTGGTAATGAAAGTTTTGCTTCCTCGTTGGGCCAACGATAACGTTGGGGAACTCCCCGACTGCCCTTCGGTTGCTGCGATTTGGAGCACAGCCGATTGGCACGAACGTGAGGTCTACGACTTGTTCGGAGTTGAGTTCGTTGGCCACCCCAACATGGTGCGAATTCTTTGCCCCGAAGACTGGGAGGGCCATCCTCTGCGCAAAGACTACGAAATGCCACTCGAGTACCACGGAATTCGTGGACGTTAACACTGCCCCTCTGCCCTCTGCCCTCTGCCCTCTGCCTGCTTGCTATGTCAACCTTCGTCGACGACCCCCGCACAATCGAATTCGATGTCCGCACCGACGAGATGCTCGTCAATATGGGACCACAACACCCCAGCACCCACGGAGTGTTGCGACTGGTTTTGCGGACCGATGGCGAAGTCGTTTCGGAAGTCACGCCCCATATTGGCTATCTGCATCGTTGTGCCGAGAAGATTGGCGAGAACCTCACACATCGCCAGTTCGTCCCTTACACCGACCGCATGGACTACCTGGCAGCGATGAACATGAACCTCGGCTGGTCGCTGGCTGTCGAGAAACTGTTGGGGTACGAAATCTCTGAAAAAGGCCGCCGTCTGCGGGTCATCATTGCTGAGTTGGGACGCATCGCGAGCCACTTGGTCGGCATGGGGGCGTATGGTCTCGACCTTGGCACCTTTAGCCCGTTTCTCTATGCGTTTCGCGAACGCGAAAAAATCCTCGACCTATTCGAACAAGCCTGCGGCGCGAGGCTCACTTACAGCTACCTGACTCCCGGGGGGGCCACGGCCGATTTGCCTCGTGGATGGACGGATCGCTGCCTCGCGTTTCTCGAACAGTTCGAACCAGTGATCGCCGAGTATCATACGCTGCTCACGACCAATGCAATTTTTGTCAAACGAACGGCCAACATTGGAATATTGTCACGTGAGATGGCCATCGATTACGGCACCAGCGGCCCCGTGCTACGTGGCTGTGGCGTCGACCACGATCTGCGTCGCGACGGCGAGCCGATCTACACTTCGATGTACGACGACTACAAATTCGAGGTGATTTGCGAGCGTAATGGCTTTTATCCCCGCGACAACGACTACCCGGCGGTCCCGCGCGAGGCCGTGCTCGGGGATTGTTGGCATCGTTTTTACGTCCGCATGCTCGAGGTCGTGCAAGCGATTTCACTGATCCGCCAAGCGATCGAAAAATATCACGTTGCGTCGGGCGATTGGGGCACACCGCTTAAGCTCAACGAAAAACTTCCCGAAGGTGAGGCTTACCTTGAAACGGAATGCCCCCGTGGCCAGATGGGTTTTTTTATTGTGGGTGACGGCACGGCCATCCCCTGGCGAGCTCGCGCTCGCAGTAGCTCGTTCTGCAACCTCTCGGTAACGAGCGAATTGTGCCGAGGCTGTTTGATTGCCGACGTGCCCGCGATTGTCGGGTCGCTCGATATTGTGATGGGTGAGATCGATAGATAAGCAATTTTCACTCGATCGCGTTGTGCGAACCAACATTGACTGTGTTCCGCCGCAAAACTCAGCGCTTAACTTTTCGGCCGCAAGGCGCGCTGGTTTTCAACCGCTGTTTACACCCGTGCCGATTTCAATAACGATCAACAGTTGGGGCCACCACCCGGTGAAGACTTCGTTGAACGGGAATTGCCCCTGAAAGAGCTTGATGTTCGTCCCTTCCGCCGCCGGATCGAACGCCAACCGCGGATCGAGCCACTCGACCACCACAACGATCTCGGCCGGAAAGGTTTCGTTGACTTCGTCTAAATCGATGATGTCAACCAGCACGATGCCTACCTTGACCACCGTCGGCGAACTGGGAGGATTTTAACCGCGAAGTCTTTCAATAAGACGATTCCCATGAACGGCGAGTGATACAAGAATTCTCCAATCGCCGAATCTCTCGGGGGATTCGCCACGGATAAATCGAACAACGCACAAGTTTTTTTCTGAACCACGAGAAAGTTGCCCCCATGCTCGACGCCCTGATCATCGCCCCCCACCCCGACGATGCCGAGCTTGGCATGGGAGGCGCAATCGTCAAAATGCTCGCCGGGGGGATGAAGGTGGGCGTGCTCGATTTGACCAGCGGCGAACCGACGCCGCACGGGAGTCTTAACACTCGGGCGGCTGAGACAGCGGCGGCGACAGATATTCTTGGGCTACCCTGGCGCGAGAACATGGGTCTCGCCAATCGTAGTTTGGAACCCACGCTCGAGAATCGGGCAAGGTTGGCTGAGGTGTTTCGGCAGGTGCGCCCCAAGTGGCTGTTTGCGCCATTTTGGATTGACGCTCACCCCGATCATACGGCGGCAACCAAGCTCGTTGACGACGCCCGGTTTTGGTCGAAACTTACGAAGAGCGACCTGGCGGGCGAGCCTTGGCATCCACAGCGGATTTACAATTACTATTGCGTCCATCTGAAGATGACGCAGCAACCGGCGTTTGTGCTCGACATTAGCGACGAGTGGGAAACCAAGCTCGCGGCGATCAGCGCGTACGAGAGCCAATTCGTGACTGGGCGCGCAACTGAACCGCCGACATTTCTTGACCAACTTCGCGATGAAGCCGCCTTCTGGGGTAAGACGATCGGCACGAAGTATGGCGAACCGTTTAGCTGTCGCGAGCCACTGGGGCTCTCTGAGCTTGATCGCTTGGTGTGAGCAAAAAAATAGCCCCGACCAAAGTTGATCGAGGCTAGTGAGTTGTAACTTACAGCGGTTGATTAACTAGAAACCAACGCGGATCGAGAAACCGCTGCCGCCGCCACCATAACCGTAGCCACGATAGCCGCTACCGTAGTAACGACCACCGCCGTAAACGGGCACCGCATGATAGTGACCACGATGGGGGACGAACACCGCCGGCGCACCGTACCCGACGCCGTAGCCGCGGTAGCCAGTTTGGTAGCCATAGCCACCGTAGCCGGCGCCACCGTAACCGGCGCCATAATAGCCACCACCACCGTAGCCACCATATCCACCTCGGTAACAGTCACCCGCTTCGGCCGAGTTCGACATGGCGATCGAGCTGACACCGACAGCCGCCACGAGTGCCGCACCCATCAAAATTTTCTTCAACATGATTTGCTCCTTGGTCCGCGACGGACCCTTTCGGAAAAACGGAAGGGGAACCACCGTCGGCCAAAGCTCGCACAGCTCAGGTCGGTGGTCTAACCCTATTAGCAAGCAGCCCCCATGCCGCTCGGCAAGAAAATCAGGGGAGCGACGACCAAGTGCTTGCAAATGGCTTGATTCATAGGGAATGTGGCGATACGCGGTATCCCGATCCACAATTCTCAAGACCGGAATGCGCCGTCATTGCGACAACAAGCGCCATCATTACCGCAGCGCCTGTTTGATCTCGGCAATTGCCGCGCGCTCAGGTCGGTCGCGGTAAAAATCGTCGAGCGGATAGCAGCCAGAAACCATTCCATGCCTCGGAGCCGTCGTGCAGTCGCTGAATGTTCGACAGACTTTCTTACGTTGCATTTCGCGACCGGCGAGCGCATCGGCGGGGAGTTCGGGGTAACTAAGTACCATCCGGCCGAGGCCCACGAAGTCAACCCACTCGCGAGCGACGACTTCTTGAGCGACATGAGTCAAATAGTCTTGCAAATAGCTGTAACCGCTACCAACCATTGGCAACTCGGGGACCGCCTGTTTGCATTGCCGCACGGCATCGATCTGTCGCGCGACGCCGACTAACGGGTCTTCCGGTGGTTGATATCCGTCGCTGGGGGGGAAGATCGCCGGACGCTGGATGTGGGGGTTGTAGTAGGGACTGCCGCAACTCAAGTTGACGATTGCGACACCGTCAGCCTGGAGTTGTTTCAGCAGTTCGATCGGTTCGGCAAGGTCCATCGCCAGCGGGTCGGTTTCGCTGGTGCCGAAACCGAAGGTGTAGGGAAGCATTCGGGCGAAGTCCATGGGCAGGCCAACGGCTGTGCTTGTCGCATAAGGCACAAAGTCGAAGACGCTCAGGCGCACACCGATCATTAGGCTTGGCAACTCGTCGCGAATGCGACCGATGATGGTCCGCAGCAGTCGTGTGCGACCAGCAAAGTCGCCACCGAAGCGTCCCTTGCGCGGCCTCGCACTGAGGAACTCGTGCAACAGATAACCGTGGCAAGCCTTTACATCGACAAAGCGATACCCGGCGCGTTCAGCGACATGGGCGGCGGCGACGTAGGCATCGATCAGCCGTTCGATTTCTTCGTCGGCGAGCACGATCGCCGCGTCGCTCGGATCGATGCCAAACTTGGCGTCGAGCAGCGGATGGTGGTAGGCAATCCGGGGCTCTGCTTTTTTCTTGTTGTTTGGCTTGGCGAATCGCCCTGAGTGGGTGAGTTGCAAACCAACGAGCAAATCGTCGGCCTGATGAAACTGCTCGCCATGGACTTCGACGAGCGCTTCGAGCAGCGTTCGCAATCCTGATCCACACTCGGCCGTTGCCATGATTTGATTGGGATTCGCACGCCCCGATGGAACGACGGCAGCCGCTTCGCCACCCCAAATAAGTTTGGCGCCTGAGCGGCCGAAGTTTTGCCAGCGACGGATGGTCAGTTCCGAAGGCAAGCCATTCGACTCACCGTCCCAGCCTTCCATCGGATGAATGCACCAACGATTGCCGACGCGGAAGTCGCCGACCATGTAAGACTCGGCAAGTGGTGAACCGCTCGCCGCACCCAGAATCGTTCCTGCGACGGGAATATCGAGGTTCAGCTCCGCGAGCCGTTCTCGAAAGTCGTCGACCGACTTGAGCTGAGCGACTTTTCGGTAAGTACTTTGACTTGCTGGCATGTTTTTCGACCAGTTGCCTCGAGATTATTAGAGAAAGGCGGCTGGCAATTTGCGTCGCTGGAATTTGGCACGAAAGGTGCAACCACGTTCGCCGTCATCGACAACCACTCTAGCCAATCGCGACGATAGCAGCGAGGGGCCGGAATAGAGAAGAATCGGGGTCGGATGGCGAAGAGGCAATCGCAACAACCTTTTTCTCGGACTTTTGAGACTCAATTGCTCTGTCGGCCGTCTTCCTCCCCCCAATCAGCCGGCAATGCAGTGTCTGAAACCGAGAAGTTGAGGCGGGCCGGAGATCTTTGGAACAGACTTCTTCGGCCCGCCCGTTGCGTTTTTAATTGTTTAATATTTGAACACCTGTTCGATAATGATACACTCGGGGACGAGTCGGGAATAAAGTAGCCGGTTGTTCGCGACCCTCTGTTAATAAAGATTTTGCACGAATTTTGCTCGGCAGGCTTCTTTGCAAGGCAGGCTTCGTCCTGCGACTGCGAAGATAAGAAACAATGGTCGACGGACAAATTTTTGTAAGTCGTTGACGAAGTTGCTATCATGAAAAGATCGCGTGAGGGTGCTATCATCCTCGTCTTATGACCATGTGGTGGTTGTCCTTGGAGGGGCATTTTTATGCGGATTTCAGGCGGCAAGAAACTTCGCCCGTTCTATGCTCTGGGTTGTGCGGCGGTGCTCGCATTCGCGACAACTCATGCGAGCCATGCGGCCACAAAAGGCGCTAACGGTGCGGCAGCTCCGCCGCTCGATTTCGGTTCGCAAGAAGTTGCTGCGATCAATTCGGCGATCCGACAGGGATGGCAGGACCAAGGAGTTTCTGCCTCACCGGCCGCAACCGATGGCGAGTGGTGTCGTCGCGTTTATCTCGATCTCATCGGTCGCATTCCAACAATTAGCGAGTATCGCGAATACGAATCCAACCGCGACGAAAACAAGCGACAGAAACTTGTCGACCGACTGTTGGGCGACGAGTTTCTCGAAGAGTTTGCGCTCCACTGGACGACGCAGTACACAAACCTTTTGATTGGCCGTACCGGCGGCACCGACGACTCGCTCGCCAATCGCGACGGAATGCAGCAGTATCTGCGACGTGCGTTTCAGAAGAACAAGCCTTACGACCAACTCGCCCGCGAACTGATTACGGCGACCGGGAGTTGCAAGCCGGGCGACAGCGACTTCAACGGTGCCGCCAACTTCCTGGCCGACAAGATGGCAGAGAATGGTGTGCAGGCGACCGCGAAGACATCCGAAATTTTCCTCGGCATGGCAGTGCAGTGTACGCAGTGCCATAATCACCCGTTCAACGAATACAAGCAAAACCAGTTTTGGGAGCTGAACGCTTTCTTCCGTCAAACTCGCGTCGAGCGCGAAAGTATGATGGATAACGGAAATCGCAGATATGGACGGATCGTCGACACCGACTTCGCCGGCGAAGGGGGCGATCCGACGAAGGCTGAGCTCTATTACGAACTCCGCAACGGAAAGCTCAAAGTCGCTTATCCCGTGTTCGTCGATGGCACAGCGCTCGTCGATAAATTTGCCAGCAAGGGCGAAAACTTTGGCGACAGCGGCTACCTTGAAGATATCCACCGCCGTAACGAACTGGCCGACTTGATTATCGAGTCACAGGAGTTTCCGCAGGCGACTGTCAATCGCATGTGGTCGATGTTCCTCGGTTATGGATTCACCAAACCGGTCCATGACATGGGCCCCCACAATCCTCCCTCGCACCCAGAATTGCTCGAGCGTCTCGCTATTTCATTTCGCGAATCGAGCTTCAACCTTAAGGAATTAATGCGATGGATTGTGCTGTCGGAGCCCTACTCGCTCTCGAGCCGTATGACCCGAGACAACCAGTCAGACGATCCTAACCTTGGGGCGCGGCCCCTCTTCAGTCACTTCTACCTTCGGCAGATGGAAGCCGAGCAGCTCTATGACTCGCTACTGACGGCGACTGGTGCGGCCGAGTCGCTCGGCTACAAAGAACGCGAAGCAACGAAGCGAACTTGGCTCGCTCAGTTCAACACGGCTTTCGGTACAGACGACAATAGCGAGTCGACCACCTTCAACGGTTCGATTCCGCAGGCGCTGATGATGATGAATGGTGGCCTTGTGAAGCAGGCGACCGCTTGCGAACCGGGCAGCTTCTTGCATGGCGTCGCAATGAACAAAGACCTGTCGAACGCCAAGAAGATCGACTACTTATACGAATCGGCACTTTCGCGGAATCCGACGCGCAACGAATTGTCCATCGCAAATCAACTGCTCATCGCTCGCGAAGGCAAAGTTCCCGAAGCACTTCGCGACGTTTGGTGGGCAATTCTCAACAGCAACGAATTTATTCTGAATCACTAACACACAACTTCACTTGCGTCCAACTCCGATCCTCCGTTCTCCACTTTTCACTACCGAGAGTCTAGCCATGAGCATCTTCACAACACCCAGCGGAATGAACCGACGCCACTTCATGCGTCACATGGCTGGTGCCGGTGCTTTAGCCGGTCCCGCTTTTGCGCTCACTTCGACGCTCAAGGCGAATGCTGAAACGATGAGCCGAGCGAACAAGTCGGCGATCATGCTGTGGATGAGTGGCGGTCCACCGACGATTGATATTTGGGACCTTAAAGCGGGTTCGCCAACCGGTGGCCCTTCGATCCCGATTGCTACGACCGGCAACGCCCAGATCAGCTCGCTCATGCCAATGACGGCCAAGCAAATGCACAACCTGTCGGTCGTGCGGTCGATGAGCACCCGCGAAGCCGATCACGAGCGGGGTCGCTATTACATGCACACCGGTTACGTGCCAAACCCAAATATCGTGCATCCCAGCTATGGCGCTGTGGTGGCACACGAACTCGAAGACCAGGTTCCCGATCTTGAAATTCCACCGTTCGTATCGGTCGGTGGCGGAAGTGAAGGACCCGGTTTCTTAGGAATGGCCTATGCTCCATTTCGCGTCGATAGCAACGGTCGAATTCGCGATCTCGACATGAAGATCGAAGAACAACGCTTAGCCCAGCGATTCGCGCTGCTCGAAACGATGGAGAAGCAATTCATCGACCAGCGCCGCGGTATGGCGGCGACCGATCACGCCAAGGTACTGGGCAAGACTCGGATGCTGCTCACCAGCGACCAGATGAAAGCTTTCAACGTCCAGAGCGAGCCCGAAGCCGCCAAAGAACGCTACGGGAACAGCGGCTTTGGCCGTGGATGCTTGATGGCTCGGCGGCTCGTCGAAGCGGGAGTGCCCTTTATCGAAGTCGATATGGGTGGCTGGGACCTACACCAAAATTGCTTTACGACGCTCGACACCAAGTTACCCGAACTCGACAAAGCGATGAGTGCCTTGGTCGAAGACCTCGAGCAACGTGGTTTGCTAGAAAACACCGTTGTGATTTGGATGGGCGAATTCGGTCGCACACCCCGCATCAACGGCACGGCGGGCCGCGATCACTTCGCCCGCGCGTGGAGTGCGGTCGTCGGTGGCGGCAAGCTGAAAGGTGGCCTCGCGGTCGGTGAGACGAGTCCCGATGGTACTCAGGTCATTAGCGAGCCCTATTCGTCCGAAGACTTGATGGCGACCGTTTGCCAAGGTCTCGGCATTTCGCTCGAGACGACATTCACGAGCAACAATGGTCGCCCGATGAAAATCGCCAATGGCGGACGTCCGATTAGCGAGCTAATTGGTTAAAGCGAAGTGGCATGCGACTTCGCTAATTGACAGCCGCCATGGGGCATGTGTCGACCACGAAAATTGGTCGCAGATCGCCCGATGTCTCGTGCCGGTAACGAAGTTTGTCGATGAGTGACTCGGTCATTCGACGACCGCAACGTAGCAAAATGTCGCCGTGTTGGGTGCAAACATCTTTCTGCAACACCATGCCGGTTGCTACCTCATCGAGCGAGATTTCGATACCGCGAGTGCGTGTCGAATCGATCGGCCAGTCAATAAAAAGTGTGTCGTACTGCGTCGGCAGCGCCGAAAATCGCTTATGCATTTCCTTCACAGCGTCGCTTGGATCGACGCTTTGCGCAAGCAGCATCTGCCAACAGACTCCAATCGATAACAGTGTTCCGCCCACTTGGATAATCGCATCGTCGCTCGTTGGATTGTTCGACGAGTGCAGCCCGTCGGTTTCATCGCAGCGTTCGATCATTGCGCCCAGCAGTTTGAGCGAAGGCATGCGGCGAATCATTCGACCACCAATTTCTGTCGAGCGACGCAGCACTTTGCGCCACTCGGTGTCGCAGATGGATCCCCGCAGGAACCTCAGCACCTCGTCTTCGTCGAGAGAGGCGCAACCAACAAGAGCGAGCCTCGCGGCAAGCGCGTATTCGCGGCGCTCAGCAATGCCGGCTGCGGTGCGGATTGCGTCGATCGTCGTGTCGAGCCCTTGCAACGCGAGGCACAGCGAAGGCTGCTGTGCTTCGAGCAAGTCACACATCAAGCTAATTGCGCCGGCACATGTCTTGTTGAGTAACTCTTTGTCGGCTTGTGACGATTCAAACTGGCGTCGCGCGGCGTTGATCGAACCGCGAATCGAAAGCATATCGAACGGCTTCAAAAGCAAGCGAAAGACGCGACCCTCGTTAATGGCCGCCACGGCCGACTGTCCATTGTGGTCTCCGGTCAGCATGACGTAACTCGCTTCTGGGGCGAGTTTACGCGCGGCTGCAATAAACCTCAGCCCATCCATCTGTGGCATTTGCATGTCGGTTACGATGACTGAAAACGGAGCCGACGACGCCAAGATTTGCAGTCCTACCGCACCCGACGAAGCGGCGACGATCTCAAAGTCGTCCCGAAGACTATCGCCGACACTGCGGAGCAGTTCGGGGTCGTCGTCGACTATGAGTACGCGGGATTTCATCGTTGTTCCACAGTTGCTGACGCTCTGCCAAGACCGAGAAGCGTTACTGTCAACTTTTGCTTATTTCTCGGGTTTCGACTCACCTTTCTGATTACTGAGATCCGAAAGAGGTCGCGTTTGACCTGGTACAACCGGTAAAAACCGCATTCCACGTATGTTTGATCCGGCGCGGTGAGCGAAACCGTGCGTCCGGTGAAGGACCGGGACTGTATCCCGTTTCGCAAGCATTCTCTTCCAACTGATGGTTCTATCGCCGATCCAGAATACTGATACGATAAATGCCTCGCTCCGCTCGCCACGTTTTCCCCGCACTCGCAATGCCTCGCCGCTGGAGATTTCCCTTCGTCCGCCCGCTCGACAAGCGGACCGGCGCGGCGAATGGCCAAATCGATCTGACCGGTCCGAATGGCTGGGGAGCGCTACGGCTACCAACGTTTCGGCTGTTTGTGTTAGGCAGTTTGTTGTCGAACGTCGGCAATCAAATGCGGACGACCACCGTTGGCTGGGAAGTTTACGAACGAACCGGCAGCGCCTTTCACTTGGGATTGATTGGGCTAGCGATGGCAGCACCCGTGCTGCTGTTGGCACTTCCGGCCGGGGTGCTGGCGGATCGCTATTCGCGACGCGTGATTTTACTGATTGCTATGAGTGGCTTAGCGATTTGTGGCGTCGGCCTGGCCATCGCGTCGGCGACTTCCGCACCGCTGTGGTGTACCTACCTACTGCTCATGTTCACAGGCGCGTTTCGTGCGCTTGGCTGGCCAGCGCTATCGGCGTATGTCACGCAACTCGTCCCGCCAGTTCTGTTTGCCAACGCCGCCACTTGGCGAAGCATCGCCTTTCAGACAGCGGCGACCGTCGGACCGCTGCTGGGTGGCGTGGTGATTGCTGCGACCGAGAGTCCACCGGTCATCTATGCAATCGATGTCGCGACCAGTTTCGTGTTTATCGTCTGTTTGTTCGTCATCAAGCCACAGGCGCAAAAGAAATCGCGTGGCGTACGTTCGTGGCACAGTCTTGTCGAAGGCGTCACCTTCGTGCGCAATCAGCCGATCATCTTGTCGACGATTACGCTCGATATGGTTGCCGTGCTTTTTGGCGGGGCGACGGCCCTTTTACCCCTCTACGCGAAAGATGTGTTGCTCGTCGGCCCAACAGGTTACGGTTGGCTGCGGGCTATGCCCTCGCTCGGTGCAATCTTCACGGGGCTGTGGCTCGCTCGTCGGACATCGATCCGGCGAACGGGGATCACGCTCTTCCTCTCGGTTGCTGCGTTTGGATTGGCCACGATTGTGTTCGGGGCGTCGAAGTCATTTTCGCTATCGCTGGGGGCACTCTTCGTGCTGGGAGCGGCCGACAGCATCTCAGTCATTATCCGCTCAACACTCCTACAGGTGCTAACGCCCGACGAACTTCGTGGTCGAGTCGCGTCGGTCAATGCGATTTTCGTGAACACGAGCAACGAAATCGGCGAATTCGAGTCGGGCGTCGCGGCGAGCATCTTTGGCCCCATCATCGCCGTCTGCGGTGGTGGCGTGATGACGCTGGTCACTGTGTTCGCTGTCGCAAAAAAGTGGCCCTCGCTCTTGCACCTCGGCCCCCTCGGCGACATTGAGCCGGTCGAAACGTTTGATGTCAACACGGCGAAACAACCCGTCGAGACAATAGCGGTGACGGCTGAGTCACGAGACTCGCGTTAACGGATAGGCAACGCACTGGGCGTCGGAGCTCACCGCCGTGAGTCGTTCGGCCATTGCCTGAGCGATCATCTGCCTCTGCTCAGCATATCGCCGAGAACGAACCAAAGAAACGTTTGAGTATCGAGCAAGAGCCGCATCACATCTATTCCGCAAAGACTTATAAGTGCTCATCGTCGTCTTCGCTAATTGCAATTATTCACTTGCAGCTTCCAAAACACCGCGTGAGCCGATTGGGAAGCGACGATTTTTGCGACCGGCTGCGCGTTTTGCAGCAAGACGACCTCATCGTCCGGTCAATGCCTCGCGATCAATTGTCTCAGCGTGGCCTGGGCCACGTCGAGTTCAACACTGGTACTCATTGCGATTTCTCCTAACTTTTCTTTAGCTCGCCCTTCAGCAATCGGTCGACTGCCTGCCCAATATCGGGCTGTCGCATCAGCGACTCGCCTACGAGAATCGCGTTGACGCCGGCTTGTTCTAACCGGACGACATCGTCGTGCGTGCGAATGCCGCTCTCTCCAACAAGCACACAATCGCGCGGGACGAGTTTACGAAGTCGGAGAGTGTGCTCCAAGTCGACTTCGAATGTATGCAGGTTGCGATTGTTAACGCCAATTAGTCTGGCTCCGCTCTCAAGTACCGCCGGCAAGTTCTCAGGTTCGTAAAGCTCAACAAGCGGAGTCAGTTGCAGCTCGAGCGCTTGCGAATGCAGTTTCGCGAGTTCGGCGGGCGAGAGACACTCGGCAATCAGTAGCACCGCGTCGGCACCAGCGGCGCGGGCCTCGACCAGTTGGTAGCGGTCGACGATAAAGTCCTTCCGCAGCAGCGGCACGCCGACGGCCGCGCGAATCTGCCGCAGGTAATCGAGATGCCCTTGAAAATAAACTTCGTCGGTTAATACGCTCATGCAACTCGCGCCATGGCGCTCGTAGATTTTGGCGATGGCAACCGGATCGAAATCGTCGCAAATCAACCCGGCCGAAGGGCTTGCCTTCTTCACCTCGGCGATCAGTTTGATCGCGCCGGGCGCAGCGAGCGGAGCAAAAAAGTCGCGGATTGGCGGCGCGTCGGCAACGCGCAATTCGAGCTCCGCGAGGCTCAATCGTTCCTTGGCAGCAGCGACTTCCCGCCGCTTGGTCACCATAATCTTGTCGAGTATTGTCATGCTAGCTTAGTCGAAAGGCGAGCTGGGTGGCATAAGTCTGCGGAGTGGTCAAGTCGCTTGCTAGTGCCAACGAATCAATGATCCACGATAGCACACCGAAATTTAACGTTTCACCAACGCAGCGAAGCTCCTATTATCGTCGCGCGATGGACCCTGTGCTAGCAGCCCTAGGTTGGCGAAACTATCTGATCGACAGACACCCCTACCGCTGAGTTATCGAGCAACCCGAATGGCTGAATTCCGTACCGAACGCGACACGATGGGCTCGATGCAGGTGCCAAAGGATGCCCTTTACGGTGCCTCGACTGCCCGTGCGGTCGAGAACTTTCCCATCGCCGGCGAACCGGTTGCTGCTGTCGTTATCCACGCTTTCGGGCAACTCAAAGCCGCCTGTGCGAAGGCGAACCTTGGACTCGAGAAACTCGACAAGAAGCGCGCAAATGCGATCATCGACGCGGCCAGCGCCGTCGCCGCCGGCGAACACAACTCCCATTTTCCGGTCGACATCTATCAAACCGGTTCGGGTACATCGACCAACATGAACGCCAACGAGGTGATCGCGAACCTCGCGAACATGGCCCTCGGTTTTGGCCCCGGCGCGAAGGGCAAAGAGGGGGCTGTTCACCCCAACGATCACGTCAACATGGGGCAGTCGTCGAACGACACCTTCCCCACGGCGATGCACATTGCGGGAGCTGTCGCTATCGCTAACACGCTGGAACCGGCCCTTGAACGTCTCGCAGCGCAGCTTGCGAGGCAGGCGACCGACTGGGACCACATCGTCAAAATCGGTCGAACGCACTTGATGGACGCGACGCCGATTCGCGTCGGGCAAGTCTTCGCAGGCTACGCGGCTCAAGCTCGCTACTCTGTCATCCGCGCTTCGCGCGCCAAAGCGAGACTGCTCGAAAACATGCCGATCGGTGGCACTGCCGTTGGCACCGGCATCAACACTCACCCTGAATTTGCCGCTAAGGTTTGTGCCGCGCTCAGCGAGAGTTTGCAACTCGAATTCGTGGAGGCCGGCAACCATCCCGAAGCGCAAGCTGCGAAGGACTCGTTCGTCGAAGCACACGGCGAACTCAAGACCATTGCCGTATCGCTCTCGAAAATTGCCAACGACATTCGCCATTTAGGAAGCGGTCCACGCTGCGGAATATTTGAGCTGCTGCTGCCCGAAATTCAGCCGGGGTCGTCGATCATGCCGGCGAAGGTCAACCCGGTGATTTGTGAATCGGTGATGCAAGTGGCTTGTCGGGTGATTGGCAACGATGCGACGGTGACGACAGCGGCACTTGGCGGTGTTGGCTCGCTTTTCGAACTGAACGTCGCCATGCCGGTAATCATTGATGCGCTGCTTGAATCGGTGAAATTGCTCGCCAATTCGACGAACGTGATGGTCGACAAGCTGCTCGATCGGCTCGCTGTTAACGAACAGCGTTGTGCCGATCTCGTCGAACAATCGCTCATGATGGTAACTCCCTTGGCCCCCGAGATTGGCTATGAAGCGGCCGCCGACCTGGCCAAGGCGGCTTTTAAAGAAAACAAAACGATTCGCGAAATTAGCCTCGAAACACAAGCCGTTTCAGCCGAACGACTCGAGCAGCTTCTCGAATTGCGACAAATGACCGAGCCGAGTAGGTAGTCGTCCGCCGTGGCGATACCACCACTCGACCACCGCAAGGATGCTGGAGGTCAAAAGCATGGATGCAAAATCTGTTTACAGTATCATCGCACTGACCGTTTGCGCGCTCGCGAGCGCAGGCGAGTTTGACGAGTCTGCTAACAACTCGCCTTCCACCACAATCGAGCAACCCCCTTGGGTGATGCCATCTCAGACGGTTCGGCTGGCACTGTTGACCGACGAAACGGAGTCGCCCAACGACATTGCCGAGTTGTTTGAATCGGCCCGGCCGGTCGCGATTCTCAAAACAGATCCATTGCGAGACCAGCGGGTGACGCCGACCATCGGCACGATGGTCGCTGTCGATCCCGAGCGCGCCCAGCGACTGCTCGAGCAGGCTCGCGAGTTGTCGCGTCGCGCCACGAACGTAAGAGACTTCGATCGCGTGTTGGCGATTTGTCACCAAGCCATCGAAGCCGGGCCAACACCGGCACAAGCGGTCGTCGTTGGTCGCTTCGGAGCGTGGGTGTCGAACGCGCGAGGCGAGTTGCTGCTGAAAGCGGGCAATGAATTCGCCGCGTTTGAGGCTTTTCAAGAAGCGGTCATCCTCGATGCTGATTGCTGGGAAGCACTGCACAACCGGGGAGTAACGTTGGCCGCTAACAACCGACCGCAAGAAGCGCTCGCCGATTTTGCTCGTGTCGCCGAATTGGCTCCGCACTTCGGTTCGGTGTTTCGTAATCGAGGTGAGCTCTATGCTTCGCTTAACGAGCATGCGTTGGCCGCTCTCGATTTTACGAGCGCGATTGAACTCGAACCTCGCTCGGCCGAGCATCGGCTCGCTCGCGCTCGTTCGCAGGTCAAACTGAATCACACGGCTGAGGCAGTGCAAGATTTGACGGCCGCGCTCGGGCTCAATCCGCAACTGGCCGAGGCGCTATCACTACGCGCCGACATTTATTGCAAGCTCGGCTATTGGGAACAGGCGATCGAAGACTACCAGCAATCGCTCCGCGTCGACCCACGTTCGCAGTCGACGTATCGAGGGCTGGCGTGGATGCTGGCGACCTGTCCTAATAGCCGCTACCGCGATGGTGGCAAAGCGGTGGAGTCGGCGATGCGAGCGCTAAGATTGGGCGACGCAAGCGACCCAGCGATTCTGGATACACTGGCCGCTGCCTATGCCGAAGCCGGGCAATTCGACGAGGCGATCAAGTCGATCGAGCAGGCCATTGTGCTCGCCGGCAATGCGGCAAACGACTCGCTAAGTGAGCGGCTTACGCTCTATCGTCAACGCAAGACATTTCGGATGCCGAGCTTGCCTTAGCGACGTGCCAATACTAGAGAGTTCGGTTGGAATAGATTGAAATAACAAACATGAATATTATCGAAGCCTACGCGATACCCGGTTTTCGCGAACCGATATGTAGCTTTTCGCACTTGCTGGCGGTTCCCGTTTTCGCGGGCGTCGGCGCATTGCTCATCAGTCGGGCCCAAGCTCGCTGGTCGCATCGCATCAGCCTCATCGTGCTCGTCGTCACGACGCTGTTCCTGTTGGCGATGAGTGGGGTTTACCACATGCTCCCGCCGGGAATTGGCCGAGCCGTGATGCGACAACTCGACGTCGCTGGCGTCTTCGCGCTAATTGCTGGCACGGCGACGCCGGTGCACGTGATCATGTTTCGCGGACGCAGCCGGTGGATTCCGCTGGCTGTCTTGTGGACGGTCGCCGCAGTGGGAATCACGCTTCGCTCGACTTGCCCTCAGCTTTTCACCGATGAGATCGGCAATTTTGTATTTCTGGCAATGGGTTGGAGTGGCGCCATTTGCTGCTGCCTGTTGTGGCGACGCTGCGGTGCCAATTTTATCGCACCGCTGCTATGGGGCGGAGTTGCCTATACTCTCGGCGTTTTGATTCTCACGTTGCGCTGGCCGACTCCGATCTTCGGCATCGTAGGGCCACACGAACTGTGGCACGTTGCCGTGCTGGTCGGGCTGGGGCTGCACTGGAAATTTGCATTTCGGGTAGCAAGTTTGCCCGCGACGCGCGATGCCAAACAAGTGGTCACAATGCCGAGCGCAACGACTCTCGCCTCAATCGACTAATCCCACCAAGCGTATCGCAAAATGCAATAAATGGCCCTAATTGCATCGCTAAAGCCGATCTTTTTTCCTTCGTCGACACCTCGGCTCTTGTAGCTGATGGGAACTTCGACGACACGACAACGACGGCGGGCCAGTTTCGCTGTGAACTCCGGCTCGAAACCAAAACGTTCTTCGCGGAGTTCCATGCCACGCAGCACACCGCGACGGAAGACTTTGTAGCACGTCTCCATGTCTGTGAGGCGAAGCCCGGTCGTGACGTTCGATGCAGTCGTGAGCATCTGGTTGCCTAAGCGATGAAGCCAAGAAGGGTCTTGCCGGGCATTTTCGAGAAACCGCGAGCCGAACACGACGTCCGCCATGCCATCGGCAATTGGCTTAACCAGCCGTTCGTAGTCGGCCGGGTCGTATTCGAGGTCGGCATCTTGGATCAAGATCACCTCGCCTCGCACAAAGTCAAAAGCCGAACGTAGCGCGGCTCCTTTGCCTCGGTTGTAGCCATGCAGCAACACGCGGACATTTTTGCGTCCGGCCAGTTCGAGCAGCACATCGCGAGTACCATCGGTGCTGAAGTCGTCGACAATCACCACATCGGCGTCGGGTGCTGCGAGCTGCACGCGATTCACGACGGCAGCGATTGTTTCGCGCTCATTAAAGACGGGAATGATGACCGAGAGTGCGACACCGAGTCGCGACTTCTGAGTGGTCGCCGGTTGGTCGATCGCGCGCAAGCCTGCTTCGACGGCATCGAGTGTCGCGAGCGCATTCTCATAAATTGTGTCGTCGCGACGAATTTCGCGAGCTGGTGCCGGGCGAACGGTCTTATCGTGAATGAGTTGTTTCATGGCGGGGCGGTCGCAGAGTTACATCTGCGAGTCGTAAGGGGGGGCTGGTAGGCGGATTTTGGCGACGCTGCTCGGGGTTCGCGCCGGCAGTGCCGGCCAGGCGACCGCCGTGTTCGAAAGATGGTCGGAGATCATTCGATCCGATTTCGCTACGTAATTCTTGTGCGTGGGATCGTCACACTCCGAGCGGAGCCCCCATAATTGGGCAACCGCGTCTTGGTAGACGAGCGTCCATTCGGGATTATCCTCCTCGGAGATTTTCGCCATCAAACTCGTGGCGTGATGATAGTTCCGGTCGACGAGTACGAGGTTTGGCGCGCCGTCGACAAGTACGTTGCGGCCATCAATCGGTCCCGAAGTTGAGCTGCGATAACGGCGACCCTTATGCTCACCCAACAGAAAATCAAAATTGCGATCGATCACTTCCTGCGGATAACAGGTCCGAAAACGGCCGTCGAACGACACTTCGACATCTGGCGAAAGCGAGGCCAACGCATATTGAGCCCAGTTGAACGACACCACCAGTCGGCCCTTCAGCTCGCGTTCGGCCATGTAGGAGATCGCATCAACCGGATACATGTTACGGTAAACTGGAAGCTGGGCCGTGCGGAAATAAAGGACAGACGTTTGCAATGCAATCGCGGCACACAAGCCACCCGCCAGTGTCCAGCGCATCACCCCACCCAACTCGATGACTGGCATGTTGTCGGTATTTGGCCTAAACCTGCGGGCTGCGCTGTAGAAATGAACCGGCAGCCAAAAGCCGATTAAAATCGACAGCAGCGAAATATGCCGAACGTGTTCGCACGCTTGCCACAAAAGCAGTGCGAGCAGCGTGATTTGCACCCAATCGCGTCGGAGACGGGTGAGCGCGAGACTACCGATGGTGATCAATACCAACAGCACCAACGGCAAAAAAACCGTGTCCGTGAACTTTGGTGGATCCCACTCAGTAATTTCCGGACGCGGCGACCCCAATGACATCGAAAGCCACTGATGCAGTTCGTATCCGTAAGGATTCACGAGCGTGGCGAGCAAAGTGGCAACACCCACGGTGACGATCACCCCAACCACCGGCAACGATTTGTTGCGGCGATAAGCGACCGCTTCGACGACCCGCCCTGCGAGGTAAACACCTATCATGGCAACGCCGGCGACAAATGCCCCGTGCGAGTTAGTCCAGACGATCATCACCAGCGGTATTCCCGCTAGCCACCACAGTTGTCGCGGCAGTCGGGTGGGGCGATTCTCGTCGGCAAGCCATTCGTGCCAACCGGTGAAGGCCAATTCAAATAGCACGAGCACGCCAGCTAAGCACATGTAGCTGAGAAGTTGGGGACGCACAGGAAAAAACGCGGTGAGGTTGCTCGCCACCAGAAGCAGCACCGCGCCGATCGCCAGCGGCGGCACACCACCGCGACGGGCAACCCACGCCATTAGCGCTAGCACGAGCATGCCCCAAACGCACTTGAATACCAGCAGTCCCTCGTCGTCGCCAAAATGGTAGACCAATGCGAATGTGATTTCGGCAAGGTTCTCGTGATTGATCCAACGATGGCCGCGAGCGGTGAACGTGTGAGTCGCCGTTTCGGGCAGGCTTCCCTCTTGAAGCAAATCTTGCCCATAACGAACGTGGCCCCACAGGTCGGGGTCGGCCAGATTCATCGACAACGAAACGGCACAGCTCACCGCGACCGCGACGAGCACCAAACGCTTGAGCGTGCGGTACTCGCGGATTGCCCTTTCGTTCTTCGGTGAGGTGGTTTCGTGCATGGTTTTCATGGTGAAATTTAGGTCGTCAATTGGCACTTGTGCCCAAGAAGACCCACCCCGCCCCTTCCCTGCCAAGGAGGGGAGCGAGCTTGTCGAGCCCCTGCCTGCGAAGCAGGCGGCTCGGTTTGGCCGCCAAAGCGTACCCCGCAATCGTCGTCTAGCCGGAACGGTTGTTGCCAAAAAGCAACGATTCACCAGTCGGCAAAATCGTTGCGAACGTGCTAGCGGTCACAACCCGAAAGCGAGAAAATCGCTGAAATTACCGCTTCAAATGATTCCACTTGGCATCCTTCATCGGTTTTGTTAACTTTCGCTCTACGAAGAAACGAACGAGAGCCTGAGGCTTTCGCTTTTCCCTAAGTGCCGTGATATCGGTCGGTTCGGCAGGAGGCCGCTATGCCAGTCGAGAATGCTTCAAAAGTCCGCGTTCACATCCGTTGGATGATCCGTCGCGACATGCCCGAGGTGCTCGATATCGAGTCGAAGAGCTTCGAGTTCGCCTGGTACGAAGAAGATTTCGTACGCTGCCTGCGGCAGCGTAACTGCATCGGCATGGTCGCCGAGCAGGGAGACCGCATCGTCGGTTTTATGATCTATGAGTTGCACAAGTCGCGGCTCCATGTGCTGAACTTTGCCGTCGCTCCCGACGTCCGTCGCCAGTTTATCGGTCAGCAAATGATTCAGAAGCTGGTAAGCAAACTGTCGAGCCAACGACGCACGCGGATTTCTCTCGAAGTTCGCGAGACGAATCTGCCGGCGCAAATCTTTTTCCGTGAAAACGGCTTCCGTGCAACGGCCGTACTGCGTGACTTCTACGACGACTCGACCGAAGATGCCTACGTGATGCAATACTTCCACAGCGAAGGGGTAGCACAAGAAGTCGAGAGTGACTCTGGCAATCGCATCCAGCGACTCGCAGGTTAGCTGTCGGTCGCGCGACTCTCTGAATCGTGCGAACCGGCGTGGTACGATTCTCCGAATCATAGGTTATCGAAACCGACTCACAAGTCGATGATCGTCGCATCGGGTTGGAGCAAGTCGACAATTGCTAGCGAGTGAGGATTCGCTCGGTGCAGTGCGCCGGGGTTGAGGATCAGTGTCCTTCCCCGCCGCTCGATTTTCTTGGCGTGAGTGTGCCCGTAACACACCAAGTCATATTCGCCGCTAGTGGTGACTTGAGCGAATTTTTTCGCGTCGTGGCTGTGCAGTAATGCGATCCGCACCCCCTCAATTCTCAAGTCCGCGAATTGATCATGAAATATCATGCCGGCCGATTTGATAGCGGCGGCAAGAGTTTGCTCGTCGTAGTCGGTGTTGCCCAACACAAAGTGCGTTGGCCATGCACAGCGAGCCAGTAGCGCGACCACCTCGACCGTGCCAATGTCGCCGCAGTGGAGCACAGTTTCGACTTCGAGTGACTCGAGCAGCACGATCGCCCGATGCGTGTTTTCTGCGTTACCGTGGGTGTCGCTAATGATGCCGAGTCGCATAGTGTCGTTTCACGCTGGCTAAGAACCGTGCTTTGCCGCAAACGACGTGCCGGGTCCTTTTCTCTGACTCCGTATTGTGCCGCTGCGTTCGTATTCTAAAAAGCAAGCTTGGCGGCACAACCGGGCCAGTCGTCGCTTCTCGGGGAGTTTGAGCACGTGGTCGGCTGTAAGGGAAAACACGCGGGCAATGAAAGGTAAACGTGCTAGGGACGAATGTCGTCAGGGGCCGTTTCGCGGCGTAGCCAGTCGAGGAAGTCGTCGCTGCCGTCGATGATCGGGACGACGATGATTTCGGGAACGTCGAAAGTGTGCCGTGCGGCGATAAGTCGCTTCACCTCGGCAACGCGATGGCTGGCCGTCTTGATGACGAGTCGGTACTCTTCGTCGGTCTGAATCCGGCCGTCCCAGCGAAATACGCTGATCAACGGGCCTTCGATCTGCACGCAAGCTGCATAGCGGAGGTCGACTAGCTCGGTAGCAATCCGCTCGGCGAGCAATCGGTCGCCAGTTGTCGACATCACCATTAAGGGGAGATCGTTATCCACTAATAGAATCCATGGGGATGTGCGAAGCTCGCGTTGGATTGTCGCGATGTTCCCGGCATGGGACAAGCGGTAGACTCGCTACATATGGACCCAGTGGCCGCAATCGGCCGCAATCTCCGGTTTCGAGTGTGGCGCTCGAGAAGCGAGCGACGTAGGCTTGAAGAGCCTCTTCGACTTCCTTCTTCCGGCAACTCGTCATGCAATCGACGTCACTCGACTCCCTTTCAAGCACCACCAACACCGTCGTCGCGCTCACCGCTACATCGGTCGGTTCCCGAACTGGCAAATCGATCTCGACTGAGTTTGCCGGGTCGCACCCCATTCGTGTACTCCACGTGATTAATGGCGAGCACTATTCGGGCGCCGAGCGGGTCCAGGATTTGCTCGCGATGAGCCTGCCCAAACAGGGCTGCCAAGTCGGTTTCGCTATGCTCAAGTCGGGAAAATTTGCTGAGAGTCGCGCGTCGCAGCAAACGCCGCTCACAGCGCTCGCGATGCATAGCCGTTTCGATGTGCTGAGTGCGACTCACTTGGCCGACCTCATTACGACCGGCCGTTACGATATCGTTCACGCCCACACGCCTCGCGCGCTTATGCTGGCTAGCATCGCGGCCTGGCGAACTTCGACTCCGCTCGTCTACCACGTCCACAGTCCGGTGGGCCGCGACTCGACGCGGTGGCTGAGCAATGCGATCAACGCGAGCGTCGAACGGATTTGTCTGCGACGTGCCCAGCGAGTCATTGTGGTGGCCCCATCGCTTGTGCCCTACATGCGTAGTATGGGAGTGCGATCCGACCACATCGACTGTGTCCCCAATGGGGTTCCGCGTGTCGAACCCGGTGGGAGTCGTAAGCGCGAAAAGGGCAACGCATTGCAGCTCGGCATGATCGCACTGTTCAGGCCTCGCAAGGGGACTGAAGTGCTGCTCGACGCCGTCGCAGTGGCTGTTGCGCAAGGGCATGAGCTGAGACTGCGGCTCATCGGAGGCTGCGAGTCCAACGAATACCAGCAACAGCTTCGCCGCCGTGCCGAGCGGCTGGGCATCGAATCGACCGTCGAATGGGCTGGCTTCACGTGCCATATCAATTCCGAACTCGCGCAGCTCGACGCACTGGTGCTGCCGAGTTTGTTTGGCGAGGGGCTACCGATGGTGGTGCTGGAAGCGATGGCGGCTGGGGTGCCGGTTGTCGCTTCACAAGTCGACGGAAATTCACACGCTGTCGTGCATCGCGAAACCGGGCTGTTGTTCGAGCCGGGCAATGTAAGTGAATTGGCTAACTTGCTTGGCGGACTTTGCGGCAATGCCATCGACGGCCGCAAGCTCGCCAAGCGCGCGCGCCAGCGACACGCCGAGATGTTCAGCGATTCGGCCATGGCGGCCGGGGTAGCCGCCAGCTATCGCAAAGCGCTCTCGGCGCGGATAACTCGTTGATGTTGGCGCAGCGAGCCTACTTCGGAGCGAAAATGGCCACGATACGACGTCCGTTCATCTGTGGGCGTTGTTCGAGCTTGGAGACCGGCTCGAGTTCCGACACGAGCTTTTCGACCAGCTTGAAACCTTCGTCAACGTGAGCGTTTTCGCGGCCACGGAAAATTACCGAAAAAATGACTTTGTCTTTTTGCCCAAGGAACCGCTTCGCGCGGTCAACCTTCGTTTGGAAATCGGCATCGCCGATCTTTGGCCGAAGTCGAATTTCCTTGTTCTTACTTTGGTGTGTGTGCCCTTTGTTGAGCCGCTTCTTTTGCTGGTACTTGAACTTGCCAAAGTCCATGATTCGGCAGACGGATGGCTTTTCTTGGGGTGCCACCTCGACCAAGTCGAGGCCTACCGAGCGGGCTCTAGCGAGCGCTTCGTCGGTGGAAATGACGCCAAGTTGCTCTCCTTCTTCACTAATGACTCGTATGGGTGAGATGCGGATCTGCTCATTGATCCGTTGCTGTTTGCGTTCGATCGTCGAGACTCCTTGGGGGTGAATGTTTACTTGTTGCGCAAGTCGCAACAGTGCAAGTATTGGACACAATGGCCCTCCACGTCAACTGGTTTCGGCCACGAAGTTTGATGCCAACCAATAAAAAAGCTGTCCCGAACGGAGTTCGAGACAGCGAGTAGGCGTGATTTTGCCGAGTTCGTGAACGACAATGACCCGGTGTTATGGCCAAAAGTCTTCGTCCAGTGCGGTCGCGAACACCAAATCGGTAGCACCCGTTTCGGCATCGAAGTGGGCCTCGTCATCGACGAAGAAACTCGTGTCGTCGTCGCCTTCGTCAGCGAGTTGGTCGAAATACAAGTCGAGTTGTGAGGGAGTCGTGTCGGGCGACGGCTGCGTCGCGAACGACGAACCAAACGTCGTTCCAACGGCACTGACCGAGCTCCCCTCGGACGATGTCGCGAGACCGGCGAACATCGCAAACGGGCTCGTCCCCACGGCACTCGTGGCCGAAACGTATTGATTGGGGTCGCCCGACGCGAACGGAGTGTAGCCCGATCGAGTCGCGGTCCCATCTGAGCCGCCGGAACCACTTCCTTCTCCTTCGCCGAAGGAGAGCAATAGTCCACCAAGCTGTGGCTGAATTCCCGCTCCGAGATTATCTCGCCAGACGGTATAGTCGGCCGCGTCGACACGGCCGTCGCCGTTACCATCAGCCGCCGGGCTGTTGGTTCCAAAGTTTTGACGCCATACCGAGTAGTCGAGTTGGTCGACATAGCCGCTACCGTCGTAGTCGCCAGCAATCACCGTATCAACAACGGGTTGAATCGATGGGTCGAGCGGTACAAAGTAATCTTCGACTTCGCCAATGATGTCGTCGCCACGGAAGTCGTGGCCTGCTGTCGTCGGCGAGCCTAGTCGCCAACGCATGGCGACCGGTCCGTTGGTGACCAGCGTCGATGGCACGGCGTAGGCGTAATCATGTGTGCCGGGAGCAACGTCGTCGTCGCGGATGATCCACTCGTCGCCGTTGTTAAAAGTGCCGTCGCCATTGAGGTCCATCCAGGCGTTGAGGTACAAACCGGTGCCGTTAACCACCGCGCGGAAGTTGGCTGTTGTGCCCGGCATGAGAGTTCCATTGCCCAACAGCGTAATTCCATCTTCGTCGTCGACGCCATTCATGTCGTCGCCGGTAGCCGTCGAGTTCGGCTGTCCGTCAGGATCTTTGTCGACCAGCAGACCGAGTGAGAACCCGGGCACGACCAAGTGGCGAGCTCCCGAATCGGCTAATCGTGTCGGTGCGAGCGGGAGGTCGCCATAGTCGAAGTCGCCGATGGTTTGTTGCGTGACGCCGAACAGCAGTCCCGAGGTGGTCTCGTCGGGTACGATTTCAATCACGTTGGCACCACCCACTAATGGGTCGGTCTGGCGAAACCCGCCGAGCACTTCAATGCGTACCACAGCGACACCGGCTGGCACGTCGGCAAAAGCAAACGACCCGTTAATGTTCGACGTCGCAAGGAGGTCGCCATCGGTCGCATTGAACGAACCATCGTTATTGGCGTCGACATAGACATTGAAACCGACAATGCCCGACTCCGACGCATCGAACATGCTATTGGCGTTCGCGTCGAGGTAGACAGTCCCCGACAGGTTGCCCAGTTGACCAGCAACAAGCGATTCAACTCCAAATTCGAGGTTGTTGATCGCTCCGCCGGTTGGCAGATTAACAACAAACTCGTCTCCCACGGGTGCCGTCTGTTCGTAACCACTGAGCGTTTCGAGCCGAATCGTGTGGATACCTGGGGCGACCGAGTTAAATGCGAAGCCACCGCTGATGTTCATCGTGGCAGGAATGTCGCCGTCGCCGATGTTAAACTGGTTGTCGCCATTGGCGTCAATATAGACCTGGAAGCCAGGAATGCCGAGATCGCCTGAGTTTCGGACTCCATTGCCGTTGTTGTCGAGGAAGACAGCGCCAGTGATGGTTCCCGCTCCGGCGGCCGATTGGTTTTGGACACCAAACGCGCGACCGGCGACGACATCGCCAGCCCGCAGGTTGACGACGTGTCCGCTGCCGCCAGATGGCGAGGTTTGTGCGAAACCGACTGGGTTTTCGAGCCGCACTGCATAGGTGCGAACCGCCAGGCTGCTGAAGAAATATTGCCCAAGACCGTTGGTTGTGAACGTCGTTTCGCCGTTATCACGGACGCCGTTGAAGTTCAGGTCGAGGTAGACCGTGTAGCCCGCGATGCCACTCTCGGTGGGATCTTGAACTCCGTCGATGTCGGCATCGAGAAACACGCTCCCCGAGATTGACCCCGTGGTGGGAGTTTGACCACCGCCGCCCGGGCCGCCACCACCCGGACCACCGCCGCCTGGGCCGCCGCCGCCAGTGTCGACACCGGGGGGAGCGATCAGGAAGTCAAGACCCGAATCGATGACTGCGCCGACTTGGGCGATGAACTCGCCCGAAAGACCCGAAGTGGGACTTGTCGGAGTCCAGCCAAATGGCTCGTCAACACCGATTTGATAGAGCAGCGTGTTCTCGGCTTCGAGTGTGAATGAGTAAGCACCGTTAGCGTCGGAGACAGTCCAAAGATCGGCTCCATCGAAGGCGTTGTTGAGGTTCACGTCGATATAGACGCGAATACCCCCCTGTGGCGTGTCGCCCGTGTTTTGAATGCCATCGCCATTGTTGTCGGCGAAGACCACTCCGCTGAAGTTGACCTCTTGAGCCGGCAGGTCGGTCGGACTCAATAAGAAGTTGATCCCTCGCACGTTGGCCGGAACCGAAATGAGTTGACCAAACGTCTCTGAATCTTCGTCGGAATCGGTAATCTGAAACTGTACGGGCGTGCCGGTCGTTGGATCGAGCGGAATGTCGTAGTCGGTGACCGGATCGAACGTCGCCTGGAGAGAGATGTCGGGGCGATCGTGGTCCCACAGCGTGAAGTGGTCGGGTGTAATGATCCACTCAGCCAAATACTTCGGTAAGAAATCGGCCGGGGCGTTGGCGTCGTTAATGGCCGTGTAGCCTTCAGGAGCCTCGATGCCCACGATGTAGGTGTCGGGCAACAGGTCGAAGTAGTAGTTGCCGTCGTGTCCCGTGATGAACCGATCAACCACGAAATTGTCACTGGCACGGCGGACCGAGACGATCACGTTTTCGGCAAAGTCTTCTTGAGTTTCATCGACAGTCCGCGTCACCTCGGCGTGGCGCACGATGTCGGTGTCCATGTCGAGGTCGATGACCTCTTGCTGATAGCGCTCGAAGTTGAACAACCCGTCAAGGTTTTCGTCGACACCGATGTAGCCTTGAATCCGCTGAGTTTCGGGGTTGAGAGGGGTTCCATGCCAGACAAGTTCGACCGATCCCAAGCTCACTGGGGTCGCGCCCCAGTTCTCGACACGCAGTTCCCAGTTGCGTTCGACGACATCGGCGGCCAGCGTCGGATCGAGCGTCGCCAATCCGTCGATGTCGACAAAGTACGGATCGCCCGTCACCGGGTTAAAATGATAGCTCGAGTCCGATCGCTCGCCCCAACTGCGATTGGTCGACATCACCCAGTTGCCGGCACCAGCGAGCGCGTCCCCGGCCGGATTTTGCGAAGACACTGGATACTCGTCCGGTTGTGAGCCGACGGGACTGCCAAGGAAGTAATGGTTGAATTCAGAAGTTGTGCCATTTGGAGACACAAGCGTCAAACGGACGTTATCCCAGTTGCCGGTAAAGTTGGCACGCAGTTCGACCCATTCGATTTCCATCGCGTTGTTGTCGGGTACGGCGAAGGGAAGTGCCGTTGCTCCCCGAGAATTCACCGGGTTGTTCATCGTGAACGGAGCGTCTTCGTAGTACTCGTCCCAGTACGCGGCAAAGTTGCCGCCACCGCCGAAACCGCCGGGAATCAAGATGTTGCCAGTGGCGCCGTTGCCCTGCTGCGCACCGGCGACGCCGGCGAGGCCGAAGATAAACGTGGTGAAAGTCAGTTCAGGGGCGAGGTCCTGGTCGAGCTCGTGCCAAACTTCGGCAAGCGCGACAGCGAGCTCGGCATCTATGGCACCGTGTCCGTAGCCGATCGGTTCGTTGTACGAACCGCGACCTTGGCTGACCGTGTAGCCAGCGCCCGTATTCCAGACGGCGGCCTCAATCGGGTCGTTGGCGTCGCCAACCGGGGTGAACTGGGCGATGGGGTTCGGGTAGAGACCAAAATCGTCAGGATCGTGGAAGAATCGGTCTTGGTTGACGATCCAGCTATTCACGCCCTGCAGCAGGTCTTCCGCACCGGGAACCAACAATCCTGTGTCGGGAATCTCGAACTGTGCGATTTGTTGGGCCGAACGAATGAGAATCTCTTGGATGTCACGAAACGACAGGTTGGGATTCGCTTCAAGCATCAGCGCAATCACACCCGAAACCATCGGCGTCGAGGCCGAAGTGCCGTTGAACAACGACGTGTAATCGGTGTCCTCGAGGTAGTCGCGATCTGTTTGTTCGCCGTTTAGCGCGGGATCGAAGTTGTAGCCAAAATCGCCGGTCAAGTCGCTGGTGACGATACCGCTACCAGTGGCGTCTTCGAGACCGATCTGCAGCGCGTTCGAGCCAGTCGGGGCGGAGACGAGAATCGACGGACCACTTTCGGGATAACCAGTGACTGTTCCATCGACATTGGCATAGAGTCCATCGTGGTCGTAACCACCCACGCCGATGGTGTACCGCGAGTTTACGTAGCCATCGTACGAAGCGTAGTCGAAGTTGCCTTGGCCAATGAAATCGGAACCGGCGCCGTTGCCACCTGCCCACACGTGAATCGATCCGAGGCCACCACGACCGAAGTAGAATCCATCGCGCAGAGCGAGCACTTCGCCTGCGCTCGGGCCGTCGGCCTGACGAATGTCGGCAGGGCCCCAACTGTGGTTATAGATGTCGATTAAGTCGGTTTGGTAACGAAAGACATCGATGGTCGCGAACTCGTCCTGCCCCGCGTCGATGAGGCGAATGCCAGCGAGTCCCACGCCCGGCGCCACTCCGACGCCACCAATGTCATTGTCGACCGCGCCGATAATTCCCGCGACGGCGGTGCCGTGAGCAGTGGTTGGGTCGAGAAAGTTGGGGTTGGGATTGTTTCCACCATCGAGTGCATCGAATTGCAAACCAGGGACGATGTTGTCGATCAGGTCGGGATGCAATAATTCGACCCCCGAATCGACCACAGCGACAACCACGCCGGCGCCCGTGTACCCCTGTTCCCACACTGGCAGCACATTGATGTCGACACCGGGAGTGCCACGAATGAATTGGTAGTCGGGTTGCCCGACTTGTTGGCCAGCGTTGAGCAGGTGCCATTGGTTGGCAAACAGGGGATTGTTCTCGAACGAAACCGATCTTGTCGTGTAGCTCGAATAGTCTTTCGTCGACCCATCGACGTACCACAGCAGTTCGTTGTCGAGAATCGTCTGAAAACCTGCCGCAGTGCTGCTCGAAATCAGCAGCCGGCCGTCGGCCGTGATCGCGAATGGCTGCTCTTCGGTGAACTGGAACGTGTTAAAGTTTTCGGCCGTGAGCATTTGGAACTGAGCCGGCGGAGCAACTTGTCCCGCGACGATCTGCTGCACCAACGAATCGAACTGCTGAACCGTGCTCACGGTGTGGATCGTGACTTGATCGTCGGGTTGGTACGGGCCATAGGTCGTCGTTGTGTCATCGAACAACGAATCGGCTGAGAGCATGTGCCGTTGTTCGAGGGTCTCGAACGTCCGGGTCCGCTTGGCGTGAGCCGCCACGCTGCCAGAGATGGCCCTTTGTTTGGCGTGGAGACGCTGAAAAAAACTGCGGTGGTTCGAGTCAGCAGTACGCAATTTCATGTGTCGAAAGCCTGGCACCGTAGGAAGGAAAAAGTGATTGATGTTCGCCGGTGCGTAGCGACCATCGTGTCGTTCTTGTGTTCCGTGAGTAGGTGGGATTCGCGGAGGGCAGGAGATTGGAACCAGTTGTTTTGAGTGATAACAAATGCGCACTCCGACCATCGCGAAAACTTATCGTAATTGGCATAACAATTTCGGTCAACTTTCTGGCAATAAAGATTGCCCAGCTTTTTCGGGATTTGTTTCGGACGCGAAACTTCCCCGCAGCACGCCGAATCTCGGTATGCCGAGGCTAAGGAATCGACGCAATCAGAGGCACGAAAGTTCCAAATTCCTGCGTTTCGCGCAGCGGCCCAGACGATTTTCAACCCCACGCGATGGTGAGTGGACCGAAGTTTCTTCGCAAGTTATGCGCTAAAATAAGCGAATTCAGACGATTTCTTCGGTCCGACAGGCGTCGAGCGAATTCGACCCATGACGCGACCTAATCGTGAGGGCACGAATGCAATACCGCCAAATTTGTCATTGACACGTCTCGCCACGCCTACTAACCTCCGCCCGCTTATCCAAAGTCACCTTTTCAAGAATCGCTTGGCGTGAGTTGCACCCGGTGGTGAAACTTCGCCAAATTAGCCCCATTGGCCGCTAGCGACGCCCGAGAATTCGGAGTTGCGAACAACGACTGGTTGGGCTAATAACCGCTGGCCTACGCCGCGTAGATTCGGTGAATCGGTTTCACACGGTCGGCAAAACATGATGACAACCAGGAATTTCGTGGTGTGTGAGCACTTCGCGTGCTGGCCACCACAATGCCTCGCCAGGGAATGCATGGCAGGAATTCGCAACCGCGATTCCAAATCACAAGGAGAGCGACGTTGAACGCGACAGGGATGTCAAATATGGGAAAGCTCGCTTTCGGGCTCATCGTCACATTGTCGGCCACAACGGCCTTGGCTCAGCAACTCGACCGCGCAGCGGTCGATGGCTTGCTCGCCCAGGCTCACAAGGCCATCGACGCGGGCGATTTTGCCAAAGCCGACCAGTTAGTCTCGCGATGCGAGTCGGCCAACATTCGCTATCCGCTCATTCACTTCGGCGACACGCCATCGACGCTGCGTCGCGAGTTGACTCGCGCTCGCAACCAAAGCCAACAACAAACGGGCGCGAGCGACGATCCGTTCGCGGCGGCTGGAAGTAACTTGCCGCAACTTCCCGCCTCTTTGGCCGCTAGTTCATCGAATGGCTATCCGGCATCGTCTCCCGGAACCCCCCAGCCACTGCAGTTGTCGGGCGCTCCGCGTGCCTTACCCGGTTCCACGCCGCCGCAATCGATGGCTCCCCTATCGGTGGCTCCGCAGAGCATTACCCCAAAGGCGCAGGCCACGGCTTACATGCAACAAAGCCGCGCCGCACTCGCGCAGAACGACTTGAACGCGGCCGCTCAGTTGGCCGCTCGTGCCAGTGCGCTCAATGTTCCCGAAGCGGACTTTGGCGAAGACGAAGACCGCCCCTCGCAACTCGCTTGGGACATCGAACAGCGCCGATTCTCGGGCGCGGTCACACCGGCGGTCGCCGACCTCGGTGGCGAAAACCAAGCCATGCAGGCCATTTACAATGACGACACAGACGGCGGAGTTGAACTTGCTTCGGCTACGAATCGTTACAGCACCCCTCGGCTCGCACAGGCCAGTGCCCCGCCCGAGCAACTCCCCGCGCTGCCTGATGCTGAGCCACTATTTGGCAGCACCGCTTCGCAACTCATCGACCAAGGCGAAGCGTCGCTCCGCAATGGCGACCGGGCCACGGCGCTCGACTTCTTCAAGCAAGCCAACGCGCGACGCGACGAACTCGCCGTCGACCGGGTCAGTCGCCTCGACGACCACCTAAAAATGTTCGGTGCGGGTGCCGAAGCGCTCGCCAAACCGCCGGCCGGTAATGGTGGCTCGATGCTCGCTGAAGCCGACGAACAACAGCAGGTGCTCGCTCGCCAACTCTCCAGCGACGTTGGCAAGACGCTTATCGATGCAAGAAGTATGCTCGAGCGCGACCCCAAGGGTGCGTTCGAGTTGCTAAAGAAGAGTCGTTCGCAAGTGGCCGGGTCGGCATTGATCGAGAAGAACCGCACGATTCTCGTTTCGCGTGTCGACGATGAGATAAGCAAAGTCGAAGCGTACATCGATGCCAATCGCGCTCAGCTCGAACTCGACGAACGCAACGCCGACATTCTGGCCGAAATCGATCGGAGCCGAGAACTCAAGATCGAAATGCAAACAAAAATCGCCGAGCTGATCGAGCAGTGGAACCAGCTCCGCGACGAACAGCGATATGCCGAGATGGATGTTGTCGCCAAGCGGCTTTACGAAATGGCCCCCGACAACCCGGTGGTCGTCGTGGTGTGGCAGAATAATAAGTTCATCTATCGCCTGCGAATGAACCAACAGATCGCCAATGCCAAGGAAGACGGCCTTTGGAAGGCCGACTTTGACATCGAGGAATCGTCCATTCCCCTAGTAAGCGATGGCGAAGAAGTTCGCCTCGGGCCGAACTGGCCCGACATTGCGAAGAACCGTCGCAGCAGCAGCGAGCTGACCGAAAGCCGCAGCGTCCGCGAACTCGAAATCATGCAGTCACTCAAGAAGCCAGTCATGATTCGCTATGAGAATCAGCCACTGAGTGCCGCGATGGACGACCTATCGAAAATGACCGGCGTCAACATCGTGCTCGATCCGCGCGGACTCACGCAGGAAGGCATCAGCAGCGACACCCGAGTTTCGTTCGCTGTGAATCGCGAGATTTCGCTTCGCAGTGCCCTCAACTTAATTCTCGAACCGTTGCACCTGAGCTATGTCGTCAAAGACGAAGTACTGAAGATCACCAGCGAACAGCTTCGCGATGGCGAACTCAAGAGCCGCGTTTATAACGTGGCCGACCTCGTGATTCCGATTCCGAACTTCGTGCCGAGCAACAACATCGGGTTGCAAGGCTTGATTAACGATGCTTATTCGGCAACGGGTGTCGCCAATGGCGGACTCGGAGCTCCCGGTCCGCTCGTGCTCGCCAACAACGCTCGTCGTGGCGCTACTCCGGGTGCCGGTTTCGATGCGGCTGCGACGCCCAGTAGTGTGCTCGCGCAACAGCAACAGTTCGGTGGTCCATCGGGCGGCGGTTTCGCATCGCCGTCGAACATTCCGATCGGTGGCGGACCGGGCAACCTTGGTGGAGCGGCCAATGCCGACTTCGATTCACTCATCGACCTAATCGTATCGACCGTGGCGGCCGATTCTTGGGCCGAAAATGGTGGTGGCGAAGCCGAGATTCGACCCTTCCCAACCAACCTCAGTATTGTCGTCAGCCAAACCGAGGCGGTTCACGAAGAGATTGCCGACCTACTCACACAGCTTCGCAAATTGCAAGACCTGCAGGTGACGATCGAAGTTCGCTTCATCCGCCTCAACGACAGCTTCTTCGAGCGAATCGGTATCGACTTCGACGTCAACATCGAAGATCGCTCGCTTGGAACCGAAGGTCTGACTCAGGGTGAGTCACCAGAACCACCCTTCTCGAGTACGACCGTTGGTCTGCAACCGAGCACTGGACTCAACGACTTTCCTAACTACACGGCCGACCTCGACATTCCCTTTAGGCAAGAGAGCTTCAACCTCGCGATACCCCAATTCGGCACGCCGGTCGATGTGGCAACGTTCGGCTTTGCGATTCTCAGCGACATTGAGGCTTACTTTCTGATCAACGCGTCGCAGGGGGACCGCCGCAGCAACGTGCTGAACGCTCCTAAGGTCACCCTGTTCAACGGTCAACAAGCCTTTGTGGCCGACACTTCGCAAACTCCGTTCGTGATTAGTGTGATTCCGGTAGTGGGCGAGTTCGCTGCCGCCCAGCAGCCGGTAATCGTGGTGCTGAGCGAAGGAACACTCATGACCATCCAAGCGGTGGTCAGCGATGACAGGCGTTATGTGCGACTGACGGTGGTGCCATTCTTTAGCGAGATTGGCGACGTGCAAACGTTCACTTTCGAGGGAACGACCAGCACCAGTACCAGCAGCAGCACGACCGACGACGACGACGATGGCAACGACAACTCTAATGACAACGCGAACAACATCATTCGCAGCGGCACCACGGTGCAGTTGCCGACGTTCCAGTTCGTTTCGGTCACGACGACTGTCAGCGTGCCCGACGGCGGTACGGTTTTGCTGGGCGGAATTAAACGCCTCAGCGAAGGCCGCAACGAGTTTGGCGTACCGCTGCTGTCGAAGGTGCCGTATATCAACCGGCTGTTCAAGAACGTCGGCATCGGCCGCGAAACCGACAGCTTGATGATGATGGTCACACCACGCATCATCATCCAGGAAGAAGAAGAGGCTCGCTTGCTGGGTACCAATCCGTAGCGAGTGGCTCTACGAAAATCCCCCCTCGAACGCCGTCGGTGGCCTCTCTTCGGCCACCGGCGGCGTTTGCTTTTTTTTGCCGACGGAAATCTCGTCGCCTTCGCCAGTCGGTGGCTTGCGACGGCAGAGGCGCACACTCGAATCCGTCGACGCTCTTGGCGAGCGTGGCGTCATGACTTAGGCTCTTACCAATGGACCCTTTTCGCTTTGCAATCGCCGCGATTCCGCTTGCCGCTTGGCTGGCGGTAATGGGATACGTCAATCTGCGTCGGCAGCCGTTTCTGACAACCGGCACGCGCGATTTGCTCGCGTTGGGACTGGCCATGTCGGGGTTCGTCTTCGTCGGACCGGTCGCGCTCTTCCGCCCCGAAGCGGCCACGATTCAGTTTGGCAACTTCATCTGGCTCTTTATGATGAGCTTCTATTGGTTGTGGGTCGCACTGGCATCAATGACCATGCGGCCGCGAATCATCGCCTACAACATGACCCCCGAACGACTGCGTCCCTTTGTGGCCGAAGCGGCTGCGGCGCTCGATCCCACCTTTCGCTGGGCTGCCGACACGCTGGTGCTGCCCACGCTTGGTGTGCAACTTCATATCGAAGGCTACCGGCTGCTTCGCAACACGTCGCTCGTCGCCAGCGGATCGAAGCAGAACCTGCAAGGTTGGGACCAGCTTACGAGTGACCTCCGCGGTCGCCTACGGCACTACAAGTCGGCACCAATGCTACCGGCCGCCATCTTGCTGTGCGCGGCGGCGGCGCTCATCGCCATGAGCACATGGTCGCTAACGAGCGATCCCCAAGCAGTCGCCGAAGCAGGACGCGACATCTTCGCCTTCGAGCCGCGTTCTTAGTCACTTGCCTAAATCACGCAAGCCAGTTCACGGCTCGTGTCGGCGACGCAACTCGAATCGATCAGCGGTAGCTCTGTCGCCGCGCCCGCCACGAGGGCCAGTTCCGCTAGCCGCGAAATTTGGCGCGGCACGCCGCCTGAGAGCTCGTGAAGCCGGAACATCGCGTCTTCGGTGAACAGTGGCGTCGTTCGCCCCGCATCGATGGCCGCGTGCTGCAAGTAGTCGAGTGTTGTCATTTCATTCCAGGCATACATATCGACTCGCAACTCGACTGCCTCGCGCAATCCGCTCGGCCAGCGGGTGGCCTGCTTAGCCGAGGCCGCTAGTGCGATCGTCACGTCGGTTTTGCTGGCGGCAGCCAATTGCAAAATTCGTTGGATCGCGTTCAGCAAGTCGGCGACCGAGTCGCCCGCGTTGTCGACTAGCAAAATCAGTCGGCGCTGTTGCCACGGTTGCTGAGCAAGTCCATCGCCGAGCTTTCGCCACAATCGGGGCGTGTCGTCACTCGCAACGCTGGCGATGCCCAACTGGCAAGCCAATTGCGAGAGCAATTCGCGCGACGACGTTGCAATGGCATCGACGTAGATTGCCGTCGTTGGTTTCGCTTTGAGGCGATCGATCATCGAACAGAGAGCCACTGTTTTTCCGCTGCCTGCGTCGCCAATTATTGCCGCTACCGTGGCGGGCGACTCGACGATCCATTCGATCCGCGCGACAGCTTCGTTCAGCGCGGGGCTTGGGTAGGGTGTGAGCGGCCCGCGAAAGGGCGAATGGTCGAGTTGCCAGTATTCGAGATAGTTGCTCATCGACTTTCCGTCAGCTAGCAGTTCGGTGGCGACACATAGACCTGTGTTCGTCATAATCGGGCTTCCATGCTATTGAACTCCACTCACACCTCAGCCACCCGGTCCAGTCGATGAGCCAGCGTTTCTATGCACCAAACATGCGAGCAGGCCAAACGGCCGTGATCGACGGTGCCGAGGCCCATCATTTGCTGCATGTCATGCGGGCAAAGCTGGGCGATGTTGTGACGCTATTCGATGGCCAAGGTCACGAGGCGATTGCTAGCATCATTTGTCGCGATAAGAAATCGGTCGAGTTTGAGCTTGGGGCTGTCGTCGCTGTCGATCGAGAACTCGCCAGGCGACTGACGCTCGCAGTGGCGCTGCCGAAGGGGGAACGGCAAAAGTGGCTGGTTGAGAAACTGACCGAGCTGGGGGTCACGACGCTCGTCCCCTTGGTGACTGAACACAGCAACTCGCCACCCAGTGCAAGCACACTCGAAAAGCTAAACCGCACTGTGGTCGAGGCGTGCAAGCAATGTGGGCGGAACCGGCTAATGGCGATTGCGAAAGCGACACCATTTGCCGGGTTTGTCGAATCGTTCGATGCGACGAGCGATCGCTTGATCGCTCATCCAGGTTGCCCACCATTAGCGGGCAGTGCTGCTTTAGAAAGTGTTTGCGTTGCAATTGGTCCCGAAGGTGGCTTTAGCACGAACGAGGTAAAGGCAGCGACTGCCGCCGGCTGGCGGCTGGCGAGTTTCGCGCCGGCCATTTTACGGATCGAAACGGCAGCAGTGGCAATAGGGGCGATTCTCGGGTCGCAGTTGCATCGTGACTCGGATCGGGCGTAGCTCATCGGCTATTGGGTGGGAGCGTCGTTGGCCTGCTGTTTCGTTTTCGCAATGTTCCCGAACAGATGCCCGCCATGCGTCTTGCCTTGCCAGTAGCCCGCGTAGCGGTCCTTGAAAAACATCACCCGGGCCGAGTAGGTGCCTAGTCCAGGAAAACCGATTTCGTTGACGACCACGACCGGCGTGTCCCCCGCCCATTCGACCGGCAGCGTCAATGGCAACGTGACGTCGTTCTCGCCATAGCGGATGCGAGCTTTGAACAACCACTGCCCATTTGCGAGCTTGCGAACTTCGGCGAGATCGTACGATTCGTTGCGAAGTCGTGGACCAGCCTCACCCGGATCATCGTCGGAGACGGTGAAGCTTCCTTTGAGCTGCGCTCCAGTCAATTGATCCGAAAGTTTTTGTTCCAGCCGATTCATTTCGGCCGGTTTTGGCTCGGCCGCCTCTTGGCCGGAGGCGACAGCAGCAACAAGTGATAACAACAAGGCGAACGAAGAGATGTGCGTCATTTCGTATTCCTCCGGCAACTGTTTCGTGATGCGAAAAGTCCGATTATAGCGACTCTATCGCGCAACTTGCGATTGTCGGGCAGGCAATCAGAATAAGGCGATGAACGCCAAGTACGATCTGCGCCGAATCAAATCGTCAAAATCACATCTACCGATGATGGCACTTCTCGCTGGCATTTCGCTGCTGGTGGCGGGAACAACCTGCCCCCCTGCCGGTTGCCTCGCCGGGGCCGCGATGCTTTGCTGGGGCAGCACGCTCGTGCTCATTGAGAGACGACCTTCGTTGGCGTCGGTCAACCTGTTGGCTTACTCTGTGCCGATGCTGATGATGCTAACTGCTTCGCTTGATTTGGTGCAACGAAGCGAGATCGACTTGCCGTTGGCTATTTGGTTAAGCGAATTGGCCATCGTGTTTTGGTTGATGCAACACGCCACGCGATCGGTGCTTGCGGCGGTGGATCAGTAGTGGACTTGTGTGTGCAATTCTCGGAACGGCGAAAACACGATTCGGAGCATCGTGCCACACGGTTAGCCTTCACCCATAAATTTCTGTAGCACCTCGTCGGGCGCGGCGGCATAGTCGGTCGGTTGCATCGAACAGCTTGCGCGGCCTTGGCTCAGACTCCGCATCGCACTTGAGTAGCCGAACAGGTTAGCAAGCGGTGCGTCGGCGTGGAGCACCGTGTCGGTGCCGCGGGTTTCCGTTTGATTGATGTTCGCGCGGCGTTGTTGCAAGTCGCCCACTAGGTCGCCCACGTGGTCGGAAGGGGTCGAGATTTCGAGCCTCATCACCGGTTCCATTAGCACCGGGCCGCCTTCGCGGAGTCCCTTATCGAATGCCAGCGACGCGGCGGTGCGGAAGGCGATGTCGGTTGAGTCGGTTTCGTGAACGGTGCCCCCCAGCACTGTGACTTTGAGCCGCATGAGAGGGAAGCCAATCACGCCACCGCCCGAGGTGGCCGACTCCAGTTCCTCGAGCACGACGTTCAGGTACTCGTCGGGCAAGCCATGATTGGTGTCAATCGACACCATCACCGGTGGCAATTTGCTGGCGAGCGGACCAGTTGCGGTGAAGGGTTCGACGCGAACTCGCACGGCGGCCGTGTGCTGAACGCCATTGATGAGTCGATGGCATTCGCCCGTGACGTCGGCCGCTCTTGCGACCGTTTCACGGTAGCTCACACGTGGCCTATGGACTTTGACATTAAGCTTGTAGTCCCGCAGCAACTTATGCTGGATGACTTCGAGATGCAATTCGCCCATCCCGCTGATGACGATTTGCCCGGTCTCTTCGTTCTCGGCCGATTTGAATGTCGGGTCTTGCTTGCGGAGCATTTCGAGTACGTCAGCCAGCTTTTTTTTCTCGGCCGTACTTTCGGGTTCGATCGCCATCGAAATGACGGTTTCGGGAAACGTAATCGACTCGAGCACAATCGGACTCGTCGTGTCGCAGAGCGTATCGCCCGTAATCGAATCACGCAGCCCGATGATGCCACAGATGTCGCCAGCGTCGACACAGTCGATTTGCTCGTCTTTCTTACTGGCATGCAATCGCCACAGTTGGGCGACGTTTTCCTTATTGCCCCGTGTAGCGTTAAGGACACGCGAGTTTGGTTTGAGCCGCCCCGAGTAGATACGCACCCACGACAGGTCGCCTGTCTTATAGGGCAGAATCTTGAACACGAGCCCACAAAACGGTTCTTCAACGTCGGGCTTACGCCAGATTTTCTTCGCCTCGGCGACCTCGGTTTCTTGTTTTCGTTTGCTCTTGCCACCCGTCGCGCGGCCGGTAGGGTCGACTCCTTCGACCGGTGGCATTTCGAGTGGGTGGGGCAGATACGCCGCCACGGCGTCGAGCAGTGGCTGCACACCCATCCCGTGCAATGCCGAGCCACACAGCACCGGCTGAATCTGCAAGTGAATCGTGGCGTCGCGAATGACCTTTTGGATCAGTTCGGCCGGAATCGGTTCTTCACTAAGGGCCAGCTCCATGAGTTTGTTGCTGTAGTCATAGAGCTGTTCGAGTAATCGTTCGCGCCACAGGCTTGCTTCGACGGCGAGCTCTTCGGGAAGCTCGTTGGTCGCAATTTCGATCGACTCGCGACCACCCGGGAAGGTAAGCAGCTTCATATTCACGAGGTCGATCACGCCACGAAAAGGGTCCTTCATGTGAGGCGGGCCAAGGCCGACGGGAATCTGCAAGGCGACCGGATTCGCGCCCAGTCGCTCGCTTAGCTCCGCGAACACCGCTTCAAAATTGGCCCCCTCGCGATCGAGTTTGTTGATGAATGCCAGCCTCGGCACGTGATAGCGGTCGGCTTGACGCCACACTGTTTCGCTTTGAGCCTCGACCCCTTCGCGTGCGCTGAAGACCACGACCGCGCCGTCAAGCACGCGGAGACTCCGCTCGACTTCGGCCGTAAAGTCAACGTGCCCAGGCGTGTCGATTAAATTGACAACGACATTCTTCCATGGAAACTGCACGCACGCCGAGTAGATCGTGATTCCCCGTTCCGCTTCTTCGGGATCGTCGTCGGTGCTGGTGGTTCCTTTGTCGACCGCCCCCGCGCGGTGCTTTTTGCCGCTGACGTAGAGCATCTGTTCGGTGACTGTCGTCTTACCGGCATCGATATGGGCGATGATCCCGAGATTGCGAAGTTTGGTTGAATCGAGAGCCATTGTGGTCGCAATTTTTTGCCCGGAACACTTGAGAGCCGCATTCTAGCAATTACCACGACGTCTGACTGCGGGGGGGGAGGTAGAACGAGCGATGAATAATGAGTGATTCAACGTCATTCCCTCGCAGTCGAGAATCTAGTGAGTTGTCTTCCATCGAAGAGGAGCTGGCAGCATCAAAATGTCGCGGACATCGACCACCGAACTAACGCTGCTGCCGACTTGTCCTCAAGTGCCAATCGTCGCGTCTCGATTGCTGTCTACGCGGGTATGACGAGCCGTCTTGCCGCCTCGCGGCCGCTGTGAATGCAATAGGGAATACCGACGCCTCGATAGGCGTTACCGGCGAGTTCGAGACCGGTGTGTTGAGCGATCGTTTCTTCGATCTTGGCGACGCGTTCCAAATGGCCGAGTTCGTATTGGGGCATCGATTGGGGCCAGCGTTCGACATGCGTCCAGAGCGGTGCACCCTCAAGCCCGACAAGTTCGCCGAGCTCGTTCAGGGCAATTTCGATCAGCCGATTGTCAGCGGCATCGATCAATTCGGGATGTTGCGAGCCCCCTACAAAGACGCGAAACGTGACTTCGCCGTCCGGCGCACGTCCCGAGTACTTCTCACTGCTAAAGGTGCCAGCGGCCGCTTTTCGGTGCTCGACCAGGGGGACGACGAAGCCGGTGGCATCGAGCCGATGGGCGACCCGGTCGCGGCGAGTACCGACGATCACGATCGCACAATTCGACGAGTGAATGCTGGCGAGCAATTTGCTTGCTGTCGTATCGACCGACTGTAACATCGTGGAGGCGTGACGGGCCGGTGTGGCAACGATCACGCCGTCGAAGGGTGATTCGCCCGTGTTGTCGCCCCGAAGTCGCCAATGGTTCTCGCCAATACGCTCAATGGATTCGACGCGAGCACCAAGGCGAAATTCAACACTCGTTAATTGTTCGCGAAGCGTTTCGATGACGCGACCGATGCCACGCTGGGGGGTAGTGAAGATGCTCTCGTGCTGAGGGCTTGGTTTGCCGTTTGTCTTGGCTGCGCGAATCAGGCTGCCATGCTTGGCTTCCATCTCGGCAAACTGCGGAAAGCAAGCGGGCAGGCTGAGCCTCTCGGGGTCGCCCATAAATATGCCCCCGGCGAGCGGCTGGAAGAACCGCTCGAAGACTTCGCGGCCGAACCGCCGGCGGGCGAAGTCGGCGAGGCTTTCGTCGCCGTCGGTTGGGTCTCGTGGCGCAACGCTCGATTCGCGCAACATTCGCAGCTTGCCGCGCAGGCTTAGCAGCGGCGTCGTCGCCATCTGCCAGCGGCTTTTGGGAGCCATCGATGCCAGTCCATCGGGGACACGAACGAGGCGGCCACGATGGACCGAGTAGACGCCGGCCGCCTCGGGGTTGGTGCCGATCAGTTCATTGGCGATGCCGAGCTCACGGCACAGTTCGACGGCATAGGGTAGCCGCCGCAGTAGGCTGTCGGGACCGCACTCAACGAGGTGGCCGTTAATTTCACGAGTTTGAATGAGCCCGCCGAGCGTAGGCGTTGCTTCATGCAGCGTGACCTGTGCTTCGGGAGCCGACTGGCGCAGTTGCCAAGCGGCGGCGAGGCCCGTGATGCCGCCGCCAATGATGGCGATTCGTTTGTGGGGTAGTTTTTGCGTGCTCATGCTGATGCTGGCTTGTTGGCGACTACCCGAGCGTATTCGGTGAGAGTCGCTTCGACCATAGCATCGGCACTAAAATGCTGGTGGGCGTACTGCTGACCAGCCGCCGTGAGCCGGCTGGCTGCGATGGGATCTGTCAGTGCTTCAACAATTGCTTTGGCGAGCGCCATCGGATCGCGCGGCGGGACAAGCCAACCATGTTTTGTGTCGCTTGCTGAGTTTCCGAGCACTTCGGGCAATCCCCCGGCTGTGGTGGCTACGACCGGCTTGCCCGCCACGAGTGCATCGATGGCCGACGTACCCAGTCCTTCGTCGAGCGACGGCAGCACGAACAGGTCACTGGCTTGCATCAAGTCGGGAACATCGCTTCTGAAACCGACAAGTTGAACGACTTCCGAAAGTTTCTGCTCAGCGAGTAGCGCTGTTAGGGCGACGCGCTGTTGCCCTTCGCCACTAAATACGACTTGCAGCTTAGGAACTTCGCGAAGGACTGCGGGCAACGCTTCGATCAAATAGCGATGTCCTTTGCACTCGACGAGTGATGCGACAACGAGCAGCAATGGAACATCATCATCGAGGCCTAGCGACGCTCGGCCGCGAGCGGCGTCGCCGCTCGCCATTCGCGCGAGGTCGATACCATCGTAGACAACTCTGAGGTGACCGGTGGGAATGCCACTCGCTTCGGCCACCGCAGCGATGGCCCGCGAGACACAAAGCACCAGGTCCGCACCGCGTACATAACGCTGGGGCGAGCGGATGGGAAACACTACCCGTCGCGAAGCGATGCGTGCGACGCGGCGATTTCCAAGTGTGGCCCAATGCATGAGCGTGGCCGCGTGGGCATCGTTGGCATGAATGACGTCGGGTTGTTCGCGGGCAAGGTACTTCCTCGTGTGCCAAATCGCGAGGAGCCCTCGCGGGTGTCCCGGCAAGGCAAATGCCGATCGGCCTGCTTCCAGCGACCGACGCAAGATTTGGCTCCCGGAACGGCAGCCGATGGTGACATTGTGTCCCCTCTCCGCCAGACCGTCGGCGAGCAGACGAAGTTGTTCTTCGCCTCCACCCCAACCTCGCTCGGATGACAGCAAGAGAATTTTCACGTTAGTTCGCTATCGACTGTGTTGGAATGCATTACCAGCAGCCTATCGAGACGCGGGCACAGGCGACAGACGGAATTGCCAGAACCTATCACCAATCACTGGTTCAGCTTATGATACCAACGGACTTTGAAAGGGCTTTGAAGCCTTTTAACACAAGTGAGGATCAGGCACATGCAAACATTTCGTCTCACGCTGTTAGTCGCCGTTGTCTTAACCGAAGGGACACAGTGTGTCAGCGCGGTCGAGGTCGTTCGGCCGCTCGTACCATTCAGTTTGATCGCCCCGACCGGCTCGACCAATCGCTTGCAGTTGACTCTGCGAGAAACCCAAACCATTTTCCGATTGAGTGATACCGAAACCACGTCGGTGACCGGCAGCCTTACCGGCAACATCCGAACTGATGTGGTGGGCAATTCGGTCGAGGTGACGGGACTCGAATTCAGTGGTGGACAATTCGCCTTGTCCAACGTTAATTTCAACATCTCGATTATTTTTGTTGGCAACATCACGGCATCAACTTCTAATCTGCAGGGCACTATCAATACTATTCCGCGGTTTGGTGACGTCGTTGATGGCCAATTCAATACAAACGAACACGCCATTACCGTTAACAACGGCACCATTGCCGTGGGGGGCTCGTTGGTCACCCCAACGAGCGTAAATCTGGCCCAATCGCCACTGACACTCACGGCCGACTCGACCGGCACCGTGGTGCTGACCGAACTTGGCATGACGGGCCGCATACGCGACTATCGCGCCCGCATTACGATTCCTGTCAATGTCACCGAACCAATCGAAGGCCAACCTGCCGAAATCACAGCGATCGGCAATATCGTCGCCGACGGTTTCTTCAGCATCGACTTCGCCATCCCCGGCGACTTCAACGGCGACGACCGCGTCGATGCGGCCGATTACACCGTCTGGCGCGACAACCTAGGCGGCGGCGAAACCACACTGGCGATGGGCAGTGGCAGTGGCAACGCAACCGTCGACGCCGACGACTACGCACTGTGGCGGAGTCACTTCGGCTCGACTTCGTCCGCAAGCGTAGCGACTTCGCCCGACGCCGTGCCTGAACCGAGTGCTGCACTCGCTTTTGGGTTGGCAATGGCTTCGCTCGGCTGGTTCCGTCGCCGTCGCCGAGTACCGCCTTCATCGAGATTCGTCGCTGCTGTGAGGCGGTCGGGTTGCGAACTCGGTTCCGCTCAAATATCCTTAACTGTTTAGGCCAGCGGCAGTTACGGACGACAAGGGTGGTGCCGCTCGATCCCCTTTTGGCGAACCGTTGTTCGTCGAGGCTTGGCTCTGTGTTCGCTTTGGCGGTCCCCCCCGCGCTTCGCCCCCCAACGACAACTCGATGAGCGAACTCGCGCAACGATTGGCCAGTCTTTCGCCCCAACAGCGGCAACTGCTCGAAAAACGACTCGGCCCAAAAAGCCTTCCGGAAAAGCCGACCGCCGAGCCGATTGCCGTCATCGGCATGTCGTGTCGGTTTGCCGGTTCGCGGAACTTGGCCGAGTTCTGGCGGGTGATTTCCGAGGGCATTGAAGCCACCAGCGAGGTGCCTGCCGACCGCTGGGATATCGACGCGCTTTACGATCCGACCGGTACGCAGTCGGGAAAAATGTCGACCCGTTGGGGTGGTTTCATCGACGACATCGATCAGTTCGACCCTGCCTTCTTCGGCATCGCGCCACGCGAAGCGGCTCGCATGGACCCCCAGCAGCGACTCTTGCTCGAGGTCGCTTGGGAGACACTCGAAAACGCCGGGCTCCCGGCCGACAAAATGGCCGGGACCAACACGGCCGTTTACGTCGGCATTGGTGGCACCGACTACTCGAAAGTTCCCGCGCAATTTGCCGACTATTTCCACCACATCGATGCCCACGTCGGCACCGGCAATGCCCTCTCGATCGCCTCGAATCGCATTTCGTACATCTTCGACCTCCACGGCCCGAGCGCATCGGTCGACACCGCTTGCAGCAGCAGTTCGCTGGCGATTCATCTGGCGGTCGAGAGCCTCAGGCGCGGTGAAGTGACGGCCGCGTTGGCTGGTGGAGTCAATGCGATCATCACGCCAGAGACAACCATCGCCTTTAGCAAAGCGCGGATGCTCTCGCCCGAAGGAAAGTGTCGGCCATTCGATTCGCGCGCCAATGGCTACGTTCGAGGCGAAGGTTGTGGTTTGGTGCTGCTCAAGAAGCTGAGCGACGCGGAGCGCGATGGCGACGATATTCTTGGTGTGATTCTCGCCACGAGCGTTAACCAAGATGGCCGCACTTCGGGCATTAGCGCACCCAACGGCGAGTCACAAAAGCTCTGCATTCGCGCCGCCCACACGCAAGCAGGGATCGTGGCCGACGAACTCAGCTACATCGAAGCTCACGGCACTGGCACCCCGCTCGGTGATCCGATCGAAATGCAAGCACTCAGCGAAATCTTTCGCGGCAACTCCGACGCGAATCCACTGCATGTTACCAGCGTGAAGGCCAACATTGGCCACACTGAAACGGTGTCGGGGGTCGCGGGGCTCATTAAAACGCTGTTGATGATGCGACACGAGACGTTCGTACCACAACTGCATTTCGAGCAACTTAACCCGCACATTTCGCTGTCTGGTTCACGGATCGTGATTCCCACCCAAAATGCGCCTTGGACGGCTGGCAATCGACGGCTCGCCGGCATTAGTAGTTTTGGCTTTGGCGGTACGAATACCCACATCGTTGTCGAAGCCCCACCGGCGAAAGCGATTGCTGATCTGAAATCTCCAGAGAGTTCTAACGGCCGAACGACTCCGGCGAATCGCGCGGAGGTAAGTGCGCGCTACGTTGTTAAGCTCTCGGGACGGACAAAAAATGGCCTGAAAAGACAGGCCGAACAACTGGCCGAAGTCTTTGGATCCGACAGCGAGTCGACCGTAACGGAGCTCAGTTACGCGGCCAACACGAGCCGTTGTGACTTTAACCATCGAGCGGCAGTTGTCGGCGCGAACTGCGCGACGATCGCTCAGCACCTCAGACTCCTTGCCGACGACAAAAAGAGTCCTGGCATTCGGCAAGGTTCGGTCAAAGGACTCAAGCGACAACAGGTCGCGATGCTGTTTACCGGACAAGGCTCGCAATATGCCGGCATGGGACGCGAGTTGTATGAGACGCAACCGGTGTTTCGCGACGCGATCGACCAATGCGCGACGGCACTTTCGCATTGGATCGATGTACCACTGTTGTCGCTGCTCTATCCGCAGACAAGTGATGATGCAACACGCATCGACAACACGGTTTACACGCAGCCCTGCTTGGTCGCGCTCGAGTACGCGACCGCGCGGCTGTGGCAGGCTTGGGGCGTAACGCCCCATTATTTGCTTGGACACAGTGTCGGCGAATATGCGGCCGCGATTATTGGTGGAGCTGTGTCGCTCGAAGCGGGATTGAGCCTCATTGCACACCGCGCTCGGTTGATGCAGCGCGTCACGGTCGCTGGCAAAATGGCGGTTGTCTTGGCTCCGGAAACCGTAGTCGCTCAGGCAATCGCCGCTGTGCCTAGTGTTTCGATCGCGACGATCAACGGACCAGAAAATACGGTCATTTCGGGCGATGCCGAGGCGGTCGATCGATTGATTAAGTTTTTTGCCGAGGGGAGCGTTCCGGTCCAACCGCTCAATGTGTCGCACGCGTTTCATTCTCATCATATGGATGATGTGCTCAACGAATTCGAAGCGTTCGCAAGTAAGTTGGAGTTCTCGGAACCATCGATTCCAATCGTTTCCAACGTCACTGGCGAATTCTATCAAGGTCCTCCCGATGCGGGTTACTGGTGCGATCACTTGCGTGGTGCTGTGAGGTTTAGCGACGGTGTGGCAAAGCTGGTCGAGGCCAACGCCAATCTGTTCGTCGAAGTAGGCCCCGCCGCCAGCCTGATCGGCATGGCCAAGCGTTGTTTGCCGAATGCCAACGCGAACTTTATCGCCACGATGCGCAACGGAGTGTCGTCGGCCGAATCGGCGGCGCTTGCGTGTGCCGAGTTCTACACTGCAGGGAGTAACATCGACTGGCGAGCCCAGGCCGGACGGAAGCCGCCGCGACGTGTCCAACTTCCGAATTACCCATTCGAAAGAACGCGCCATTGGCTCGAGCCGAACGAAGCCGCCGCACGGCCCCGAACGATCAAACCAACCGGCAAAGGCGAGCCACTACTGGGGGAGCGTCAGCCGTCGGTTTGGAGCAGTTCACTTTACGAAACGGTGATCGACGCGACGCGCCCGGCGTTCTTGAGCGACCATCAGGTGCAAGGTTCGGTCGTGGTGCCGGCGGCCGCATTCATCGACCAAGCTCTCGCTGCTGCTCACGCGACGTTTGGAGCCGGATCGCACGTTATCGAGAATCTCTCGGTGCAACATGCGCTGTTCTTGCCCCCTGCGTCGCAGCGATTAGTGCAAGTCGCCGTTGCCCCGGAAAGCGGTGGCGAGACAACCGTCGAATGCTACAGCACATCCCTCGATGATGCCTACGTTAATTCGCACGATGATGCACTCGACCAGAACGAGCCGAAATGGACGATGCACTCGGTCGCGACCATCAAGCACGCGAGCTTGGCGGCGTTGCCCCCGCTCCCTGCGTTTGATCTCAAAGCGATTCGATCTCGCCTTGCCGATCACAAATCTCGCGACCAGTTCTATCAGATCGTCGCAGCTAGGGGACTCGTTTATGGCCCCCAGTTCCAGGTACTTGGCGGAGTCGATCGCTCGGCGATCGAAGCGCTCGCGACGCTCGAACCCCATGAGTTTGTGTTGGCCGAGTTGAGCAGGTACGAACTTCATCCGGTGTTCGGAGATGCTTGTTTACAGACACTCGCATCGACGGTACCCCTCGAGACAGACGGTTCGTACAGTCCCTACACCTACATGCCGGTGAGCGTGCAGCAAGTACAATTGGTCAGGCCAATCCTCAACTTCGACAGGCCGCTCTATTGCTACGCGATTCGTCGCAGCGACGACGACACACCCAGTCCAGAATTCGTCGAGAGCGATGTCTTCATCGTCGATGCCGATGGCAACACGGCGGTCGCGATGCTCGGCGCTCGGGTCCAGCGTATCGGCCGTGGCAAACAAACGGCGACGGTCGATCCCTCACATTGGCTCTATGAAATCGATTGGGTCGAGACACCACTGGCGCAAGTGACGTCGCCAGCCGGCGGACGAGCGCTTGTGTTCGCCGACTCAATGGGCGTCGCCGACAGTGTCGTCGATAAACTCGCGATCACATTCGATCAAGTTGTCGTCGTCCACGCCGGCACAAGTTTTGTGATGGCCGAAGGGGGTGGGCGAATTAACGTTACGCTCGATCCACTCGATACCGACCACTACCAGCGGCTTTTTCAGGAGTGTTTTGCCGACGGAAATTGTCGCGAAATCGTTCACCTCTGGTCGCTTGATGTCGACCGTCCCGACAAGTGGGGTGCCGCACGAAGGCTAGGCACCCCCTCGAGCCTTCAATTACTCAAGCGAGCTGTCCGCCACACATGGAAGAAAACTCCTCGTGCGTGGTTCGTTACCTCGGGAGCTCAAATCGTCGAACCGAAAGCCGAAGTCGCCGTTGCACAGGCGCCGCTCGTGGGTTTCATACGAGTCGCTCAGATGGAGCATCCCGAGCTAAAACCGACGCTGCTCGATCTCGATCCAGCAATGACAGCAGTTGAGCAGGCGCAGACGGTCACCAACGAGCTTCTGGCCAATGATGGTGGCCAGCAAATCGCCTATCGCAAAGGCGTTCGCAAGACTGCGACGCTCGTCGCGGCACCTTCGCTGATCGCCATCAGTCGGGGGAACGGTAATCAACTCACGGTTCCTGGTGGATCGGCCTATCAGCTTCGCTTTCCGGTGGCCGGTTCATTCGACGCACTGCAGTTCTTGCCAATCCAACGAAGAAAGCCTCTGGCGAACGAAGTCGAGATTGAAGTTCATGCGTCGGGGCTCAATTTCAGCGACGTGCTTAAGGTACTCGGCCTCTACCCCGGGATCAAAGACGAAATTGTGCCACTCGGAATCGAAGCTTCGGGTATCGTGACGGCCGTCGGTGACGATGTTGACCGCTTTCGCGTCGGGCAGCACGTGATGGGAGTTGCCCCTTATGCGTTCGGCTCTCATACGATCACGCCCGAGTTCAACTTGGTGGCTAAGCCCGAGTCGCTATCGCACAACGATGCCGCCACGATTCCGATCACCTACCTGACCGCTTACCACGCGCTGGTAAGACTGGCTGACCTGCAGCCAGGCGAGCGGCTATTAATACATGCGGGCGCCGGTGGCGTCGGACTCGCCGCGATTCAGATCGCCCAGCATCGAGGCGCCGACATTTACGCAACGGCCGGTAGCGACGAGAAGCGCAACTATCTCAGGTCGCTCGGAGTCGAGCACGTCTATAGCTCGCGTTCGCTCGATTTTTACGATCAGATTCGCGCCGACACAGATCGCGAAGGGATTGATGTCGTGCTCAACTCTCTGCCGAGCGACGCGATCACCAAGAATTTGCAATTGCTCCGCGCGTATGGCCGATTTCTCGAAATCGGTAAGATAGACATCTATCAAAACCGGATGATAGGGTTGCTGCCGTTTCAAGACAATCTGTCGTACCACGCGATCGACCTCGATCGTTTATTGAGGCAGCGACCCGACTACGTTCGCAAGTTGTTTGCCGAGGTCATGACCTATTTCGACAGCGGCTACTATCAGCCACTGCGGAGTACGACGTTCGACCGCGAGCGAACGATCGATGCCTTCCGCTACATGTCGGCTCGCAAAAACATCGGCAAAGTAGTCGTCGATATGACATCAACGACTAACGCGACCGCCACAAATTGTGATGATGCGAAATCGCTCGTTCGTTCCGATGCCAGTTACCTGATTACCGGCGGTGTTGGCGCGCTCGGACTCAAAGTGGCCAATTGGCTCGCCGAACGAGGCGCCGGTGGGTTAGTGTTGGTGTCGCGGCGCTGCGAACCGCACAGCGGCGCTGCCGCCGCAGCGATCGCTGCGCTCCGCCAACGGGGAGTGGTCGTTCATTGCCTCGCGGCCGACGTTGTCGATGGCGCTGCACTAGCCGAGGGGCTGCGATTGCTTCCCAAAACAGTACCACCCCTGCGGGGCGTGATTCACGCCGCCGGCGTGCTAGCCGACGGAGTGATTGCCGACATGTCGCTCGAAGCACTCAGTCGGGCGATGTCGCCAAAGACAGAGGGCGCATGGAACTTGCACAAAGCGACTAGCGATTTGCCGCTCGATTTTTTTGTGATGTTTTCATCGGTCGCGACGATCCTTGGCTCGCCCGGGCAAGCGAACTATGCCGCCGGCAATGCGGCACTCGATGCACTCGCACACTATCGCCGCAGCAAGAACCTCCCCGCAACGAGCATCAACTGGGGTCCGTGGGCCGAGAGTGGCATGGCCGCCGAACAAGGTCGCGGCGACGGTATTCAAGCCCGCGGTATGGACCTGTTGCCGGCGGACGAGAGTTTGCAATTGATGGGCCAGCTCATCGAGTCGGACGCAACGCAAGCGACCGTGATGGACGCACACTGGGATGTGCTGGTGCGTATTCTTGGCAACCGCCGACCGCAACTGCTCGACGCGATCGCCAAGTCTCGCGCCGTTGGTCATGATCCGGTCGACGGGCGTTCCAACATCGATCGGGAATTTCGCACGATGCTCGACACCGCACCCACGGACGAACGAATTCCAATGCTCCGCGATTACATTCAGCGTGAGCTTGCGCGGATTATGAGTTTCGAGCCCGACCAACTTGATACCACTCAACCGTTGACAGCATTCGGTCTCGATTCGCTGATGGCTCTGGAACTCAAGAACAATCTCGAGGCTCGCCTCGATTTCACGCTTCCCATGGCGAAACTGCTCGAAGGCCCCAGCATCGGTTCGCTCGCAATCGATGTGGCCAGCTTGATCGAGACCGACGACACGGTCACGCCACGCGGCGCCGCAATGAGTTGGACTCCGTTTGTCGAACTCAAAAAGGGAGAAAACTCGCTCCCTCCGCTGGTGCTGTTCCCGGCACTCGGTGGCGATGTGCGATGTTATGCCGCGCTGGTTCAATTGCTCAATTCACCCCGGAGCGTGCTCGCTTTTCGCCCGCGTGGCATCGACGACACCGCCCCCCCTCACAGTGATATTGAGTCGCTAACAAATGATTACGTTGCTGCTCTGCGCGCTCGGCAACCCAATGGACCATACTACTTGGCCGGTTGGTCGGCGGGTGGTGTGACCGCATTTGCGATTGCCGCAGCGCTCCGTGAGGCTGGCGACGAGATTGCCCTGCTTGCACTGTTCGACACGGCGTTGCCTTCAATTTATCGCGACGTCGATCCCGATGATAGCATTCGTTTCCTCTGCGACATGGTGACGTTCACTAATCGCTTCGCTGGAACCACGATCGATGTGAGTTACGACAAACTTCGGAAACTGCCCGCCGAATCAGGATTTGCTATCGCTATCGAACAAGCGCGCCAACAAGGGATGTTCCCCGACGACGTTGGCGATGACCACATCCGTCGGCTCGTCAGCGCGGGCGAAGGAATGGTCCGCGCCAGCCAACAGTTTGTGCCAAAACCGATCGACGTTGTTATGCACTTATTTCAACCCGAAATGGAAGGTGGACTATTTGATATTTCGGGGCACGTCCAGGTTGAAGATCTCGGCTGGAACAGCGAAGTCGGACAGCAACTCATGCGCAAACGAATCGCTGGCGATCATTTTACGATGATGACCGGCGAGGGCGCACGCCAACTGGCTGCGGCGCTCGATGACCTACTCGGTTAGCTTTTGCGACGACTGCAAATGGGCGTCATCGCTCTAAGCGGCGCGGCGCTGTGCGAGATTCAGTGGCTGCAAGGCAATGATGTCCATTTTCTCAACCAAGAACCGATAACCGAAGCGGCTCAAGTGCTCGAGACCGACAGCACGGTCCGTGCGTGAGAGGTGATGGAATTCGAAGCGGAGAATCGACGGGCGAAATTTCGTGAAATCGATCGACTTGATAATCTGCCAATCGTGACCCTCGGCATCGATCTGCAGCAGATCGACCGAATCGAGATTTGCCTCAGCAATTACATCGGCGACCGTCATGCACGGTACCGAAGTCGAAATGATTTCGGTTTCGGCGATGTTGTGCTTGAGTAGCATCGATTTATCGAACGACGCGAGCAACGAGTCCTGGTTTCGCGTCGTGTAAAACGCTCGCTGGCCCGAAACCTTGTCGATAGCGACATTCATGAACGTGAGTCCCGGCACGTTCTCGTAAGTCTGTTTGAGCCTAGCGAATGCTGTCGCTTGCGGCTCGACAAAGACACCCTGACACGAACCATCGCGGACCACTTCGTTTAAGTGATCGCACATGACGCCATCGTAAGCGCCAATTTGCAAAAAGCGAAACGGTTGGCTAGGACGGCGATAGGCTTCGACAAGAACAGCGAGTAGCGAGTCGAAAGTAAGTTCTTCGTGAGCGTCGAGCACCCCAGCAGGTTTCATGCGAACCAAGCCAAGCCTGTGAGCCCATCGCCTCCGCCAGACACGCAGCGGCCCACCCGGGGGAATAAAGGGCAGAAAACGACGCCGAAACGAACGTAATGCGGCCATGGAGTGTCTCCTGCGCGAACCAGCGGTCAAGTTAGGGCCGGCAGTGTAGTTCGGCGAATACAACTCGTAAACACCAGTTGATGTCGCTGACAGCTCCGCCATTCTCGCTGCCAGTTGCCTACCTCAGCTTGTGCTCACTATCGAAAAAACGGCCGCTCCAACAGAGTGTTAGAGCGGCCGTTTAAGTTTCTCAGCTCAAGCTAATTGGTTTACATGCAACCACAGCTAGGCTCGGCACATCCGCAGCTCGGCTCGCAGCCACACGAGGGCTCGCAGCAACCGCCGTGACGGTGGAACAATCCACCCAGCTTCTCGAGCAACCGGCAACGAGGAGCACAGCAGGAATCGCAGCACATTGGCTCGCAACCACAGCTCGGCTCAGCACAGCAAGTGGGCTCGGCAGCACAGCAAGTCGGTTCGGCACAGCAGCTCGGTTCGGCACAGCAGGTTGGCTCACAGCACGAAGGAGCACAGCAGCTCATGTGGTTGTGAATCTTGGCCTTAAGGCGCGACAGCAAACCGGGACGGCAGCAGCAAGGGTCGCAGCAAGCGGGCTCGCAGCAAACCGGTTCACAACAAACCGGCTCACAGCAACCGCAGCCACCGAACAGCCCGAAGGCGTTGGCGTTGGCGGCGGTGCCAAGCACGAATGCGACACCAAGACACAGCGTCGACAAAACAACACGGGTCTTCATGGGAAACACTCCTGAAACAAAACGGGGGAGGGAAAACACAAATCTCACGAGCGCCCGGAAGCGTCGCGCCACATGCTCAATAAAGGGCTCCTCGCAGCGGCCACCTCGGCAGGGTGCCGCAGTAGCGATCTTGCACCCTCGTAGCCGGTGCCGCTGGCAGGTTATGACGCGACCGACTAACGACAACGCTGGTCAATCTGCTGGTATCTATCGACTAGCTAGCATGGCCCGAGAAGTGATTCGGCAATAATTGCCCAAATTGGCCCCCTTGCCGAACCGGCCACAGCGAGTTTGAAGTTTGGCGCGAATGTGCCGATTGCAACGACGCCGATTGCAGCCACACAGTCACGATGCGGCAAACAGCACACAGCCTTAGCTGGACAGCGCCAAGTCGTCGCACGCACGTCGCTCGATAATGGACAGGATGACAGGATCGGCGGGATCAACGGGATCAAGCTAAACCACCAACGAAAGGGGTTATCCCGTCAATCTGGCCGATCCTGTTATCCGGTCCATTTTAGGAAGCGAGTGACAACGCTCCACTCATTCGCTGTCCATCGCAAAATCGTTGTTCGTTTACGACTCAAACGCAACGCCGGTGCGGCTTTCGCTAGACATAGCATTTTCCATCAAGAATCATCCGCGTTTATCAGCGTGTATCCGCGTTCCCGATGATAGGCCTTGGCGAAACATGGCGCTGTCCAGTTAGGGCGTCAGCCGTTGGGTTTTTGGCAATTCACTGCCCTGTTAACGCTCGCGAATCATGAAACGACGGCCTGCGGCACAATTTGAGAAGGACGACTTAGAAATCGCTACCTTCACCAAAGAAGCTACCGCCGCGTTCACCGCCACGGCCGCCAAAATCGCCGCCACTATTTGGGGCTGCTTCTTCGGCGAATACGAGCTTGTGTGTGGCCACGTCGACTTCGTCATCGAGTTGATGCTTAACAAAAAGTTGGCCCGCTGCATCCATCATCAACGCGAGCGCCGGTTCGCTGTAGTCACGATTGATCGACTCACCCCCTTCGATGTCTAGCAGCACGATGCCCGTGTTGAGTTCAAAATTATCTTTCTTCTCGATGAAGCGATTTTGGTCGACGAGCAGTTCGATCTCTTCCTTCATCGCCATCACACTGCCAAGCCAAAATTGTTTGATCTTGCTCGCCTGGACCGCGAAGCCTTCTTCGTCGACACTGAAAGCGCTCACGAGTATCTTGGCAGTTGGTTCGCTGTTGGGATTTCGTGTCGACACAGGCGCAACCTCGGCCACCATACCCGTACCGGCCTGTGGCACCGCGACCGTCGGGCTCGGCTCGCTCCAGTCCGAAAAGAGCAATGAATACCGTTTGCCTTCGAGTGCCGCCATGCGATCGATGACTTCCTTTTCGAGGTACTGCTTGGGCACTCCGAAGTTGACGTCGTAAATGATGAGTCGCACGCGGTACTTGTAACGCTTGCCAGGTTCGACGCTGAAGTCGAAGAACCGAAGCATCAGGAAGGGGACTTCGGCTCGGAAGTCAGCGCTGTCGCCGAACGAGCCTCCGGCAGCGAAACCGGATCGACCACCGCCACCGCTACGACCACCACCCTCAAAATCGCCACCACCGCGACCGCCACGGGCAAAACCACCACCGCTACGACCGCCACCGCTACGTCCACCTCCTAAACCTGATCGACCGCCGAAATCTCCGCCCCCCCCCTCTCCGCCCAAGCTATTGTCGGCCGAAGGACCAAACAGATCGATGTCTCCCTCGGAGCCATCGCCGTCGGGCTGCTGGTTCAACTCGGCTTCGCGGGCCGCTTCGCTTTCGCTCGCGAGTGGCACTTTGCTATGGCGAGCGTCATCGCCCCAGTCGCGGCCCACCAGCGGCGGCAGCGGGAAGGTGAGAATCGGGTGGGTGTATTGCGGGTCGACCAGATCCTCCATCAGTTCTTTCCAGTCATAAACCGATTTGGCGATGCTAATGGGGGTCACCGCCGTGAGCTGCGCGCGATCTTGTCCGTTGCGAACCATCACCCGGTCCCACTTGAGTTCTTCGCCGCGAATCACCTCGGCCCGTTCGACGAAATATCCCGCGTAGCGCGGGTAGTCGGTCGCTTCGTTGAAACCGCGTGAGTTTTCGAGCAGGTTAAGATAGGCTTTAAGTTGGTCTTCGATCGGCACTTTGGCGAGCACTGCCGCACAGCTTAATTTCACAATCTTCGTATCGGCATCGAGTTCGACTCCGGACGGTCGCATCGATATGCTCACGGGTCGGCGACTGCCATCTGCGAGCATGTCGTCGTCGAATCCCGTGTCACCGCCGAACTCTCCGCCCCCTTCCACATCGCGATTCTCGGCGGCTGCACGCTCTCGGTCGGCCGCTTCACGTGCTAGGCGGCGAGTCTCTCTTAGTTGGATATCTTTAATCCGAGCAGGATCGTAGAAAGCCATGAGCCCCGTCACGGCATTCGCTTCGAGTTCGACCGGTGCCAGCAGAGTCGGATCGGACCGCAGCACGGTCGCCGGACGCACTTCTCGATCCCAACTCGTAATCTCGTAGGTTTCGGGCCCGATTGCTTTCACGGCACTGCTGCCAAGGGGCTGGTGTGTCTTAATCTCTTCTTTGGCGTTTTCGAGAGCTTCGTCCCATGTGTAGTCGTTCATTCGCTGCTGCGTCGAGGTCGACAGCGTGGTCAAACGAGCCGCCTCTTTGTCGGCCGGCAGCGATTCTTGCCCCAGCGACGAATAGACGACGAAGCCAGTAAGCAACAATATCAGCACCATGCCCAGCTTTTCGCCGTGAAGGAGCGCGAGATTCTTGAGAGCTTGCATCGTTATCGTCCTTGGATCGAGTTAAGTTGTGCGGATAATGAGCGGTCACCATTCAGCACATAAGACAGCTCGGCCGCATTTTTCTAGGAATAAGCTGGCGAAGCAGTCACTACAAAGGCTGAAAGCTGACCGGTGAAAGCTTGCTCAGAAGCCAGCGAGGTTTTCGCTTGCTTCATCGCTCCCTTCGAGTTGTAGTTTCGTTTCGTCGGGTGGGTTGAAGATGTAAACAACTCCTTGCAGGACGACTTCTTTCATGTAGGGCTGGCGGTCGAAGACCTGAACTTCTGTTTCGTTGCTGCTACTTCCAAAGCCGCCGCCGAAGTCGCCGCCACCGCTCCGTCCACCCCCGCGACTCTGACCGCCACCAAAGTCGCCACCGCCACCGCCCGATGCTTCTTCGGGGTTCAGCCTAACTTCCTGCACCTCGACCTGTAATGGTGCGTTGGCGAGTTGCACTACCAAATAAGAGACCCACCGCTGATCCATTTCGAGATAGAGCCTTACGGGAAGGCGTTTGTACTCGGTGCCGAACAGGGTGATGTCGAGCGGCTCGGTGTCGGCCACGACAGGCACAGGTTTGCCTTCGCCGTCGATGTAGCGGCCCGAAAAGTAGAGCGCTTTCTCGTTCTCGACGTCGCCGCCACCGGCGCCAAAGTCCCCTTCGCCGCCAAAGTCTTCGCCGCTGCCACCGAATTCGTCACCACCACCAAAATCCCCTTCGCTACCAAGCTCACCACCTGTTGAAGCCGTGGCCAACTCAGTCACGCGACCGCGCTGGCGGCTTTGCTTAGCGGCTTCTTGACCGACTTCGAGAGCAAAAACGGTTCGAATCGCGGCATTGCTGCGGCGGTCAGAGCCTTTGGCTTTGTTGGTCGCGGCAATCGCCTTGAGCAGCGTTTCATAAACCCATAGATCTTCTTGCGTCGCCCAAATCTGCCACGAGCTGCCGGTCTGGGGCCACGTGAGTTGTTCTTTGAGGCGAAGTTGATCGTCCCACAAGACGGTGAAGTCTTCGAGCTCGATATCGTCATCAGTTCTTCCGCCGCCAAAACCACCGCCGCCACGCCCTCCAAACCCGCTACCGGTGGCTCCGTCGTCGAGACTATTGGCGTCGATCATCTTCGGAAAGTCGTCGAAGCGACCTTCGATGTAGTTGGTGTATTGCTCGCGCATATCGCGCTTGATGTCGTCGCCGAATCCAAGGGTCGCAATGTAGTCCTGAAACTGCCGGTTGAGCTGTGGTGGCCACATGAGCACCTGTTCGCTCTGCCGCTCGTACAGGTCGCTCCACGTCTGTTTGACCTCGGTAAGTAGCTTCTCGATTTCTTTTTCTTGCTTTTCGTTGGTGTCGTCGTTGGGCTGAAAGTTGCGTTTGCTCTTTTGATCGACTTGGCTAAATGCGCTATCGATCTTGCCTTTATTGGTCTTGTAGTCGGCGGCTAAGTGGCCCGTCCCCATGTACCAGCCAGCGAGTGCGAAAATGGCAGCGAGCCCGCTGAGCAGCCAAAAGTGGTACTCTTTGAGCCAAGCGAATACAACGCGTAGTTGGTCCATGCCGTATGTTCTCGAACGAATCGGGTTTGGTAATACTTATTAGCCCGCGATGACGCGGAGAGGGTCGTGCGTCGAGTTAATCATTTTGATCATTGAGAACCCATCGCCATCGACGGCCCCTGCGGCCGACTCGGGATTTTCGCGCTCGCCACGCGGTTTAGGTTGCCACAGAAATTGGATCGTAAAGTCGTAGCGACGCAGTTTCCACTCGACCGGCGGTTCGGTCGGCACCTCGTCGGCAGCGGTCGTGACACCGGGACGACCGGCACCAAACCCGGGCCGACCGAAGCCCCCACCGGCACCCGAAGTGGCATCGGTCTGGGCGCTCTCCCAGGCGTTGATTTGCGCGGTCGCTTCCTCGACCGTTTCGGCTTCCGGGAAGTAGCTGACCGTTCGCGGCAGGTTGCGAGAAATGAGAATCGGATACTGAATGCCCAAATCGTCCATCGTCACGGGTACGATTTGGCCCTCGCTGTCGGGAAGCATCACCGAACCTTCTTCGAGCTTCTTGAGAAACGTCTTGCGAACGAACTGAGCCGCCTCGTTGTCGCGGGAGATATTGTTATTGGGATCGTTGGGATTCGAGTTGTGAAAATGGTAGCCCGAGATTTCGATGATCCAACCTGTACCGGTCGGTCCCGTTTCGCCCTCTTCGGCGAAGCTACTGTCTTCGGCAAGACTCTCGTCAATGAATCCATCATCGGCCGCGACATCTTCATTGGGTGCGAGCGAGTCGTCGCCTGCTGGATCGACCGGAGCTTCGCCATCCGCTGTGGCTCCACCATCAGCTTCGGCAGCTTCGGCAGCAGTTGCTGGCGGCGGGGTGTCGTCGACCACCAAACCAATCGATTCTTTATAAACGCGATCGGCACCAGCGTACCACTGCGACACGTCGGGAGTGTACTCGCATTCGACGCGGTCGATGTGCAGTTGTTCCATGTTTGAAACGTCGGTCGCGGTCAGTTCGTCGAGTGGTATCTCGACGTCGGACTTCGGTAATGCCGCGTCGACCGCCTTCATGAGTTCGAGCCACAACAGGCGTCCGTCGACGTTGCTACGCAAGTTGCGACGAAAGCCGGCCAGTTCTTCGTACTTGGCCGTTAGCTCGCTGTGACGAGTTTCATAGTTTGAGGCTTGGCTAACGACATTCCCCGAATTCGAAATGGCTGTTTTCATGTCGGGCTCTTCGACGTTCGCGGTCGCCCATGCGCCGTAATAAGTGCCGTAGCTGGCCATCAGCCCCAACATCAACAGAGCCGCAGCCGCGACCGTCCAAGGTTTCTTCGCCTTAATGAGTCGGGCGGTGGTGATTTCTTTCGGCAACAGATTCGTCGAAAGCTGACCGAGACCGAGCGCCTGAACGCAAAGTCCGTACGAATCGGCGAAGGTTAGGTGATTGTCTTTGAACCGAGCGTCGTCGGTCACGCTACCACCAACAAGACCAGCGAAATCATCGGGAACAATGACTTTCTGTTCGAGATTTTGCGACAAATAGCGTTGCAATCCTGGCAATCGCATGACGTTGCCGAGCGCAACAATGTTGCCCAGCTTCGCGTTACGATTCTTGCTGTTGAAGAAGCCAATCGAGCGCTGGATTTCGGCGACCAAATCGCTGAACACCGGTCGCATCGCCGAGAACAATGCCTTCGGGTCCTCGGCTTTGGTGGCGTTCCGCTTCAGGTGCTCGGCTTTCGAGAACGTAAGCTGTAGCTCTTTGGTGAGCGCCTTAGTAAAGTGGCTGCCGCCGATGGGAATGTTGCGCTGCCAAACCCGAAAGCCGTTGGTGATGACGAGGTCGGTGGTGTCGGTGCCGAATGCGAGCACGATCGTGCTCTCAGGGGGGGCTTCGGGGTCGAACGCCTCTGCGTCTTCGAGATTGTTCATCCGGTCGAAGACCATCGCGTTGTAAATCGCCAGTGGCGCAAGCTGGATGAACTCGACATCGATGCCGGCGGCAGTGAGCGGCTCGAGCGCACGGTTCACTTGGTCGCGTTTCATCGCGAACAGGCCAACTTCGGTTTCCAACGCATAGCCATCGTCTTGGTTGCCGCCACGCAGAGCTTGGTAGTCCCAGACGACGTCTTCGAGCGCGAAGGGGATTTGTTGCCGCGCTTCGTACTTGACAATATCGGGAATCTTCTTCGCTTCGACCGGAGGCAGTGGAATAAATCGCGCGAGGCCGTTTTGACCTGGCACCGAAATCGCGACACGATCGCCCTTGAGATCATTCTGCTCGATAAACGTGGCGAGCGCTTCGCGGACCAGTTCTTCGCGATTCGCCTCTGGTTGCGTCAATAGTTTCGGGTACTCGATGTACTCGAATGCTTCGACGACGATTCGATTGGTCTCTTTTTCATGCGGCCGACAACGCAGCGCTTTGAGCGCGCAATTGCCAATGTCGATACCCCAAACGGCGCCACTTTTAGCCATCGACGCGTAACCTTTGATTTGTTCCGATTAGAATTGAAACGGCTAGCCCCGCTCGTCAAGGGCACTGTCGTTTGAAAAGTCCTCAACAAACAAGTCGACCGCTGACGCGGCCCGACCGCTACCTTACATTGCATTGTACTCGCTTGCTTCTGCCTGTGTAGCATGATTCGTAGGCAAGTCGCCGAGTTATTCCGGGTCACTCAGCCAAGTGTCTGCCGCCGATTTCCGCATTTCGCCCTATGTCCATTCAACGTGCGTCTGTCGTTCTGCCCACTGACCGGCTTGCCGATATGGGGCTCGACTACGACCATGCGGTCGCGAGCAATCTGCTTGCGATCTGGGCCGTGGCGTGGCATCCGCGATTGATCGCGACGACCGGCGCGATCCCTGCGATCCGCTCCGTGGGTAGTTTGCTCGAAATGACCGACATCGCCAGCGAGTTGCTGCTGGTGCCATCGCTCACCTGGGCAGACGACGTGACAACTTGGCGCGACAACTTGCCCGTCGACCAGCAACCGTTTGTGCCGCTGCTGACGGAAATCACCGACCGCGACGAAGCTTGGCAGATTATCGAACAAAATGCGGGCGATCGGCTCGTCGGGCGATCGCTGCCCGACGGTCTCGTGGCAGAATTCTATGCCCTCGGTTTCGCCTACTTCCAAATCGAAATGCTCACCCGGGTGATGAGCTATCAATCGGTTGCCGAGGAGTCGCGAATTGTCGCCAGCGTTGTCGCCGCCGCGAATAAAGCGCTCGACGGCGAGCCAATCGATGATGACCTCGCGGCCGCCTATGACGCGCTCACCCAGTGTCGCAATCATTACTATCCGGTCGACTTTTATCTGGTCGATGTAACGCTCGCCACCGAAAGTGTCGTCGGCGAGTCCCTTACTCGTGCTCTGGCCGAATCGCACCAGCGGAATCTGTTGCTGACGGGCGAGTTGGCCGAACACATCGCCACCATGCATCCGAGCACAGCGGCCGCCATCAAGTCGGCCGTCGCCGACGGTCGGCTCGAAGTGATCGGCGGCAGCCAAACCGGCGGCGACCTCAGTCGTTTTGGTGCTGAGGAACTCTTGGCCGATTTGATCGTCGCTCGCGAGTCGATTGCCCAACTCGCGGCAGCGCCGCGCAGCTTTGCGAATTTCGACGGCGTCGTCGCGCCGCTCGTTCCCAAGTTGGCCGAGGGGCTCGGTTATCACGGCGTGCTGATGACTAACTTCGCGGGCCATGTTTTGCCTCCGCTCTATCCGCCCCGCTGTCGTTGGCAGGGACTCGATGGCACCCGGGTTGAAGCATTGGTCGTTAGCCCGCTCGACCGCACCGACGTGGGGACGATGTTGCGATTCTCGGAGTTGCTCTCGCAGGCAATGGACAACGACTTGGTGGCGACGCTCGTACTCGCGGGTTGGCCGGGCGAGATGGCGCCTCACTTTGATGATCTGAAAGTCATCGCCCGGCGAAGTGAAGTGCTCGGGCGGTTCGTCAAACTTAATGATTACTTCACTACGACAACTTCGGTCGATCGCATCGAGTCGCTGGCGACGAGTTACTATCGCGGTTCGCCTGCTCGCCAGCCGGCGGCAAAAAGCAATGCCAGCGAACTCGGACTGTTCGCGCTGGCGTCCGCCACTTCTAAACCGGTCGAAGCAAGCGAGTGGGCCAGGCTGTTGGGGCTCGAAACGACCGACGCGGCATCCGCCGATGGCTGGCTTTACATCAACGCCTCGCCGAATGCGCGCAGCGGCTTTGGCTCGCATTGTGTGCTCAAGCCAGTCGAGCCGTGGGGTTTTTCCTGGCAACCGTCCCCCACGCCACAACCGCCGTTGCCAATCGTCGAAGGACTGTTGCTTCGCAACGAGCTGTTGGAACTTGAACTCAGCGAAACCAGCAGCGGCATCGCCAGCTTGCGACTCTACAGTGCGCGGGGGACGCAACTTTCGCAAAAGCTCGTGCTGCTTGGTGGCGATGAATTTCAGATTGCTTTCGATGGTCATGCTATTGTGGAAAGCGTTCCCTCGACAGGTTGCATCGAGTCGCAGATGCGAGTCGTCGATCGAACGGGCAAGGTTCAACTTTCGATCACACAAACGTGCCGCGTCATTCGCAACTCGGCCGAGGTCCAACTCAGTTGGAGTATCCAACAGATCGAGAATCCGCTGCCGAGCAGTTTGCGACTCGCATCGCGAGTGGCTTGGCGCGATCAGACTGCCGGCGTGAACTGGGAATGCCAAGACATTTCGCTCCCTGTGCAACAGGCCAAGATCGCCGCAACGAGTTGGATCCACGTCGACACCCGGCCCGCCGCGCTCACGCTCTCGACTTCGATACCGTGCGAGCATCGTCGCGTCGGACTCAATTGGCTCGATACCTTCGTCCCGGTTGAGTCAATCTCCAGCGAGCCATTCTCGCTGCGGCTGGCGATGCAACGAACTTTGCCCGCCGACGCTCGGCAGTTCGCTTGCATCCCCACAGTTGGCAAACCGACCCAGCAAGCGGGCTGGTGGCTCCATGTGTCGAGCCCCAGTGTTGCGTTGACTCATATCGAGCCGCTTGGCGACTATCGATTTCTAATTCGACTTCTTGAAACAAGTGGCGAACAGCGGCAGTGTCGACTCGACACCTGGAGCGGCATCGCTGAGGCCCGCATCGTCGATCATTGCGGTAACGACACCGAAACACTCGCAATCGAAGCGGGTACCGCCCGCTTGCAGCTAGCGGGCTATGAATTCGCCCAAATTGCACTGAAACTCGCCGTCGTAAACTAGGCAAACTGCGAGTTCTCTGCCGCCGATGCCGACTGTCTTGGCATCCGCTGGGCGTTTCAACCGATTCATCCGGTAGAACCCGCGCCAGCGGACTGCGCGTCGATGTCGTGCACCGCGTGCTGGGAAACGAGGGGGAAACATGATGAATCGTCCGTCCAACTGGCGGAATTTGACCACCGCGCTGCTGCTCGCTTTGGCAAGTGGCGAAGCAGCCTCGGCGCAACAACAATACCAGCTCACGCAGCCCGACAATGTCGGCTCGTCTGAAGTCTTCGTTGCCGCACCTTACGGTAAGCAAATCGGCCCGGCAGAGGTTGCGCGGTCGAATGCCTATCCCGATGGCGACTATTACGCCCAGCTTTCGGCCGCCGGCGGCATTGGTGGACCGGGTGGACCGGGTGGCCCAGGTGTCTGCTCGACGTGTGGTCCGGGCGGCGGCAGTCACGGCGTTGGCAACGGTGCCCCTTGCGAGGAGCACTGGGGCTGCGGAGGTTCGCCTTTTCGCACTGGCCCAGGTCAGTGCGACCGTTGGCGAGTCGGTCCGATTTGGCAGGTGACCCTCGACGGTGTGTTTATGGCCCGTGACGAGACCGACATCGACGCCCTCGCGGCTGCTATCGGTACCACCACCACCGCCGCCGATTCGTTTCAGCAGTTCGAGCACGGGCCAGGTGCCCGGCTTACGCTTACCGGTTGGTGGCCTCAGATGAAGGGCTATGAAATGCAAATCGGCTACCTCGGCATCTTCGACTGGGACGCCAACGTCGTCGGCCCACCCGGCGCCGTCGCGGTTCCCCCACCCGGGAGCGTTGCGCTCACCCAACAACGCGAACTTAAATATGGCTCGTCGCTGAACGCGCTCGAAATCAACGCCCAGCGGATTACAAGTTCGCCATGGAAACCGTTTGGCGGCGTTCGCTACCTTCGGGTCGACGACAATATTCACGACAACACCAATCAATTCAATACGACTCCACTTAGCCTTGGCGACATCGCCATCACGAACGACCTGTTTTCGACGGCCAATGTCGAGAACAACCTCATCGGTTTCCAAATGGGCATTCGCCGCGATGTGTGGCACCTCAGTGAAAAGCTCTCGATCCACGGTTTCTCGAGCGGTGGTGCCTACTGTAACCTGATCGACCGCGATCTCTCGAACAGCCAAGTGCAAACGCGGACCGAAATCCTCGCCGTCGACGATCCGTTGACGATGGACTTCGACGAGACCGGCTCTACCGATACGCTCACCACTAGCACCGGGTCGCGGACCAAGACCGAGCGAACTGAGCTTTCGTTCGTCGGCGAAGCGTCGCTCTCGCTGCAATATAAGCTGAACCAATGCAGCGCTCTGCGAGGAGGCTATCAGGTGCTCTATCTTTCTGGAGTCGAGTTGGCCGACGATGCCTACTTGGGACTCGCCCCTAACAGCCGCGACCTGCTGCTGCATGGCTGGTTTGCCGGTTTTGAGTATCGCCGTTAAGGTTCGCGTGTTAACGTGGCGCATACGTGCCGTCCAATCTTGGTTATCCTACAAGCTAACGCCGACCGTCTTCATGACGTCGGTCCTTCAGGCGGAGGATAACTGGGATGAAGATGATTTGGGCCGTAATTCAGCCCACCAAACTCAATGCCGCGATTCGCGCGCTCGAAAAAGTCGGCGTCACCAGGCTCACGGTCAGCGACGCGATGGGCTACGCCCGCCAGCGCGGACAGATCGAAACTTACCGTGGCCACGAGTACCAAACCAACCTGTTGCGTAAGGTGCAACTCGAGATAGTCGTGAACGATGACTTTCTCGACCGCACCATCGCTTGCCTCGAAGAGCACGCCCGCACCAGCACAGAAGGCTACATCGGCGACGGCAAGATCTTTGTCGTGCCTGTCGACGAAACGATCCGTACCGACGACGGCCAGCGTGGCATGGGAGCGGTCTAACAATGTCAACGGTCGTTCTCCTCTCTAGCGACTTGCTCCTGCAGTCGCAGGTTACATCGAAGGCATCCGCCACCGGAGCTGAAATGCCAGTCGCGTCGACCGCGACAATGAAGGCAATCGTTGAGTCGCGTAGGCCTCACGCGATTGCCATCGACTTAGCTTCGGTCGGTGATGTGGCTCAAGTCGTTGCCGACTGCAAAACAGTTGCGCCCGAGGGTTGCCTTATCTGGGCGTTCGGACCACACGTTGGGGTGGCGAGGCTCTCAGCAGCGCGCGAGGCGGGTTGCGACTGGGTGACGAGCCGGGGCGATTTCTTGCAGAGAATCAGTGAGCGCCTTGTCGAACTCGAGTTTCGCAGCAGTTAAAAACCAGCGCTAAACAGCCGTCGCCACGAGCGTGATGTTTTGTCCACCAAAGCCAAAACTGTTCGACAACGTGGTCGTACACTTCTGCTCGCGCGGCGTGTTGGGCACGTAGTCGAGATCGCAGTTCGGGTCGGGGAATTCGTAGTTGATCGTCGGCGGCACGATCGAGTGCTTCATCGCCATCAGACAGATAATCAGTTCCGTCGCCCCAGCGGCCGCGATGAGGTGGCCGGTCATGCTCTTGGTGCTGCTCACGGGGATTTTATAGGCCCGTTCGCCGAGCGCTTGTTTAATCGCGAGCGTCTCGACCTTGTCGTTCACTGCCGTACTTGTGCCGTGGGCGTTAATGTAGTCGATGTTGTCGGCCCCTAATCCAGCGTCGGCCAGGGCCATCTTGATACAACTCGTTGCTCCGCGGCCTTCGGGGTGGGTGTCGGTAATGCGAAATGCGTCGGCTGTGGTGCCGTAGCCGGCGATCTCGCCATAGATCTGTGCTCCGCGAGCACGAGCGTGCTCATATTCTTCGAGAACGACCATTGAGGCCCCTTCGCCCAGCACGAATCCATCGCGCTGCGCGTCGAACGGACGACTCGCTTTTTCGGGAGCATCGTTCCGCTCGCTGAGCGCCGTGAGCAGATTAAACCCGGTAACGCCAAAGGGATGAATCATGCTGTGAGCGCCCCCCGAAAGCATCGCATCGACCTCGCCGCGTCGAATCATCTCGGTCGCTTCACCAATCGCTTGGCTGCTGGCGGCACAGGCGGTAAGGCAATTGACGTTGGGGCCTTGGGCGTCGAACATGGCCGCCAAGTAACCGGCCGGCATGTTTGGTTCTTGCTCGAGTTCGGCTTGCGGATCGAGTTGCGCGAGGCCCGACTTAATAAACGTCGCCAAGTCGAACTCGCCCGATTTAAGCGACTCGACCATCATCCGGCTGAATGCGTCGAAATCTTGCTGACCTTCGCCCGCCCCTAGATAAACGCCCAACCGGGTTGGGTCGACTGTGCTCAAAATGCCCGCATCGCTCATCGCCTGTGTCGCGGCTCCGGCGGCGAACTTAGTGTGTCGACCACGACCTTCCCATTCCTTAGCTTCGAGACCCGCGTCGGCGACGGTCCAGTCGCGCACTTCGGCGGCGATCTTCGTGGGAAAGCTGCTCGCGTCGAACAGTGTTGTCAGCCCGACACCACTGCGGCAAGCCACTAAATTCGCCCACAGTGCCTCCACCGTGGTACCCAGCGGCGTCACACATCCGACACCTGTCACAACAACGCGGCGTTTCATAGCTTGATCTCAACAGGCAGCGAGAAGCGATTCAATCAATTAGTTTCCGTCATTCTCGCGCAGGCGGGAAACCAGTCGCAACGCTTTCTAGCGAGATTCCCGACTGCGCGAAAATGACTCGTTATCAGTCAGCCGTCCCAGCGAGTAGTGACGGCAGGTTGTAGTCGTCGGTGGTGATTCGCGTGCCATCGGGGCGACGACCCACTTCAAAAATCCCCACGAGGTGCAACCAGTGTACCAAATCGGCCGGGTCGAACAGTCGTTGAGGCATCGAGTCGTCTTTATCGTCGCCACTGAGTCGGGCAAAGAAAATCTCAGCCGTCGCCACTTGTTTTCCATCAACGGTCGCCGTCACATCGACCATTGCGCCGACTTCTCGCGTCGAAGAAACATCGGCGCGATAAACGATCTGATCGCCACCGCGAACTTCGCCACGGAAGGTAAGCTTCGAAAATTTAGCGAGCACCACCAGTTCAGCGAACTTGTAAATCTCGCTTACGAGCAGTCCCCCAGTCTGCGCCATACCCTCGGCAATCAGTGACGGAGGCATCACCGGATAAACGTCGAAGTGATCGTGCAGAAACTCATCACTCAGCGTGATGCCCTTCACACCAATGGCGTGCGAACCGGTCACGTATTCGGTAAAACGGTCGATCCAAAACCAGCGCATGGTGTGTCCGAGGCTTGGGTTATTGAGCCGCCAGCTTGTGTGCGACAAAGTTGCACATGTCTCGTACTGTCAGTTGGTTGCCCAGCTTTTGTACCAACGGATCGGCTTCGAAAGCCGCTAAGTCGGCGAACGGCATTCGCTTCTTTAGCGCCGCGATGCCGGCTGCGTTCACGCGACCATCTTCGACGTAAGCGCTGTCGGTGAGAATGTCTTCGGGAAACAATTCGCCCCGCTCGATCTTGATATCAAAGCTCTTTTCTAGGCGAAAGACAATATCGAGAAAGTCGATCGACTCGGCATCGAGGTCACCCCGCAACGTTGCCGTGGGAGTGACTTCGTCGTCATCGACCCCGAGGGCATCGACGAGTGCTTCACGGACCTTGTCAAAAACTTCTTCTTGAGACGGCATAGCCTCGGTTCTCCAGACGTATCGAATGTTGGCTGTGGGGGAAATTGTTGAGGATTGAGTGCTATCTTGCTAGCCCAAACTGGGGTGCGAGACCGCCGGTGGTTGAAACTCTGCGGGCACAATCGCTTTGCTTGCCTTGCGGAGGAACTTGAAAATGCGAGCGTCTGACTCGGCCATCGCTGGGTCGCGATCGGCCAAGTTATAGCGTTCGAGTACAATCCGGCCCGAAAGCGTCGGCTTGTCGTCGACCGAGCCGAAGATCTTAAAAGTCGCCAATCGGTCATCGCCACCAGTTTGCTCGACCTCGACTCGGAGTTGCTTGCCAGGCTGCACGAAGCTCGCGTATTTGATGTTCTTGGCTTCCCTCAGCAAGATCATGCTGTGAGCGAAGTTTTCGGTCAGCCTCAAGAGCCAAGCCGACGCCTGAGTAGCGGCTTCGAGCATGAACACGCCCGGCAGCACGGGAAATTCGGGGAAATGGTCGTGAATATAGGCCTCGCTGTACGACACCCCCTTAATACCCACCAGTCTCTCGCCCGGCGCGAACGCCTCGACTCGGTCGATCAAAAAGAATCGCATGACGAAACCTAACGGCGGGGCGATTGGCGAATGACGGTGGAAATGGGCGAAATAGCGAATCCCTGACTATACCGACGGAGAATCGGCCCTACAACGACCCGCCGTGGGCGATGGTTTAGCGGAAACGGGCGAGCGGGGCAACGGCGGTAGGGCAGCGACGACGTCGGAGCAATGAATGTTGGGGCGAGTGCGTTCCGCTATCTGCCATACTAAGGAACGAATCAAGAATAATTTGGGCGTTTCCTCGACATCGGCAAAAAAAGAATGAACCACAGAGATCGCTGAGAACGCAGAGAGAGGAACACTAATCCCCGCTAATCCGCGCTTACGTCGCCTACTGGGTTGAAACGACGACTGGTTGCCAGAATCGACTTACCTTAGTTGGTTAATTGGGTCCCGGGTACAAATTGAAAGCAAAACGAGTCAATGCTCCCAGTCATCGACAATCACGAGTGTCGATCGATGTTCCAGCTCACATCTCTGCGCTCTCCGTGTCCTCTGCGGTTAATCAAATCCCCAAGTTATTCTTGAGCGGTTCCTAAACTAAACTGCGATATGTTCGGTAGCCAAGCAGGAATGAACAAATGAAATACAACCCCCACATCGAGCGACGAACTTTCTTGCGTGGGCTCGGCACCGCGATTGCGCTGCCGGCGCTCGATAGCCTGCTCCCCGTTCGCTCTGCGGTGGCGGCTACCGGTGCGGAAGCGACTTCGCCACAGCGGCTCGCGTTCTTGTTTGTTCCCAACGGCGTCCACGTGCCAAGCTGGAAGCTCGCGGAAACGGGCACCGACTTTGTCTTGTCGAAAACGCTCGCTCCGCTCGAAATGTATCGAAGCGATCTGACGTTCCTCTCAGGGCTCGCCCACGACAAGGCCCGCTCGAATGGCGACGGACCGGGCGATCACGCCCGCAGCGCCTCGGCATTCTTGACCGGTTCACAGCCGGTCAAGTCGAACGGAAAAGACATGCGGGCGGGCGTCTCGGTCGACCAAATCGCGGCCAAGTACCTGGGTCGCAACACCCGGTTCGCGTCGCTTGAACTGGGGAGCGAACCGGGCAAACTGGCCGGCTCGTGCGACAGCGGTTATGGCTGTGCCTACTCGAACGCGATTTCATGGAAGTCGCCAACGCAACCGAATGAGAAGGAGACAAATCCGGCGCTCGTGTTCGATCGTTTATTCGGCGGTGGTTCGACCGTCGAACAACACCTCTCACAAGTACGCCGTCGCCACTCGCGGCAAAGTATTCTCGACTTCGTCGCCGACGATGCCAAACGCCTACGCAGGACGCTCGACACGAGCGATCGCCGCAAGGTCGAACAGTATCTCGATGGCATTCGCGAAGTCGAGCGTCGACTCGAAAATCCAGCGCTCGCCGACGACGGGGGCGCGATGGCTCGTCCCGATGGTCGCCCCGACGAAATGGGGGAGCGCATCCGCCTGATGGGCGACCTCATGGTGCTGGCCTTCGCTAGCGATGCAACGCGCGTCTGTACCTTTATGCTCGCCAACGAAGGGAGCCAGATTCCCTATCGCGAGTTGGGCCATCGCGAGGGACACCATTCACTGTCGCACCACAAGGACCGCCAAGAATTGATTGAACAAATCGAGCAGATCAATCTCTATCACGTCCAGCAACTCGCCTACATTATCGAAAAGCTCTCGCAAGCCGACGAACGGGGCGAGCGACTACTCGACAATACGCTGCTGTTGTATGGTGCCGGCATCGGCGACGGAAACCGCCACAATCACGACGATTTGCCTTGTCTTCTCGCCGGTCGCGCGGGGGGACTCCTCACACCGGGCCGTCACATCGAATATGCCCCCGATACGCCCATGACAAACCTGTTCGTTTCGATGATGCAAGGAATGGGTATTCCGATCGATCGAATCGGCGACAGCACAGGGCCGCTGCCTGGGTTGAGCGTTTAAGGACCGGTGAAAAACCAATTGGGGAGTTAAAAAGGCCGCTGAGCGTTCCCTTCGTTGACTGCTGGCGTGTGTGGAAACTCGCATAGTGGCACGCTCGTCGTCGGTTCGGCAAGCACTTCGGCGAGCGTTGTCGCCTCGAATGCCTGCTCGACTGCGGCCATCGCATTGTCCAGTCTTCGATGGAGCGGGCAGAGTGTCACGCCGTGCGAAGCCAATTCGAGCGGGCAAGTGCCAATGCGCTTGATTGGGTCGACCGAATTTACGACATCGAGTATCGAAATGTTTTGCGGTTCGCGGCACAACAAGTAGCCACCCGCAACCCCCCGCTGAGAGCGAACCAGCCCTACTTTGGCGAGGCTCTGCAAGACCTTCGATAAGTAGGGAGCTGGCACCTTTGTTTGTGTCGCGATTGTCTCGACGCTGCATGGTCTTTCCCCCTGTCCGGCAAGCAAGACCATAGCGCGCAGCGCGTATTCAACGGTTTGAGAGAGCATGGCACGATCGGCAAGGGTATCTAAATAGGATGTTGACATCCAGTTTGTGGTGAGTTACTCTTCACGGGCTTAAACTGGATGGTGATATCCAATTTACTCCCTTATGGCGGAATTTACCATGCAAAACATCGACGAAAGTAAACTTGAATCAGACATCAACTATCGGTTTGGGTATCTGGCGGAGTTCATCGGCTTCGGGCAAGACGACATTGCCGCGATTCACGGTTCGGCTCCGTTGCTCGCCCCGCTTGTTCCGTCGCTGGTCGATGCGGTTTACGACAAGCTGTTTGGGTACGACTGCACCAAGCGGCACTTCGTTCCTCGTCAGCACGGCTACGAAGGCGACGTGCCCGATTCTGTCGAATCGCTCGGGCTTGACCATCCCATGATTGCCTTCCGCAAACAGCACTTGGGTCGTTACCTGGAGAAACTAGTAACGAGACCATACGATGCCAACATGGTGGGCTATCTTGATCTTGTTGGCAAGATACATACACCAGCCGCCGGCAGTCGCGAACTCGATGTACCGCTCGTGCAAATGAACGCGCTCATGGGGTTTGTGGCCGACGCTTTTGTGGCCACGATACTGGGGCTTGGCCTCGATACGCAGACACAAACCAACACGCTTCGCGCTTTCAATAAATTGCTGTGGATTCAAAACGACCTAATTACCAGGCACTACGCGCGCGAGTGCGAACTTGTGCCGCAGCCTGTTTAGCGAGTCGACCCACTACCGCATTTCACCTCACTTCGACGGCTCTACTCCCTAGAGCTCACCGGTCGAGGTTTGGGCCATTGACCGCTCCGCGGCGCATCAACCTCGCGTGGCGGTTTCGACAATTCGGTTTGTGGTCTCAAAATGCGGAGCATCGACACCCGACACGGCCGCAGCTCGGCACGAGTGGCTGCGGAGTACTTCGCTGAGGCCAACTGCTTCGAGTGACTGTTGTACCTTGTCGCAGGTGCCACTGAGTCGCAGCCAGCCACCTCGATCGACGATCCGCGATTGCAACTCGGCCAGTTGTTCGATCATCGCCGGTGGCAAACTCTTGAACTCTTCGAGTTCGATCACCACGCGATAAGTAAAGTGACAGGCGAGTAACGCCGAAAGTTGATCGGCTAGTGTGTCGTAGTTCTTGTCGCGGCTCGGGTGAATCCTGAGGAAGAGCCAGTTCGGGCCGCGCTCGACAGTCACGCGTAGCAGTTCGCAAGTAGTAGTGGCCATGGTGTGCCTCGATCCTTCGTAATGCCAGAGAAAGCTCGCACGCAGTGTGCCCCTTTGCGCGAGCGTGGGTCTCAGCGAAGCGGCCAATCCATCCTGGTGGCTCATCGTGTGTCGTTAGCGTGGCCGCCCGCTACCTAAACTATATGACGCGTGCCGAACTCAGCATAGACGACTATCTGGGGGGGCCAGATTTTTTGCTCACGCTAGCACCGGCTTCGACGGCCAACAAAAAAGCCACGCCCGGGAGGGAGGCGTGGCCTTTTTGGGTTTACGGTAAGGCAGACCGGCCCGCACTTACGCTGCCGACAATTTCGCGCGAAGCCGAAGCAGGGTACCAATGCCGATGAAAGCAAGGCTCGTGAGCGCGAGCGATGTTGGCTCGGGAACCACAGCGGTCGTGTAGTCGAGTTGAAGCTGGACACCCGAGGCGGCAAACGCCCACCCATCAGTGCCTCTCTTGTTGATGACGAAACCGTAATTGGCGTCGCCATCGAGCCAATTCTCGACAATGCCAGTGACATCGAAGACATATTCTTCGCCGACATCCAAGGCGTCGAAGCCAGCGTTGGATCGCGAGGTTCCATCGAAGAAGTTGCCGTTCATGTCGACGAAGCGCGAGCTGGCTTCGCCTTCGCTGTCTTGAATGCCCCAGGTTGTGCCGAATTCCGAAGGAAGCGTGGCCAGCGTAGCGTCGGTTGCGTCGAGATCCCAATCGACCAGCATTTGACGAACGGCAATTCCCGCGCTGATGTTGTTGGTGTCGTTCGACGCCGCGTTGCCGCCGCCGGTGACTGTTACCAAACGCGCTTGCTGAAGTATGGCACCAGCGGGCAAGATTCCCGTCAGGTCGAAGCGAATGAGGCCTTGGTTGTTTGGAAACTGGCCCGTCGCTTCGGTGCCGTCGATACCGACATCGCCAGTGTTAACTTGCAGGGTAATATCGCCGGCCGGGTCGTTGAGTTCGCCACCCCATTGGCTGCCTAGTTGAGCGATCGTGGCGCGGCTGGAGTCGAGTACGGTCGACTGCTGTGTGCGGGCGGTTGCGAATTCGATCGAGCGTTGGACGATTAGCGGCATTGGTGGCGGCGTTCGTGAAAAGCTGCCAGCCATCGGTGCTGTTGTTGGTGGCGACGAGCGCTAAATCGTTAGGCGAAACGGCACCTGCTGAGATCGAGCGAATGTACTGGCTCACATCGTACGCAAGAGTCGTCGCTCCACCGTGGCCATCGAAAAAGTACTGGTAGGGAGTGACGAGCCCCGATTGCGTTCCGTACATGGACGATCCGGGCGCCTGTTGTGCCGCAGCATCAAGGCCCGAAAGGTTCTCGAACGTGGTGGCGACACTGGTGGGGCCGACCACGCCGAAGACACGAGGGTCACCGCTTGTGCTGGCGGCGGCACTCGATCCGCCAGTCAAACTCAACGACGCCGAGACGATCTCGGCACCCAGCGGAATCTGTGTTGCGCCAATTCCAAAGACATCGGCGAACTAGTAAATCGCCGCGCCGAACGATGTAGTGTTCGTCCCGTCTTGGTCGATGAACAAGACCTCGGCGGTGGTCGCGTCGGTGGCAACTGCCGTGGTCGCCGTGGCGGACTGACCAAACGCCCGTGGAACGTAGATATCGGTCTGACCGGTGTAGCCATTCACGTTTCGAGTGAATGAGACTGTGCCGGCGGTAGCGGTGGTTGATGCGACGAGGGCCATCAAGGCCGTCAGCGTCGTAAAGCGTCGAATACTCATGAGCGAGAACCTCTTGGTGAATAAGCCGCCGTCGATGTCGTGAAGTGAACGCATCGCGCAAGCCCGCAGCCTTGGCTCGCACGTATCAAACAAGGTAGACCCTATGTGTGAAGAAGCCGTGAAGCGGATGTGTGAAACGAAAGAATCTGGAAGTTATGCCAGCATTTCACTAATCACCGTTTTCGCAACGGCGAGCGCCTCGCCCAGCTTTTCGGGATGCTTGCCCCCGGCCTGCGCCATGTCGGCACGACCACCACCGCCACCGCCGAGCACCTTGGCGACCGGGCCAATCCATTTGCCGGCGCTCAGTCCGCGATCTTGCAGGTCGCTGGTAATGCCCGCGACGATGGTCACCTTGTCTTCGCCATCGCTGGCGGCAAGCAGCACAGCGGCCGACTTGGCCTTGGCGCGAACCGTGTCGATGAGTTGTCGCATCAGGTTGGGCGCAACGCCCGGCGTGTCGACGATCACGACCATCACACCATCGATCGACTCGCCGCGCTCGATGAGCGTATTGCCCGTGACCGGACCGGCCGCGTCGCGTCCGTCGAGCTGCTTGGTGAGCGCGGCAATTTCCGCTTGCATCGCAAGGGCGCGCTCGGCAATACCACTCGCGGCAATCGAGAGCAGGTGTGAAATCTCTGAAAGCGCCGACTTCACTGCCACGTATTCGAGGTCTTCGGGCTTTCCCCAGTCGTTTGGCTTCGCGCCATCAGAGGGCCACTCTTGGGGAGTCGTCCCCGAGTCGAGCGCCCGCTTGAGATCTTTGCGACGCTCGATCAGCGCGGCAACGGCGGCGGGAGTCTCGAGCGGAGTCGTTCGCAAGTGGTCGGCCAGTTTGCAAATTGTCGCGATCATCTGCTCGCGATGCTCGACTGCGCGAGGACCGGTCACTGCGACGATTCGCCTCACGCCTGCCGACGTCCCTTCTTCGCTCAACACCTCAAACGCTTCGACCTGCGAGGTGCTCGTCAGATGAGTTCCTCCGCACAGTTCTTTACTGAACGAACCCATCGAAACCATTCGCACCGGGTCGGGATACTTCTCGCCAAACAGCATCATCGCCCCCTGTTGCCGGGCATCGGCCAGGGGAATTGTCTCCCACTTCACGTCGTCGCTAGCGGTGATGCGGTCGAGAACGTCGGTTGTGATTGCCGCCAGCTTTTCTTTGCTGACCGGTTCTAAGTTGGTGAAATCGAACCTCAACCAGTCGGCATCGACCTTCGAGCCTTGCTGCTGAGCATGGGTGCCAAGGTTTTTCTGCAATGCGTAGTGCAATACGTGCGTCGCCGAGTGCGCGCGGCGGATGGCGTCGCGTCGCGTCGTGTCGACGGTGGCGGTTACCTTGTCTCCTTCGGTGACGACACCACGCTTGAGATGCCCCGAGTGAACGATCAGACCACCATCTTTCTGGGTGTCGATGACTTCGAACTCGAATCCAGTGCCCAAGATTGTGCCCGTGTCACCCACTTGCCCGCCACTCTCTCCATAAAAGGGAGTGCGGTCGAGCACCACCCGCACCGGCTCGGCGTGGCCCACTTCGTCCATGCGGTCGCAGAGTTGTTCGTGGGGCGGTTTCCCCGCCACGATGCCAAGGACTTGAGCTTGGCACTCCGTCTGGTCGTAACCGACAAACTCAGACTTGTGGAAAGCCTGTTTGAGCGAGTCGATCGGTCCCTTGAGTCCCATGACGTCAGTCGATAGCTTGCCCGACGTCTCGCCATGTTCTTGCATGGCCAATTTGTAGCCTGCCCAGTCGAACGCCAAGTTGTGTTCGGCGGCGAGCGCCTCAAATAGCTCCGGCGGCACACCATAGGTTTGGTAAAGGTCGGCTGCGGCCGCTCCTTCGACACTCACCTTGTTATCGCGCTTCATGTCGGCGAAGACCCGCTCGATGCGATTGAGTCCATCGTCGATGGTGCCGAAAAAGTTGCCCTCTTCGTTCTTAATTACATCGGCGACCCGGCTCGTCGTTTCGCACAAATCGGGATAGGCCGCCTTCATCTGCTCGGCCACGCTGCCGACGAGTTGATACAAGAACGGTGCGCGCAAACCCATCTGGTGCCCGTCGAGCACCGCGCGGCGAAGCAGTCGCTTGATGACGTACTTTTCCTTGTTCGCACCGGGGTAAACATTCTCGTGCACGGCAAAGGTGCAGGCCCGCACATGGTCGCAAATCCGCCGCAGCCGGCGGCCGTTGTCGCTAGCGTAGTCATACTTCACGCCAACCACTTCGGCCGCCGCTTCGACAATCGGCAGCAACGAATCGATGTGATAATTAGTCGGCACACCTTGCAGCGTCGCGGCGGTGCGCTCGAGCCCCATGCCCGTGTCGATATTCTTGCTGGGGAGTGGGCGGAGGTTATCGGGCGGATCGCCCACTCGATTGAACTGGGTGAACACAAGGTTCCAAATCTCGACTTCTTTGCCACCCGGTGGATGGTAATAGATTTCGCTACAAGGACCACACACGCCATCGGGACCCTCGCTGGGGGCGCTCGCTGGCCAAAAGTTTTCGTCTTCTTCTTCGCGGCTAATGCGACTGGTGGGGAGCCCAATTTGCTCGTGCCAGATATCGGCCGCCTCGTCGTCGTCTTTATAGACGGTCACGGTGAGCCGGTCGCCGTCGATACCGAGCCATTTCTTGTCGGTCAGAAACTCCCATGCCCAATGAATCGCATCGCGCTTGAAATAGTCGCCAAAGCTGAAGTTGCCCAGCATCTCGAAAAACGTGTGGTGATAAGCGGTGCGACCGACGTTGTCGATGTCGCCCGTGCGGAGGCACTTTTGGCAGGTGGTGGCCCGAGTGAAATCGAGCGCGACCTTGCCGAGAAAGTGGTCTTTGAACTGATTCATCCCGGCCGGCGTGAACAGCACGCTGGGATCCCACTTCGGCACCAGCACATCGCTAGCCACACGCGTGTGTCCCTTCGACTCGAAGAAGCTGAGATACTTTTCGCGGAGTTCGTTGGTTTGCATCGCGGTGGGAGCGGTTAAAGCTGATTTTGGACAGGAATTCGCAAGACCGTTAGTCTAGCGAACGGGTTCGGAGTTGGTGAGTGGGGCTGGGATTGAACCACGGCGACACTACGACGCGGCGACAGAGCGCTAGTCATGGCCGGTGCAAGTAGGAGCTATCGCTGGGCTACTATCAACCCGTCAGCAGATTAAACTAGAGTAGCGTTCCAGAAGCAGTAGCTACCGATGAATATGCCTCGACAATACAGCTTGGTGCGATTCAAGTTCGAGTCGATACCCGAAAGTTATCACGACAAGTATCCATTTGATCGCGACGGGGTTTACGTTTTTTTTGGTGACATCCCGAATATGAAGGGGCATTATGTTGTCGCCAACCATCGAACTGGGCAGATCCACTCTGGTTTTCACACAGAGAACTTTGAAGAGATCGACGAAGACGGATGGTAGATAACTAGAGCGATGCGTCTCTAGCCGATCAACAGATGCAAGACTAGCAGTCACGTCGCCAATATGCGGCGTGGATAAGGCAGTCAGCGAGCTAACTTCGGCTTGATAAATTTGGTTGGATTGATTCGTCATGGACATCGTGTATATCGAAACGTCGATCATCAGCCATGCGACGGCTTGGCCGAGCAAGATTCCCGCTACAGCCGTCCTCCAGAATCAAGCGAAGCGGTGGATGACAGAGCAGCGACCGAAATTCGATGTCGTGACGTCGCAACTCGTCATTGATGAAGCGTCGAAGGGAGATAACGATGCAGTTCAGCGACGTCTGCAGCTACTAGCAGATATTCCGATTCTCGAAGCCAACCCCGATATCGAACTGATTGCCGATGAGATTCTAACTCGGTCACTGATTCCGCAGAGTGCGAAGCTGGATGCATCTCACGTTGCCGCTGCCGCATTAGCTGGCGTACAATTCCTTTTGACGCAGAACTGTCGGCATATCGCTAACGCGGTGGTATTGCCACGACTCTATAAATTGCTCGATGACTTGGGGCTTCCCGGACTTCTCATTTACACTCCCGCCGAATTTCTCGGAGGCACAAACGATGTCGACGAATCCGATACTTAGTGAGATTTACGCCGCTCGCGAACAGATCATGGCGGATTACAACAACGACCTGGCTGCCTATTTACGCGATGCGGCGCAACGCGCGAAGGCATCGGGCCACCCCGTCGCGAAGCTAGTGCAACGAAAGCCTCGCCCTCTCGCAGTTCAGCAAGATATGAACGTTGACGACGTTGATGCTGCCGCTACAGCTAGTGCGGCCGGCAAGTGATTTTGGCAACGAACAATCAAAACCGGTTTCGCCTGCGCCTCTGGATTACCTATAGGCTCCGCGTGCTTCCGCCGACGGTGTGAACTGCCTTACCAGTTGGCTTACTGCTTGCAATCGCCCATCCAATCGATGATACTGTTCGCAGACGTGATCACTCGCCCACGGTGCCAATGAACCCCTTCGCCAACTCTCTTTGAGCCTACGGCTCGCGATTTCGGTTCATTTTAATTTTTCTTGGGCGTCGCTTCGATGTGCTATTTGCTCCGCTGTTGGGCTGTTGTGTTCGTGTTGGTGGCTGCGCCGCTTGGTCGGGCGTGTGAGTACTGTGGCTGCGTGGCCAACTGTGCCTTCAGCGATGCGACACCAATGCCCCCCGATGTGCAGGCTTTCTCCCTACAAGGGGGCCGGTGGCCCCACTTTGTGCAGGGCCAACCGCTCACGCTGACTTACAGCTACCGCAACATGTTTGACGGTGGACTGAAGATGCCCGGCGGTAGCGCGCTTCCCAACGATTACATACGCTCGGCTATCGAAGAAGCGTTTGGTGTCTGGGCGGCGGTGGTGCCCATTCACTTTGTGGAAGTCGAAGACGACCACTTGCCGACGAATGGCGGTAACTACTCCGCTGGCCAATTCGGGCAAATTCGTTTCTCACATCGGTACATCAACGGTCCCGACGTGCCGGGCCAGCCGCCTGTGGCGAAGGCGATTGCTTACTTTCCGTCGGCAGGTGGAAACCTGGCCGGCGACATCTTCTTCGACAACGGCGACCCCTGGCAACCGGCCGGTACGATAGCGACGCCCGACATTATGGGCGCTGCCATCCACGAGATTGGCCACACACTGGGGCTCGGCCACTCGAACGTCGTTGGGTCGAACATGTATTGGACATTTCTGCGTACGCCCGGATTGGGGACCGGGTATTTGCACCCCGACGACCTGGCCGGGATTCGCCAGATTTATGGCTCGGGTGTCGGTTCGGTCACGCCGCTGACCTCGGTTCCGGAACCGAGCGGTATTTTGCTGCTCGCTTCGTCAATCGCCATTCTCTGGCGATTTCGCGCGACTTGCTCGTGGTCGATACGATCAAAAGTGAGCGAACGCTTTGTATCTTGCGACTGGTAAGGTTACAATCTCGGAAGATAGAGCGAGCAGTCCGCTGGCTTTGTGTTCTCTTCGGGAGGTGGGCGATGGGTATCTCACAGGCGATTTTTGGAGCCATTATCGGTGCTGCGATTGGCATCGGCTTACAGTTGGGCCTCGAAGTCGGGGCGGGTTGGAGTAGCGTCACATGGATTGCCGTGGTGATCGGTGCGTTAGCGGGTCTTGGCGCACGGATGCTGATGGGCAGCGCGGCCCAGAGTGCCAGCGTCATTCGTGGTGCACTCGTGGCAATGATCGCGCTGGCGGGAATTCTCGGTGGAGCCCAGTTGGCGTCGAGCATGATTAAGTCGCGGAGCGAAAGTGCCATGGCGAAAGCCGTCGTGCCCCCGGTCACTAGTGACGTTGCCGACGATGATGCGGACGATGATGCCGGTGGCGAAGAGACAGACCCAGCAAGCGAAACCGTCGGTGACGCGGCGATCAACGAAGCAGAGGCTGATCCGGCTGCCGATGGAGCCGATGAACCATTGGACGGGACAGCCGACGATGCGACTACCGACGATGCGACCACCGACGATGCGACTGCCGACGATGCGGTCGCCGCAGATGCCGCGGACGAAGATTCGGCTGACGATCCTGCAAGTGACGTTCCGACGAGTGACGACGCAGCGACCCCGGCCGTCACCACCACTCCTGTGCTTCAAAACGTGACACCCGGTTCGGCCAAAACTCCGCCACTCAACACGACGCATTTAGTGCTCGTCGCTTGCGGTGCGGTGATCGCCTACTTCATGGCTCGCGGCGGCGCTTAGGCAGTGTGGCCGCGAATTTGGCCACCGTTGCCGGACGGTCGATGACTTGCTCAGCCACCTGAAAGCCGGCGAGCAAAGTCGGAAGGCGACATCTGAATGTCGCGGAGGATACTTCGTAGTGTGCCGATCTTCAGATCGCGAGAACCATGCACTGGAACGGTAGTACGAATTCCCTCTCGATCGAGATAATAATGACTACCACGGATGCGTACCACGCAATAACCGTGTGACTCAAGGAACCGCACCATTCTTCGAGCTGAAACTCGCGGGAGCTTAGCCACCAACCAGCTCCGATAGTTCCAGATCGATCTCGCGAACGATGGGATGCGACAGAGAACTCAATGCGTCGTCGAGTCCGAACGCCTCGATGTAACCGATCAGCGCTTGCTTTAGCTCGGCAATCGCCTCTCCTTCGGTCTCGCCTTCGCCATAGGCCGGAATATCGGGCAGCCGGGCTGTGAAACCCCCTTGTTCTTCGTCAGGAATCAGCTCGATCATCAGTGACATTTTTCGGGTGCCTATTAAACGCTGTTGGTAGAACGAAAATACCTTGACTCATCCTAACCCAAATTGGCGAATTCGGCGATATCTCATCTCGCAATGCGCTGGCATGAGCGGGAATGACTTTAGCCCAGCTAAGCTGATATAATGTTTTACCGTAACTTTCCCAGCGGACATTACCGAGTCATCAACCCCGCGCCGCAAGCCGCATGGAAGCCGTCCAAGCCGCCACCGAACTTCATGAGGTCGTCTCGCGATACTGGGGTTACGATTCGCTCCGCCCGCTGCAACGCGAGGCGATGGCGGCCGTGTTGGCCCATCGTGATTCGCTCGTCGTGCTTCCCACCGGTGGTGGCAAGAGTCTTTGCTTTCAAGCGCCGGCCATGATGATGCGTGGCATGGCGGTCGTTGTCTCGCCGCTCATTTCGCTGATGAAAGACCAAGTCGACGCGCTGACTGCGTGCGGCGTGCCGGCGGCGGCGGTCAATAGTTCGATGCCCACCGAAGAACAACGCCAAGTGGCCGAGCGCATTCGTCGGGGTGAGGTCAAGCTGCTGTACGTCGCTCCTGAGCGACTTGTCACGTCGCGGATGATTGGGTTCTTGCAATCGGTCGACGTGAGCCTGTTCGCCATTGACGAGGCCCATTGCATCAGCGCTTGGGGACACGATTTCCGCCCCGAGTATCGCGGCATGGCGATGCTCAAGAAGACGTTCCCCAACGTTGCCGTTCACGCTTACACGGCGACCGCGTCGGCTCAGGTCCGCGACGACATTGTCACCCAACTCGGCTTCAAGAATGCCGAGGTGCTGGTCGGCAGCTTCGATCGGCCGAATCTCGTCTATCGCGTCCGCGAAGGTCGCAAGGCACGCTTCGAGCAAGTCGTCGAGGCCATCAATCGGCATCGCGGTGAGTCGGGCATCATTTATTGCATCTCGCGCCGCGAGGTCGAATCAACTACCGACGCATTGCGCGCGCTCGGCTACAAAGCCTCGGCCTATCACGCAGGGCTCGAAGACACCGCGCGACACCGAGCGCAAGATGACTTTCTCGGCGACCGCGTCGACATCATTGTCGCCACCGTGGCGTTCGGCATGGGTATCGACAAACCCGACGTGCGATTCGTCGTTCACGCAGGCATGCCCAAGAGCCTCGAAGCCTACCAGCAGGAGAGCGGTCGCGCCGGTCGTGATGGGCTCGAAGCCGAGTGTCTGTTGCTGCACTCGCCTGGCGACATGATGACTTGGAAGCGACTCCTCTCGAGCGGCGACACAACCCCCGAGGCATTGCAAATCAGTTTGCAATCGCTCGCCGGCATCGGTCGCTATGCGACGAGCGCTCAGTGTCGCCACAAGTCGCTCGTCGAATTTTTCGGCCAGCGCTACGAGCGGCAAAATTGTAGTGCCTGCGACGTGTGTCTTGCCGAGGTCGAGTTAGTCGACGAGCCACTGGTCGTGGCCCAAAAGATTCTCTCGTGTGTCGTCCGCATCGACCAAAGGTACGGTGGCGACTACACGGCCAAAGTGCTTACCGGATCGCAAGAGGCCCGCATCCTCGACCAGCGGCACGACAAACTCTCGACCTATGGCCTGATGCGAGACACCAGCGTCGGCGCGGTTCGCGATTGGATCGAACAACTGGTGGGGCAGGGCTATCTGCAAAAAACGGGCGAGTACGATGTCTTGCAACTCACGCCTCTCGGTGCCGAATTGCTCAAGGGAAATGGCAAACCCAAGCTGTTGCAGCCGGCCAAACAGCGGCAAGCGAAAACGGCTCGCACTGCCGAGGCTTCGTGGGAAGGTGTCGACCGCCCACTGTTCGAGCATTTGCGAGAACTGCGAAAACAACTGGCCGCCGACGACAATGTCCCTGCCTACGTTGTGTTCGGCGATACAACGCTCCGCGAGCTCGCCCGGCTCCGCCCGTCGACGCGCGACGCGCTCGCCCAGGTGAAGGGAGTCGGACAGAAAAAGCTCGACAGCTACGGCGAGCCTTTCCTTGCAGCGATTGTCGAGTTCGCCCGAGCGAATGGTTTGCCGCTCGATGTCGAAGGCGAAATTCCCACTCCCTCGCAGGGTGAGGCCGCGGGTGGGTCGCCTTTGTCGTTCGATGACGAACCGACCGGCCCGTCGCGCGCCGCAATCAGAATGTTTCCCCATTTCGCAGAAGGCCAATCGATCGATGAGGTCTGCGCCGAAACGGGCCGCGCCCGTAGCACAGTCGTCGGTTATCTGAACGAGTTCTTGAAACACGAAGGAATCGACGATGCCACCTCGTGGGTCGCCCCCGAGTTGGCTCATCGCATCGAAGACGCTATTGCCCACTGCGGAAACGGCAAACTCAAACCGCTGTACGAACACCTGGGGGGCGAAGTCGAGTACGACGACATTCGTATCGTTGCAATTTGTGTGAGTAATCGAATCTAGTTTTCAAAACAAAGGCGAGCCGTAAGCGTAAGCGCCCGGAGTCATCGTGGGCAACATTTAGGAAGCTCCGGGCGCTGACGCTTTCGGCTCGCCTGAACTGCAAGAAAGTGAAAGCATGTCCAAAACGAAAATCGCCGGTTGGCTACTCAGCGTACTGCTCGCGGCACTCCTCTGCATGAGTGCCTACTACAAGCTGATGCCATCCCCAGAGATTGCCGAGCAGTTTGCCAAGAGCAACCTGACGACGGAGAAGGTGTTCGCGATTGGCATTGTCGAAGTGGCGATCACAGTGGTCTACCTCATTCCGATCACTTCGTTCTTCGGCGCGGTGCTGCGCACCGGCTACTTGGGAGGCGCGACCCTCGTCCACGTACAACAGGGAGAGCCTGTTGCCATTCCGGTGGTTATTGGAGTGCTGGTTTGGATCGGGCTCGGCCTCCGCAATTTCGACGTATTTCGCGTAGCACTCGGGCTTGCGTCAACGAAAGGCGAGCCGTAAGCGTAAGCGCCCGGAGCTTGCTCTGGCGAGCATGAATTTGCGACTGCGCGCAAGCACAGTTAAGCTGAACGCGACGCGAGATGATTACTACTTTCAACTCCGGGCGCTGACGCTTACGGCTCGCCTGAGGCTTCTTCTTACGGTGCGACCTGATTGCTCTCGATCGACAACTGCTTGTCGTATTCCATTTGCATGGTGTAGTTAAGCGTCAAATGCTTTGGTCCGGTGGCACCGGCGGGAACTTCGATGTCCCAGCGAAGCAGACCCTCATCGAGTCCTTCGAGTTGATACGCCGCGTCTTCGCTGACCGGCTTGTCGCTCTTCACAAGCGAAATCTTCATGTCGGTTTGCTTGCTGGTCGGCATGCGATCGAGCAGGCGGACCTCGGCAGCTTCGTCGCCAAAGTTTTCAATTGCTAATTCATAGGTGAAGTCGACCACCCGGTTACCTCCCGAGATGCGTTCGGTTTTGTCGACCAGCGAACGAGTGGCTCGCAGGCTGGTGTCGATACCGAGTCCCACGCGGAACGACTCGCCCGAAGCGACAGTCGGCACCGAGCCACGACCGACGAACTGCCCGGCGACGAAGGTGCTGCTCGGACCAGCAAGCATCACCTCGCCTGTGTCGTTCGTGAGTCGGCATTCTTCGTAGACGTAGCTCGTGAGGACCGGCGTCGCGACGCGGTAGAAATCCCCCTTCAGTTTACGGCTGCTGATTTGCAGTAGCTGTTTGTCGCTACGACTGGGGAGCGTAAGTTGGTTGGCGAGTTGGTAACTGACGCTGACGCCTTCGCCCGCGATGGTACGGGGGCCCTCGTCTTTACTGGTCTCGAAACGAGCCGTGTTGTATTCAATGACTTGCAGTTGTTCGGCGAGTTCGTTGAGTTCTTCATCGGCCACCTTAGCGGCCGTTTGGGCATCGAACTCACGACTATCTGGACGTCTCCGGCCGTCATAATCGAATCCACTATAATCGCCGCGCATTTCGGCATCGGCGGGCATCGATTCTCCGAACGGATTACCTGGGTCGCCGCCATAGCGGGAATCCGCGAAGTTGCCCCGGTTGCTGGCGAGCTCGCGTTGTCGCTTGAAGATTTCCGACTTCGATTGCGCAAGGCTTTGTTTTTCTCCGGACTGCGGCATCTGCATGGTCGGCGGTGACACCCGGCCGAGCGATACCACCAGCGGGTCGAGCGACGGCGCGCTGGCCACCAGCGAAGGCGTCGCTGTCGAAAGGGTCATGGTCACGTTGTTCCAGTCTTCGCCACTTAGCTGCTCGATGGCGGCGTTGTATTCGACAGTCACTGCATCGCGGTCGGCGGTGGTGCGCAAGTTGTAGCTGGGGTTCCAAGTGGCATTTGAGACCAGATAATTCAGCTTGAGCTGCGACTTCGCTCCCGCCGGCACGTTGACGAACACAACCGCTTCGCGAACGCTCTTGGCCGAGCCAGCCGCGATTTGGCTGCGCTTGCGCTGAAGTAGACTGCTGTCGATTTGCAGCCGCTCCAGCATGCGGCTTAGCTCCAAATCTTTCTCGGCGATCTGCTCGCGCTCGGCGAACAAGAATTCGGTCATGTCTTTGAGCGTTTCGGCATTGAGGACACCACTTTGCAGTTCGGTCTTGGCGGTGCCTGTCGTGAAGTTTTCGACCTTCGCGAGATACTGCTTCCGTTCTTCGAGCAGTTGCTTGGCACGCTGGGTGGCGTCGATTTCTTGGCTGAGCTGCTTGATTTGATCGTCGAGCTCACGAACCTCAGCACGTACGTCCTGTTCCATGGGCCGCACGCGATAGCGAACCGAGCGAATCTCGACCCCTTCGCTGACCGGTTCGGCATAGATGCTGCCCGGCATCACGAACTCGGGCAGATTCGAGACGACGACTTCGGCCAGTCCCCCTTTGCCCGCATTTTCGCCCTCCGGCAGGTCGACCGTTCGAGTCACGAGAGCTTGCCCTTGATAGACAGTGACATCGGTCACCTTGCCATCGAAAGTGGGGAGTTCGTCGCCGTTGTCTTGAGCGGATGCGGGTGCCGCGAAGCAAACCGCGATTAGCAGATAGCCGAGAGTCAGTCGCATCGGGTTTCTCCTAGAAAAGCCGGGCAGAAAGAGCGGGTTTGGTGTGTTCGACGCGGCCGCGAGCGGTTTAGTTCCCGATAATATAACCTTAATTGCCGACGGTAGCGAAACGCACCAAGGGGTTGGGAGCGTCGGAGCACGCACCATCGAATAGACAGGATAACACGATCGGCTGGATTGACGGGACAAGAGTCGTTGTTTCCCACTTGTTGTCATCCCGTTTATCTGACCGATCCTGTTATCCCGTCCATTCTTTCTGGACGACACACAGTCAAGGCAGATACATGAACACGGTCTTCGGCATCGGGGCGAACCAAGGAACGCAAATGCCAGCCGCCTCGAGCGCATTAGCGACCCAACAGTTGCAAGTGTTGAAGCAGTGGTAGCTCCCCTTGGCTTCGTAGAATCCATCGCACCAAGTGTAGGCTTCGCCGGCGATGGCGATGGGGCGATCGTCGTCGCACACGAACGAGACTTTCACAAAGTCGACCAGCGACTGGTACTGTTCGCCCGAGATACTCAGGCTGCGATGCGACTCATCCAGATCGGCTTGCCTCAGGTAGACGACGTGCAAGCAAGTCGACGACGGCCACAGCAGGGCGTTGATGGCGGTTGTTGCTTTGAGGTCGTTCCAGGTCCGCGTCTCGAGAAAAAAACCGCGATCGCCCCAGCCAATCGCCACGTGCGTTGCGCCGCGCGCGTCGCCGGGGAAGTCGGCGACGTCAAGCCACTCGCGCCAGTCGATCACCTCGGTCACAATCGGCATCACGATGTCGGAGTGGACGGCATTGGAGACGAGAAAAATCTCGATGCCATCGGGGGTCGGCACGAAATTGTTGTTCACAGGAAAGAAGCCCACAACAATCGCGGCCACGTAGAACAAGACGAGTGCCAGCGCGGATTTGCCCGTGCGGCGCGCGATAGTAAAGAATCGCCTTAGGCGAGTTTTCTGCGGGTCATCGTCGGCCATTGCGATCGGCTCAATTAATTGGCGAGACAAAGTCAGCGGGTTTCACGGCCACGAGCGAGCAATCGAGCGTCGAGAGCAGACGTTCGGCCGTGCTCCCCATCATGTGCCACGTTTCGTGTTGATGGGTTTGGGTGCCCATCACGAGTACGTCGATTTCGTGTTGGCGCACCTGGTCGGCAATCACGGCCGCTGCTTCGCCGGAAAGCAAGTGTGACTTGGGAGGCTTCGTTAGCTTTAAGGCATCGACGACTTTCATTTGCTCGACCAGTGCTTCGCGGGCATCAGAGAGCAGGTGCTCGCGAGCCGTGTCGAGCTTCTCGGTCTCGACGTTACCCCATTGAAGGAGCGAGTCGCTCGGCAGTTTCGCGACGTGCAGCACGTGAAGCTGGGCATTCTCGGCTGCGGCGATCGCCGCGCCGATTTCGAGCACGCGGGCGGCCACATCGGTAAAATCGGTGGCGACGAGCACCTGATCGAGCGGGGTTTCGGTCGTGGTTTTGTGAATCCAGACGGGGACTTTGCAATTCCGCAGTAGATTGCGTCCCGTCGAGCCGACGAGCCAACCGGAAAACAGCGTCTTTCGTTTCGCGCCGACCATGACGCCGTCGAACGACTGCTGATGAGCGAGCCGCGCGAGTTCAACGGCCGCCTTACCGAGCGCGACATCGCCCGTGGCGGTTGCCCCTTGGCTCTTGACGCTCGCGACTAGTCGGTTGATGGCATCGCGCGCGCGATCGAGCACCGACGATGTGCCGTCGCCATAATGTTCGAGTAGCCACTGTGTCTTGGGGTCGAGCTCGATGACGGCGCGGAGGTGTAGTGCCGCCCCGGCGCTGCAAGCAATTTCGGTCGCTTGATCGATGACCGACTGTGTGATCTCAGAGACCGCATCGGCGACCTGCCAGTCACCTTCAGAGAGATCGACGCCGACGAGTAGTTTGTTGAGGTTGTTCATGTGCTTAACTCTCGCATCGCTCGTGTTGCCAGACTATTTGCATTGTGTGTTTGCTAGCTCGCCGTTTGCAATTCCCCCCTGACTTCTCGTCGTGGGTACTAGCCAACGTTTGGGATCGCCCGCGAATTAACTTCCCAATTTTGCCAACTGCCCCGTCATGTTTTTGCCGGTCGTTATTAAATTAACCGCCACGACGCAACGAGCGCCAAGTACGCGGCGGAATTGGCGCGACCGCTCTCGATCAGCGCCAGCAGTAAGCTGCCAAGTCGATTGATCCTCGCGCGCACTTACCTCGAAGACTCAATATAATGACTGTTTTGCTATTGAAAAACAGTAATGTTATCGTTGATCTTCTGACGCAAGGGTGTCAATAGGCAGGATACTTTGTTGAGCTTTTTCGCTGTGCTCGTGGCGCTCGCCGCGTCGTGGCGGTTTTTTCTAAGCTCCCCGATTTTCAAATGGCACCCGGTCGTTTGAGAAAAATATCGCAATCGAAGTAAGGAAGTTGTTGGCCAGCCTTCCCTTGATCGCTCTGGGTTTGTTAGCAATCGGGAAGAAGTTCGCAAAAAACAGTGGGAATGACGGACGCGGCCGAGTTATTGTTGATTCATTCCTAGGTTATTCTCGAACAAGTCTTAAGCGTGCTTGAATCGATCCGATTCTCGGTTCATTCTTCTTATCTTGAACGAATCGCGGGCCGTCACATCAATTTTGTGTCGCAACAGCCACTCAACCGCCATTCCTCTCAATCGAAAAATAAAGCCGCGCCAGTTGAGGTTCGTCGCGCTCGAGTCGCTGGAGCATGTCGGGTGTCATTTGCCTTTGATATTCGCGCGACTCGGCGGAACGCCCTGTTTGGTCGTAAGCGACGGCAAGCCCGGCGATGCCGAACGTGCGGAGTTCGGGTTGGCTCTCGGGGAGTTTCGCCAGCAGTTCGAGCAGCGGCACCGCTCGCTCGGGTTGGCTGAACCGATAGTAGTGCCGCACGAGACCTTGCATTGCGAGGTGGTGATAGAACTCATCGGCGCCCGGGAATCGTTCGATCACCGCTTTCCATGCCGCCTCGGTGTCGACCTGCTTGGCGTAATACAACTGTTCGAGCGGTGTCTCGTAGCTGGCGGCACGGGGCTGCGCGTCTTCGAGCGCGAAGCCGGGCCGCGTGATGACGCCGAGAATCAAACCGAGCAAGAGTCCGCCGACGATCCACGCTATCCAAGGACGTCGGCTGATGTCTGCGAGCCGCAGGCTCCGCGATTGCCGCATGAGTTTGTCAAGCTGCTCGGTCGCCGCAAGTTGCGACTGGCTCACCGCCGACAAATCACCGAGCGACCAATTCTCGGGTCCTTCGGCCCAACCATCTTCGGCCGCGCGACGGGCGAGTCCGCGCAGCTCGCGTAATAAGTCGGCTGGTGTGGCGAAGCGATCATCAGGCAACTTAGCCATCATCCGGCCGACGAGGTCAGCCAGTGCTGGTGGTGTGCCGACTGCGAAGTCGGCGAGCGGCGGCGGCTGTTTATTCAGATGTTGCACCGCGACTGCGAGTGGCGTCTCGCCCTCAAAGGGCGGTCGCCCCGCGAGCATGTGATAGGCGGCTACGCCGAGCGAATAGATATCGCTGCGGCTATCAACCGTCCGCCCTTCGATCTGTTCGGGGCTCATATACAGAGGCGTCCCCATCGTGACCCCCGCCTGGGTGCGGCCCGATTGATCTCCCGTGGCGCGGGCCAGTCCGAAGTCGGCCACTTTGACTTCGCCATTGCGGGCGACCATCAAATTTTCGGGCTTGATATCGCGGTGAACGATCGAGTGTTCGGCCGCCTTGCAGAGCGCAGCTGCCACTTGCCTCAAGATATCGAGCACTTCGCCCGGTTTGAGCTGACCATTGCGATGAATCACCTCGCCGACGTTTTGGCCCGGAACATACTCTTGGGCAATGAAATGATGCTCGCCATCGCGGCCCACTTCGTAGACTTGCACAATGTTGGCGTGAACGAGCCGCGCCGCACTACGGGCTTCGTGCAGAAAGCGATCGACGTAGGCCGGGTCGCCGGCCAGTTCGCGGCTGAGCACCTTGAGCGCCACTTGCCGGGCGAGCGACTCTTGCTCGGCCAAATAGACCTCGGCCATCGCGCCTCGACCGAGGCGACGGAGTACCTGGTAATCGCGAAGTCGCTGGCCTGTTAGGTCGGTCACTGAAGTGAGTGGGCGGTTGGCAGTGGGCGGTGGGATGAATGCTTTCAGCATGGCCCCGTGGGCCGTGCGCGGCAAGATAGCAACGTAATCGGTCGAGCGTGACTTGCCGGCGGGGTTGACGTATACTTGGGCTATGAGCCACACCATTCAAGCAGTCTACGAAAACGGCGTTCTGCGACCCCTCGTGCCACTGGCGCTCGACGAACATGCGGTTGTCGATGTGGTGGTGACACAGCACGCCGAAGTGAAACCTCATGGTGCGGAACTCTTGGAGGAAATGTCAGAGGTCGGGGCCGAAATGCGCCGCAAAACGTTCGTGACATTTGCCGAAAAGACGACGTCTATGAAGACACCTTTGTCTGCTGAGCAAATCGCCAATCAGCAAGCCGCATGGGTAGATTTCTTTAGAGAAATCGATGCCATTGACGAGTCGCCACCCGACGACGGGCTGACGAACCGTGACCACGACGAAATTCTCTATGGTGATCCGAGATGATCTTCATTGATACGGGCATTTTTTAAGCAGCCACACATGAATCGGATCGAGATTACGAGATTGCCCGAGACTTACTGAAACTCGCGAACGACACTCTGGTAACCTCGGATTACGTTGTTGATGAGTTATTAACGCTCTTACGAGGTAGGCGATTGAATCGAATAGCCACGAAGTGGCTGGTCGACTCTTACGATCGACAAAGAGTGCAAATCTTCAAGATTGAGCACGATGAGTTCGCGGATGCCCTCGGCATATACCGAACCTACGACGACAAGCAACGGAGCTTCACCGACTGTACCAGCTTCGCACTGATGCAGCGTCTCGGGACTAGCGAAGCATTTGCGTTCGACGATCACTTTCGACAGTTCGGTCAGTTCACCGTTTGGCCCTCTACGGCATCTCATTGATCCCACAACCGATACGGATCATCGAGCCGCTTCATCTGGGCGTGACGTGAGGGCGTGGGTGGCATATACTTAGGTTACGAGCCAAATCGATTAGGCTGCTGAAAAAATATGCTTCTTAATATCGACTTACCGTCCGATCTCGAACAATCGCTGCGAGCATCAGTGCCCGACTTCGATCAGCGGGCGAAAGAACTGCTTCTCGTCTCGCTTTATCGCGACGACCAGTTGTCGCACCACCAACTTGCCACAATTCTTGGGCTGACGCGGTACGAAACCGATGGCGTATTAAAGCGACATGGAGTGACCGAAGACCTGTTGACCGTTGAGGAACTCGCTGCGCAGGTCGATTCTTTGTCTGGGCTGGTAACCGACGGATGATCGTTGTTTCCGACGCGTCTCCGCTGCACTTTTTAATCTTGATCGGTGCCGTCGATTGTCTGCCAAAGATGTTTGGCGAGGTCGTTACAGTCCCCACTGTCGTATCGGAGTTAACGCACGATAGCGCCCCTCCTTTGGTGCGAGCTTGGATCGAAAACCGACCCGACTGGCTGGATGTGGAATCGCCTACAACGATTCAATCGCTCCCGACGATCGACGCAGGGGAGCGCGAGGCAATCTCGCTCGCCTTAGAACTGCCCTCTGTTGTTCTTCTTATCGATGATCGTCGCGGTCGGCTAGGTGCCGAGGCATTGGGGATCGAGTGCGCCGGCACGTTGTCGGTACTTGTCGGTGCCGCGAAACGAAACCTCGTTGATTTGCCTGCGATGATTGAGCAGCTCGATAAATCGACTAACTTTCGGTTGTCGAAACAGCTACGAAACTACATCTTGAACCTAGCTTCTAACGACGAACAGTGAACTCCTTTTCTCCTCAAGCAACGTCTCACTGATCCCACAACCGATAAGGATCATCAAGCCGCTTCATCTCCGCAAGCAACAACGCCTCAAGCTCGGCCCGCTTGTCCGCAAAGCGAGGGTCGTCGGCCAAGTTGCGTTGGTTTTCGGTCGGTGTGTTGCCTGTGAGTGCGATCACTTCGGGGGAGTGGTGTTCGTCGAGGAACTCGTCGGGATTCTCGGCCAGATTGAAGAGCTGTGTCTCTTGGACCTTGCCATCGAGCACGTCGTATTTGATGAGCTTCCAATCGCCCTTGCGAACCGACCGCATGCCGGGCTTGGTGCCGCCACAGTAAACGCCATAGAGCGTGTCGCGAACCGTTTGTTCTTTCCCCATCAGCACCGGTTTAAAACTGATTCCCTCGTTCGTTTCAGGGGGGGCGACACCGCTCAGGTCACAAATCGTCGGCAAGATATCGAGCAGATAGACGTTGCCCGCCGCGCGAGAGCCAGGCGTGATGCCCGGACCTTTCACGATCATCGGCACCCGCCAGGTGTGTTCGTAGAGGTTCTGTTTGCCTTGCAACCCATGGCGACCGATGGCGATGCCGTGGTCGGACGTGTAGAGGATGTAGGTGTTGTCGAGTTCGCCCATCGCTTCGAGCCGCTCGAGCACGCGGCCGATTTGGATGTCGATGTTCTCGTCGCATGCGTACTCGCGACCGCGCTCGTTGCGAATTGTTTGGGGGTCGCGTCGCTGCCACACGCCGCTGACGCTCACTTCGTCGCGGAGGCCTGGATTGCCATGCGGGAAGGGATGCTCGGGCAAGTAGTTCACCGGCAGCGCCGGTTGTTTGTCATTTGCCGCGGGCAAAGTTTTCTTGTCGCTATGGTTGGTTGCGCCGTACTTGGCCAGCAGTTCGGGTGTGCCGTCGCGGGTGTCGTGGGGGTGCGAGAAGCCAAAGTAAATGAGAAACGGATCGCTGTCGCTGGCGGCGTCGCGGTCGTTCAGGTAGTTGAGCACCTGCTCGGCGTGCCAGGCGCTGCCCGATTCGTCGGTGCCACCTCGCTTCGTGGCGTCGTGGCGGACAGTGAACTGTTTGTTGGCCGCGTCGTAGCTATTACCGACCTTGCAGGTTCGCATCGTGTCGTAGCCCGCGCGATTGAAGACGGCCGCCATCGACATTTCTGGCAAGTTGCCGGGCACGAGCTTCGGGTCGCTCTTGCGACCCTGCGGAATGTGCCAAACCGTGCGGCCGGTCATAATCATGTGCCGACTCGGCGTACAGACGGCCCCCGACCACGACCCCATGTGATAGGCCCCGTCGAGTACCATGCCCTCGCGGGCGATTCGCTCGATGTTAGGCGAATCGAGCGTCGACGAGGGATCATAGAATTTGAAATCGAAGGGCGACTGATCGTCGACGACAATCACCAGTAGGTTGGGACGCTTCGCCTCGGCAGCGAAAAGTTGATTCGTAACGAGAGTCACCAGCAGCGTGAAAATAAACCACATAAACTCTCCGCCAAAATTAGTGATAGGGTGTGACGCGATCGCAGGCGCACCACTATTGTGGTCATAGTTCGCTGCCCGTCGCAACGCTTTGGAAGAATGAAATGGCGTGGAGTTCATGAACTTACTCGACTTTCCGAGAATCTTCCCAAGAAATCTCAAACTTCGCGTAGCAATTCCGGGTAAGGTTGGCGACAATACGTCGTCGTACTATGTCAATTCGCTCGTTTCCGAAAACAGGAGTTTCCGAACATGTTACCCAAAATTTTCGCGTGCCTCGCCTTGCTGTCGCTGGTGATAGCAACCCCTCCCCAATCGTTTGCCACTGAAGCGAGTGCCGAAGCGAGTGCCGAAGCTAGCGAATCGAGCGACCAACCAAAGTGCGAGAAGTGCGAAGGCGAGTGCAAGTGCGCAGCATGTGAAGAAGGAGCGACCGTCAAGGTCGAGTTGCCAGCCGACGAACTCGCCAAGGCGACACACGAACAGGTCGGCATCATCAACGTCAATATCGATCACCTTCCCAAAGCAACGCTCAATTGCTTTTGTCTCGACAACAGCGGCCGCATTCTGGCCGGCTGTGGCACCGATGAGAAGACGGGTGAGATTCGCGTCTTCGAAGCCGACGGAAATTACGTCGAGTCGTGGTCGGTGCCGGTGATGGTTGAAGCGGTGAATGTGCGCGCGACCGACGGCATGGTGGTCGTCGCTGGTGGTGGCAAGTTGGTGAAGCTTTCGCCCGATGGCAACCTTGTCGCCGAGGCCGACGCTCCGCACATTGCCGCGCTCGATACCGACGCGCTGCGTGAAGAAGTGAAGAAGCAAATGGAGCAGGTCGAACAGTCCTACAAGAGTCGGGGCAAGATGTTCACCGACCAGGCCGAGCGGATCGGCGGCATGATCGAAAAGGCCCAAGAGGAATTGGCGAACGTCGAAAAAGCCAACGATGCTGAGGAAGCGTCTCCCGACAAGCGAACTCAACTCGAGCAACAAATCGTCAACTACAAGCGACAGCAAGAATCGCTTCGCAAGATGTCAGCCGAATGGGCTGAAAGAATCGCCGACATGGATTTTTCAGTGACCGAAGACCAGATCGACGATCGCGTCGAAGCCTCGATTCAGCGCAAGCGAGCTGTCGCGTCGGTTTCGGCCGTTGGCAGCAAGGTCTATGTGGCGACCAACGACACGGCTGGCTATGGCTATGCTGTCTGGATGTGTGACGACTCGTTCGAGAACGCCAAGAAAGTCGTCGGTGGGCTGCGTGGCTGCTGTGGTCAGATGGATGTGCAGGCTTCGGAAGATGGTATCTATGTTGCCGAAAACTCGCGGCACCGGGTCGCTTGTTTCGACGATGCGGGCGAGTTGACCCGCGAGTGGGGTGGTCGCATCAGCGACGACAGCGACATCGATGGATTCGGAAGTTGCTGTAACCCGATGAACCTCGCCTTCGGTCCCGACGGCAATGTCTACACGGCCGAAGACAACACGGGCCGCATCAAGTGCTATTCGGCCGAGGGCAAGCTGCTCTCGCACGTTGGTCACGCCGACTTGGTGCCTGGCTGCAAGAAGGTTTCGATTGGTGTCAGCCGAGATGGCGTGGATGTTTATATGCTCGACATCACTCGGAATCACATTGTGCATATGAAGAAGTCAGCTTTGGAAAAATCGGCGCAAGTCGAAACGAAGAGCTTGAAGTAGCATCGTTCGCCATGAGCAACTGGCGCGACAGTCAGGGCGCAGTAGCCGACGAGCTACGCCTCGTCGCTGTTATTGCGATCGGTCATGAATGCCTGCGAAGATAGCGATTTTGTTCTAAAGCACTCCGACGAGGCGTAGCTCGTCGGCTATTTTTCTGTCACGTCGTCATGCGAGGAGTTGCCCCCATGTTTCGCCCTTTGCTATTCGCGTGTTTAGCCGCCTGTGTGTCGACGTCCACGCAAGCAGCGGAAGCACTATTGATGGTCGTCATGGACCCATTGGCCGCGCCGCTGTCGTGTCCCTGCGTCGAAGGCTATGCGCAGCGCAAATACGAAGTGCTGGCCGACTATTTGGAGCGCGAAACGGGTAGGCCAATCACCGTCGAGTTTGGTGAAACGCTAGGTGGCGCGCTGAAGAAGGGAGACTACACCAAGGCTCACATCATTATCGGCAAAGACTCGGTCGTCCGTGGACACGCCGCCGACCGGTTATGGAAAGTCGCCCCGCTCGCGCGACTCACGGGCAAAGACGGTAAGACAACGCAAACCGGGCTGATTGTCGTTCGCAGCACCGATCCGGCGAAGTCGGTGAAGGATCTCGACGGCTATCGCATTCTCTATGGGCCTCCCTCGTGCGATGAAAAATTTGCCGCCCCCCGAAAGTTGCTCGCAGCAGCGGGGATCGAGGTCGTCGCTGCCGAAGCAGCCGAGACGACCGTCGCCTGTAGCGATGGGGCCTGCAAAATCATCGAATGGGGCGACAGCGAAAAAGCCGCCGCTGTGATCAGCAGCTATGCGGCACCGCTGCTCGAAGGTTGCGGAACGATCCAAAAGGGGGAGCTTCGCGTTGTTGGCGAGACGGAACCGGTTCCGTTCGTCGCAGCGTTTGCGACGGAGCATTTATCGAAGGAATTGCAGGCGAAATTCAAGAAAGCGCTGCTCGATATGGTGACTGACCCCGAAACGCTGGCGGCGATGGAGACTCTGCAAGGGTTCGTTGATGTTGAGATCGAGTTGGACTTTGATTTTCCGGTCGAAACCGACGACATCAAGAACGACATCAAGTCCCGCAAGCAGTTTCCTGTGGGTGACCCAACCGAAGGTTTTGAGACCGACGCCCCGCAGGCCTGGAATGGCTGGCGGGGACCAAATCGTGATGGCCACGCGGCTTGGCTTCCCGACAAGCTGCCCGAGAAAATCCCGCGAGTCTGGACCGTCCCCCTGGTCCATCCGGGCCTAGGTGGCATCGCGGCTACCGAGCAGTTTGTGCTGCTCGGCGACCGCGATGCCACCAACACGGCCGACACCTGGCGATGTTTGGACGCAGCCACTGGCGACGAGTTGTGGACGATCGCCTATCCCGCGCCGGGACAACTCGACTACGACAATTTTCCGCGCGCGACGCCGCTCGTCGATGGCGAGCATGTCTTTCTGTTCGGCGCGTTTGGCGATCTAACCTGCGCCGAACTCGCGACCGGCGCGATCGTCTGGCAGACAAACATTCGCACGGCGTTCGGTCCGACCGACGAGAGCGTTTGGGGCACCTGTAGTTCGCCGCTGATCGTCGGCGACAAACTCATCGTCAATCCCGGCTCGCCCGCAGCGTCGCTCGTCGCGCTCGACAAAACAACCGGTTTTCCCGTTTGGCAAACCCCCGGCGACACGGCCGCTTATGGCTCATTCATCGTCGCCAAATTGGGCGGCCGCGAGCAGATCATCGGCCACGACCGCAGCACACTCGGTGGCTGGGATCCGGCGACTGGCGAGCGACTATGGAGCTACACGCCCCCCTCGGGTGGCGACTTCAACGTGCCGACGCCGGTCGTGGTGGGCGAGCGGCTCTCGATTGTTACCGAGGGGAACAGTGCTCGGGTTTTTGACTTCGCCGACGACGGAACGATCGTCGCCGAGCCGGTTGGCCATTACCGCGACTTGGCTCCCGACATGAGCACGCCGGTCGTGGTCGGGAATCGCATTTTCTGTGTTTGCGATGGTCTCTATGTGCTCGATGTGACCGCCGATGGATCATTCGCGGAAGTTTATGTCGCTCACGACGAAGCGTTTCAGTCATATGCGCCGATCATCGCGAGCGTCGATCGCGTGCTTGTTTTCGGTCTTGGTGGCGAGTTGATTTTGATTGATGCCAGCGACGATGAGTTTCGCCCCCTGGGTCGTCAGCACTTGTTTTCTGGGGTCGCTCGCGAGTCGGAAGTCTATTCGCACCCGGCCATCTTCGGAACGCGACTGTACGTGAGGGGCGAACACGAACTGGTGTGCGTCGATTTGCGCGACGCGATCGAGTAGGCCTGGCAGCGAGAGTCTTTCTGCCAGAGCCGACGAGTTACGTCTCGTCGCTGTCTGTTTTCACTGCACCACTGGCTCGCAATCGCTACAATCGAGGCAGCGACGAGGCGTAGCTCGTCGGCTAGTGCTAGAAACTTTCTGCAAGGACATCCTCCCATGATCAACAAAAAACTTCCCCGTCGTGACTTCATCACCCACTCGTCGGCCGCGTTGCTGGCCGGTGGGGTGCTTTCGAACCTCAGCAGCCGAACTGTCGCCCAAGAATCCGAAGACCATGTTCACGGGTTCACGCTTCCGAAACTTCCTTACGCTTACGATGCACTCGAGCCGGTCATCGACGAAAAGACGATGACCATCCACCACACCAAGCACCACCAGGGCTATGTCGACAAGCTGAATGCCGCGCTGGTCGATCACCATCATCTCTTACACAAAAGCGTCGAGGATTTGGTGAGTGATCTCGACAAGTTGCCCGAAGCAGTTCGCACCGCCGTTCGCAACAACGGCGGCGGCCACGCCAATCATTCGCTGTTTTGGAAGTGCATGAAACCGGTCGGCGGCGAAGTTTCGATCAATTCCAATCTGGCCGGTGTGATCGAATCGACCTTTGGAAGCATGGACAAACTCAAAGAACAGTTCAGCACTGCCGGGGCCAGTCAGTTCGGCAGTGGCTGGGCGTGGCTTGTCGCCAGCGATGGTAAACTCGAAGTGGTCGCCACCGCCAACCAAGACTCTCCCCTCTCGATGGGCAAGACCCCCATTCTCGGACTCGACGTCTGGGAGCACGCCTATTATCTGCAATATCAAAACCGGCGCGCCGATTACATCGACGCATGGTGGAAGGTGGTGAACTGGGAACAGGTGGCGAAGAATTTGGCCGCGATTTAGTGTTCGATCAGCGGCGGAACACGTGCGGCGAAGGGCGTCGAGTTTGACACCGAATCGGCATCATGGCGAAGAAAAAATCGACTCGAACAAAAATCGATCTCACTGCAATCGAGTCGTCGATTCACGCGATTCGCGGTCAGCGTGTCATGCTCGACTCCGATTTGGCTCGTTTCTACGATGTGACGACGGCGGCCCTTAATCAGGCGGTTCAGCGAAATGCCGATCGATTTCCGGACGATTTCTCGTATGTCTTGTCCAAACCGGAGTTTACGGCTTTGATATCACAGAATGTGATATCAAAGCCCGGGCGAGGCGGACGGACAAAACTGCCCCGGGTGTTCACGGAACAGGGGGTCGCGATGCTGTCGAGCGTCCTCAAATCGACGACTGCTGCCCGCGTGAACGTCGAAATCATGCGGACCTTTGTCCGCATTCGCCGCCTCATGGCCACTCCCGGTGAATTGGTCGAACAGCTTACAAAGCTTGCGGAAACGGTACAGTGGCATGACGACCAGATTCGTGTCATCCGCGACGTGCTACAACAAATGCTCGAAGAGCCTCCCAAACCGAAGCGACGAATCGGCTTCCATGCCGAAGGCGAGACACGTTAGCTTTTATTGGCAGTTGCGAACAAGTGACCTCCAAGGGGCGTATCGAAACAGTGCGGCAAAATACGCGGTATTTACGGCCTGTGCCGAGGAGGTTAGGTTAGGGTTCCCCTACTGGGGGTAGCTGCTGGCGGCCGCCGGCACACGTTTTCGGTCGGCCGTGTGGCCCCTATGTGATGAAAGCCTGTCCTGGAGAGCGAACGACATGAGCCAAGCTGCCGAGCCAATGATCGAGGCGGTTCGCCTGAGCAAGTTCTACGGCCAATTTGCCGCCACCCGCGATGTGTCGTTCACGATCCGCCGGGGCGAAGTGGCCGCGTTTCTCGGTCCCAACGGGGCCGGTAAGAGTACGACCATGAAGCTGCTCACTGGCTATTTAGCACCGTCGACCGGGCTGTCGCGGATTGCCGGGTTTAATATGCAGACCGAGCGGCTCGCCGGCGCGAAGCGGCTCGGCTACCTGCCTGAAAACGGTCCGCTCTATCCCGAGATGACCCCTCCGGGACTGCTGCGGTTCTTCGGTAATGCCCGCGGCCTCAGCCGCCGGGTGATCGAGTCGCGGCTGGCCGAGGTGATCGAGTTGTGCCGCTTGGGTGAAGTCCTCGGCAAACCGATCGGCAAGCTCTCGAAGGGCTACCGCCAGCGGGTCGGCATGGCTCAGGCACTGCTCCACGAGCCCGACGTGTTGATTCTCGATGAGCCAACTGCCGGTCTCGACCCCAACCAAATTCGCGAAGTCCGCAAAGTGATTCGCACGCTGGGCGAGACCAAAACGATTTTACTGTCGACGCATATTCTGCAAGAAGTGCAGGCGATGTGTAACCGCGTGGTGTTCATCAACGAGGGCCGCGTGGTGTTCGATGGCAAACCCGAGGAACTAGGCCAAACGGGCGAACAGCTCGACACCCGGTTCCATGAACTTACGGGCGAACTCACAAGCGTCGGTAGCGAGTCATGATGATATCGTCGATAAGCGTCGTCAAAGTCATTCCCTCCTGCGCGGGAATGACGGCTGGCTTCCTGAACGACGGGTAGCTTTCAGTTCATCGCACGACTGACAACTGACAACTCCGAACTCCCAACTGAAAACTGACAACTCAAAATGAACTTCACCGTTCTCACTGCGATTTTCAAGCGCGACTTCGTCAGCTACTTTTCGAGCCCGACGGGCTATTTGTTTATCTGCGCGTTCGTCGCCATGAGCGCCATCGCGACGTTTTTTCCGCCCGAGTTCTTCAACAACAACCTCGCTAACCTCGACCAACTCACTTGGTGGATGCCGGCGATTATGCTGTTGTTCATCCCGGCGATCACCATGAGTAGCTGGGCCGAAGAACGCCGCCAGGGGACCGACGAACTGCTGCTCACCATTCCGGCGACCGACATCGATGTCGTGTTGGGCAAATATCTCGCGGCACTCGCCATCTTCACCGTCTCGCTGCTGTTCAGCATGTTCAGCATCTTCTTGATTTTCGCCTATGGACTGGGCGAACCTGACTGGGGCCTGTTTGCTTGCACCTATTTTGGCTACTGGCTGGTCGGTGCGTCGCTGCTCTCGGTCGGTATGGTGGCGAGCTTTCTCACGCGCAATCTCACCGTTGGCTTTGTCATGGGAATGCTCTTCATTGCGCCTTTTGCCCTGGCGGGAGTCGCTGACTGGGTGGTGAAGGATCCCGACACGGCTCAACTGATTAGCCGCTGGAGCGTCGCCAACCAGTTTCAAGACTTTCAGCGTGGCGTCATTAGCCTCGCGAGTGTGAGCTATTTTGTGATTCTCACGGTCGTCATGCTCTATCTTTGCATGGTGCTCATCGGCCGTCGCCACTGGGGCACGGGCGAAGAAGGTGATAGCCGGTGGGGGCATTACTTCGCGCGGTTCGCGGCTCTGGTGTTGATTGCCGGTGGACTAAACGTGATTCTCTCGAATCACTTCCCCTATCGGCACGACGCCACGGCTGAAAAAATCAATTCGCTCAGCGACAACACCAAGGCGATGCTCGCCGACCTGCGCAATAACGACGAGGTGAAACCGATCACCGTCGACGTGTTTGTGAGCCCCAAAGTGCCCAGCGAGTACGCGGCTCAGAAGCTCGACCTGCTGGGGACACTGCGCGAAATCGAGTCGCGGTCGGATGGCAAAGTTCAAGCCAACGTGTACGAAGTCGAAACCTTTAGTCCCCAGGCCCAGACGGCCGAACAATCGTATGGCATCGAGCCGCAAGTTGTGTTCACCACCGTGCGGGGCCGTCCCGACCGCGACGAGATTTTCATGGGTCTGGCCGTCACGAGCGGGCTCGACAAAGTGGTGGTGCCGTTCGTCGACAAGGGCATCTCGCCCGAATACGAACTGGTGCGGTCGATCATGACCGTCGCCGATGCCAAGCGGAAGCGAGTCGGCGTCGTCTCGACGGGCGTCAACATGTTCTCGGAGTTCACGATGCAGGGCGAATCGCCCAAATCAGAGATCATCGCCGAACTCGAAAAACAGTACGAAGTCGTACAGGTCGATCCGAGCGAGCCAATCACCGATACTTACGACGTGCTGTTGGCCGTGCAGCCGTCGCAGCTCACGCCCGATGGCATGAAAAACTTTATCGATAGCATCAAGCGGGGTCAGCCGGTCGCCATTTTCGAAGACCCCTTGCCCTCGCTATGGCCGAGTGCCGTGGCCACGGGCGAGCCCAACGTGCAAGGGGGTGGCCCGATGGCCATGTTCGGCGGTGGTGGACAAGAAGTGCCCAAGGGCAATCTCGAAGCTTTGTGGGATCTGCTCGGCGTCCGGTTGCTCGGTTCCGCAGGGTCGATGTTCGGCGGACCAAGCACGATCGATGTCGTGCTGCAAGACTACAATCCTTACACGCAATACCAAGCCTTCTTCAACAACCAGTTCGTGTTTGTCGACCAAGGTCTCGCGGAAACCGACGATGCCGTACCGTTTAATCCCGACAGCGAAATTTCTGCGGGCATGCGGCAAGTGCTCTTCTTGCGTCCCGGCGCGCTGCTCAACGACGAAATCGCCAATCGCGAGGTGACCGCCCTCGCGTCGACCGGAACATCGACCGTGACCGCTCCTTATTCGGCGCTGCAGCGGTTCGACCCCAACGACTCACTCCAAATCGACGAGAAACAGTACACCAACAAGTCGTATTTGATGGCCGTCGCGGTCGAGGGTGAAATCGAAGCCGATGCCGACCTCTCGTTGAAAGCTCCCGGCACCGAATCGGCCAACGGGGCCGACGACAGCAAAGACGACGTGCCGCTCGAGCAGCAGCCACTGAAAGCGGTCGTCGTCGCCGATATTGACTGCTTGGGGGACGATTTTTTTCGTCTTCGAGCGCGCGGTGATCAAGGCGATGGGATGCCCGAGCTGACATTCCAAAACGTGTCGTTCGTACTCAACGTGCTCGACTGGCTGGCCGGCGATGAGCGATATATCGACCTCCGCAAGCGTAGTCGGGCCCATCGGTTCCTTACCGGAATCGACAAAGCGACGAAAGACTATCGAGATCAATTTGAGGAAGTCGAAAAATCGAAGAGCGAAGACGCCCAAGCGTCGATCGAAAAAGCCCGCTCCGAATTGACCGAGGCGCTCGACAAACTCGAAGCGCGCACCGATGTGACGCCCGAGCAAAAGACATTTCTCGAACGCCAAATTCGCTCACGCATCGGCACCAAAGTCGAGAACAAGGTGAAACGACTCGTCGACGAACGCGAGAAAGAAGTTCGCCAAGCTCAACGCACACTCGAACAACAGATCAACGGCGAGCAAAACAAATACAAGCGCTATGCCCTCTTGCTGCCGCCGGTGCTGCCGATTTTGCTGGGGCTTTACATCTTCTTCCATCGGCGCAATCGCGAACGCGAAGGGGTCTCGAAGCATCGGCTCCGGTTCTTGAGTGAAGACGACAAGCTGAGTGAAGTGAAAAAGGACTAGTGGATTGTCAAGTGCGAGTATTAGGGTTGTGTGCCACTGGCTCTGCCAGTGCAAATTATTGCAATGTCAGTTGTTGCGCCGCACTGGCAAAGCCAGTGGCACCCGAAGATTTCGCGTTGACGGTCCACTCGGGTGTTTGTGTGAGTTGCTCGGGTGGCTGACGCCAACCGGCTCGCCTTTTTTCGATATCAGAATTCAACGATAGTTGTTGTTGCCATGAGTGAAACAAATCGTACCGCCGTTTACTTTGCTGTCGCGCTGGCCGTGGTTGGTCTCGCCCTATTCACGCGCCCCAGCTCGTCGCGGTTTGACGTGCAAGAAATGGTTGGCGAGCCACTGGTCGAAGAGTTCGCCATCGACGCGCCGAAACGGCTTTCGGTCACACGGGTCGATGCCGAGACGAGCGAGCGTCGCGACTTCGAGGTCGCCGAGCGGGGAGGCACTTGGACCATTCCGAGCAAAGGGGGCTACCCGGCCGATGCGACCGAGAACATGGTGAGCGCCGTCGAGGGAATGATCGGCCGCAATATTCTGGCCGTCGCCGCCAACCAGCCTGGGCGTCATGCCGAGTTTGGTGTGCTCGACCCCGCCAGCAGCGACGCGGCTGCCGACGCCGAGTCGGTTGGAACCCGGGTTAAGTTAACCGGTGGCGACGACCGGGCGCTGGCCGACGTCATCATTGGAAAAGAAGTGAAGGCGACCGACGGCAAACAGCGTTACGTTCGGCTTGCTTCGCAAGACGTCGTCTACGTCGTCGAAATCGACCCGAGCAGCTTTTCGACCGACTTCGCCGACTGGATCGAGAAAGACTTGCTCAACCTCAACACGACCGACATCGCCGGCATCGACATCAACGACTACTCGGCATCGATGGAGTTTCGGCTCACGAATCAGGGCCTCCGCCCCGTAGTGACCGAAAAAAACCGGGGTCGCTATGAATTGACTTACGACGACGAAAACACGAAGTGGCTCGCCAAGTCGCTCGAGTCGTACGACGAAGCGGTTGCCAAATACGAGCCGTTCGAACTGGCGAAAGACGAAGAACTCAACGCCGACGCACTGCGAGAATTGCGTAACGCGCTGGCCGATCTCAAGATTGTCGACGTCGATCGCAAACCGGCCGGACTCAGTGCCGACCTCAAGGCGGGGGCCGACTTCATCAAAGATCAAACCGTTGTGCAGAATCTCGCCTCGCGCGGTTTCATTCCAGTCGGCGGGCCGAACGGAACCGAAATCCTCTCGTCCGATGGCGAACTGATCGTCACGCTCAATAGTGGCGTCGAGTATGTGCTCCGCTTCGGAGACGTCGAGCAAACCGATGCCGCGGCAGCAGCCGACGCCGCCGCTAGTGCGACAACCGATGCGACGGGCGACCAACCCAAAACCGAGCCACCCACCGATGCCAATGAAAACGATGGCACCTTGAGCCGCTATCTGTTCGTGATGGCTCGCCTCAACGAAGCGGCCATCGCACGACCCGAACTCGAAGAACTGCCGCCACTGCCTGAAGAGAAATTCGCCGAAGAGACCAACGACGCCGAAGGGGACGCCGACGGCAAGGGCGAGGCCTCTGTCGAGCCGAAAGCCGAAGGCGAAGCGCAGGGCGAAGCCGCAAGCGACGGGGCCGATGGGAAGGGCGAGGCCCCTGCCGAGCCGAAAGCCGAAGGCGAACCGCAGGGCGAACCGCAGGGCGAAGCCGCAAGCGACGGGGCCGAAGCATCGAAGAAACCCATCAATGCCGACGAAATCGCTAAGATCAAGGCGGTGCGAGCGGCAATCGAAGATCGCAACAATGCCGCCCTCAAGCAACTCGACACCGAGCTAGCCGATGCCCGCGAGCGGGTCGCAGAACTCAATCGCCGGTTCGGCGATTGGTATTACTTGATCGGTAACGACGTTTTCAAGAAGGTCCACCTGTCGCGCGATCAAATCATCAAAACGACCGCCAAGCCAGCAACGGGCGAAGGGCCCAACGAAGGGAGCGAACCCGCGTCGCCGCTTGGCTTGCCGGGCGGACCAATTCCCGGGCTGCCAAGCTTGCCAGTGATTCCGCCGACGACGGACGACGCGCCCGAGACAACGACCGAGCCAGAAGCCGAAGCCGACGGCGAATCTCCCGCCGAGCCGAAAACCGAAGCTGACGGCGAGACTCCTGCCGAGCCTGCTGTGGAAGTCGAATCCGAGGCTCCCGACCAACAGTGAGTTTTCGTGTGTCTTGGCCAGTAGTGGCACCCGCCAATTCAGGTTTGAAACGGCACCAGTGGTCTGTCAAAGCCGATAGTTATAGGGGTTGTGTGCCACTGGCTATGCCAGTGGAAGTGATTGCTGACGTGACACTTTCGTCACACTGGCATAGCCAGTGGCAACTGTAGTTTTTCGTTTGACAGTCCACTAGTCGCTCGCCACAACTTCGCCCAGCGCGTACAGCATTTCGAGCGGGAACAGTCCCGAGCTGTGCCCATCGCTGAAGGCGATGCCATAGGCGTAGTTGCCCATTGGCTTCATGCTCTCGATGCGCGTGGGGCGCGCTTCTTCGGCCGAGAGAATGGGGAGCTGTGTCAACGGTGGTGGCGGCGCGCTTCGCTTCTCGCGGCATGTCGCACAAGGGCACGCCTCGCGTAGCTCGCCGGCTCGATAGCGCCGCTGCTGGCCGTCGGACCAATCAATCACCAGTCCCCCCTCGTCAGTCTTGGCAAGCTTGGTGGGCATCGGAGGCATGGGTGTGATCGCTCGCTTGAAGAACGACACATCATAACCGCAAGCTTGAGCGAGGGACATGAGCCACGACGAGCCGGGGAGATCCGTCGTACCATGTTTGCGGAAACGCACGATTGCGGAAACGCGAGGCGCTAGCCGTCAAGTCGGCTCGAGCGATTGTGGTGCATCGAGTCAGCCAAGATCATGCTGCCGATGAAAGCCCAGACGACGACGAACGAGCCGCCGAACAGAATTTGTACGTAATGATACGACATCGGAAAGCCTCGAGACCAATCGGCGGGGTGGGGCGCTTCCGTAGCGCGGGGGGCGGCTTTCCTTGCCAACAACAAGATCGTCGCAGGTGAGCCGCAGACGTTAGTCTGCCGGGTGAGCGCGTCAAAAGCCCTAGAACCCGCTCGGTTGGGCGGTTGGCAGAGGACAGAAGGTCGGCAGCGTTAATTCTCTTTCTGCCCTCTGCCCTCTGCCCTCTGCCTGCTCCCGTCACCGCGCAGTAAACCGACATTTTCTCATCGGTTTGTAGTAGAAATTGGCCGCGCGAGATGCTAGTTTGGTGTTCGTAATTAGTGAACAAGTGTTCACGTTTTGTTGTCACCAAACCGCGTCCTGTTTTGCGAAGGAAAATGCCGCATGGACCGTCGTCAAACCGCGTCGCCACCGAGACCGCCGGGCGAATCATGGCGTGAATCGCTGCCCGAGACATTGCCCGGGACGCTGCGATCGCCCGACCGTCGCCAACAGCCCCCCGATGCGGGCGATGAGTTTCTCACACCCTTCGACGACGAGGCATGGGACGTTTTCCTCCCCGATGGCGATCTCGAACCGCTGCCCGATTTTCGCGACCTGTGGTGGGACACGGATAACGATTAACTGCCTTCGAAACGTCGATGCCGTTGCCGAATTGTTGCCAACTCGGCGACGAAAGTTCGCGGCCTCGCGGTCGGGAATGACGTAACCAATCAGATTGTTTTTGATTTTCCCCTCACGCCAGCAAAGGAAACGACCCGTGGTGAGCGAAGAAGTCGTAGAAGAGATCCGGCAACTGTTAGGCGAAGACGGCTGGTCGCAGCGCCGCATTGCCGAGCATTTGGGCGTGAGCCGCGGGCTGATCGGCTTGGTCGCCAGCGGCAAGCGCGGATCGCATGGCCGCGAGACGGCGCTGGGGGTCGAAACCGAGTCGAAGCGTCCGGGCCGGTGTCCCTGTTGCGGCGATCGCGTGAAACTGCCGTGTGTGGCGTGTCGCGCGCGTGACTATGTGCGTCGCCGAAACGAGTTGCGAAATTGCCATGATGTCGACGCCCGCGAGTGTCACGACCGGCGTCGAGTTGCTTAGCCGTCGTGAATTCACCAATCGTTGCGATCGCAACCTCAGGCCTTGTTTTGGTCAATTTTACGAACGCGAATCGCTGCCGCGCAGGCTCGCGGGTGCTATTCTTTGGCGGCTTTCCACTTGGCCACGAAACGGCACGCGGCCGCCCTCGGGCGGCCGCGTCTGCCGTCGGTCTTGAAGCTGTCGGCGGTCAGCTATGGGAGACGGCTCCGCCGGCTTTTCTCTAAGGAAAGAATCGAGCCGCGGCAGGCGACTCTTCAAGAGCTGACTGCTGATCGCTGAAAGCTGTCCGCTCTTTCTGGGCGATTGCTGCCCGCCACCCGCCCCGCTAGACTATTTCGAGGGTCAAATTGGTGCGCATGAGTGGTGTGCATCGTCGTCATACCAAACGGTCGATACAACGCACCGGCAGCAGGAGTTTCCCCCCGATGAGCGAGGTAGCCAAACTCACCCTTCGCGACTACAAGATCGAACTGCCTGTGGTCGAGGGGAGCGAGAGCGAAGTCGGTATTGACATCGGCAAGCTCAGAGCCGAAACCGGCGCGATTACGCTCGACGAGGGCTATGTCAACACCGGTTCGACGACCAGCGCCATCACCTTTCTCGACGGCGAAAAGGGAGTGCTTCGCTACCGCGGCTATCCCATCGAACAACTGGCCGAACACTGCGATTTCGTCGAAGTCGGTTACCTGTTGATGAAGGGAGAGCTTCCCACCAAGAGCCAACTCGACACGTTTCAAGGCAAGCTCAGCGGGTTTCGCAAACTGCCCGACGAGATGACCGGTTTCTTCGCCGGTTTCCCCAAAGACGCCCATCCGATGGCGACCCTCTGTGCCGGTGTGCTGGCGATGAGCAACTATTACCAGCGACTACTCGACGTTCACGACGGCGAAAAAGTCGACGAAGCCGTGATGCGAATGCTGGCCAAACTGCCGGTGATCGCTGCCTATGCCCACCGCAACACGATTGGCGAGGCCCCGTTACTGCCCGACGAGAAGCTCGACTATTGCCGCAACTTTTTGCGGCTCATGTTTGCCAAAAAAGGCGAAGACTACGAAGCACCCGACGAACTGGTGCACGCGCTCGACATGTTGCTGATCGTTCATGCCGACCACGAACAGAATTGCAGCACGTCGACCGTCCGCATGGTCGGCTCGGCCGACACGAATTTGTTTGCGTCGATCTCGGCCGGCATTCTCGCGTTGTGGGGTCCGCTGCATGGCGGGGCCAACGAAGCGTGCGTCAACATGCTCGAAATGATTCGCGAAGATGGTGGTAACGTCGGCAAGTATGTCGACATGGCCAAAGACAAGTCGCACGGCTTCCGCATCATGGGCTTCGGCCACCGCGTTTACAAAAGCTACGACCCCCGCGCGGCAATCGTCAAAGCGGCTTGCTACAAGGTGCTCGAGAAGCTCAAGATCGACGACCCGGTGTTCGAGATCGCGCAAAAACTCGAAGAGGTTGCCGCCACCGACGAATATTTCTTGGAGCGAAACCTTTATCCCAACGTCGACTTCTACAGTGGTGTCTTGTATCGCGCAATGGGCATTCCGCCGAAAATGTTTACGGTCCTCTTCGCAATGGGCCGCCTGCCGGGCTGGATCGCTCACTGGCTCGAAATGCACCACAACCCCGGCAAACGCATCAACCGCCCGCGGCAGATTTACACGGGCGAAATCGAGCGAAATGTGGTGCCGATGAGCGAGCGAGGGTAGACTAAAGCAATGAGCCAATTCCGGATCCGCAATGTTCCTGCTGAATTGATGGACACGCTGCAGAGCGAGCGCGAGTGAACGGGCAAGTCGTTGGATCAAACGGATGTCGAGACATAGGCTTCGCCGCTCGGTGTCAAACTAGTAGGAAAAAAGAGCAACGGAATCGCCAAACTGGCGGGAGGTTGGAGTGAGCAGGAACTCGCCGAGTTTGAGACAGCGATTGCACCAACCGATCAGATCGATGCGGAGTTGACGAGGAGCAATGCTGAGCGTTGGAAAATTCCATCGGGTTCGGCTTTCTGAAGAACGCTTCGGCTGATGAGGTCGTGGACTTCGACCAGTGCATGTCCGAGGCAAGTCGTTTGTCACGGACGGACCCCAACGAAGAACGCGGAAGATAACCGAGAAGAGCGTCGCGTGACTAGTTTCTCCCGTCGCAGGCCACGACTCGGATTTAACACCCTCGACAAGGCCTCGCATGAATCTTGCCATTCAATTTCTCGTTACGTCACTCTGTGTTCTTGCAGTGACGGCAACCACCGCGTCCGCCGAACCGGGCAAGTGGGCCATCGCCCTGCATGGCGGAGCGGGTGATCTCGACCGCGACATGCCCGCGCAAGAAAAGCGAGCCTATCTCGAATCACTTAGAACCTATCCCAGAACCTCAAGAATTCCACCACAGGATGTGAGCGAAGACGAGATGCAACAAGGCTTCGTAGTTTTTGGCCTTCTTTTCCCACCGCACCAGAATGCGGCGGTAGCGATTGAGCCACGAAGCGATGCG
>JBGSRO010000167.1:0-25540 GCA_041737535.1 Pirellulales bacterium | reverse complement strand
TACAAATTGAAAGCAAAACGAGTCAATGCTCCCAGTCATCGACAATCACGAGTGTCGATCGATGTTCCAGCTCACATCTCTGCGCTCTCCGTGTCCTCTGCGGTTAATCAAATCCCCAAGTTATTCTTGAGCGGTTCCTTAATCGTCGTTCGGAGTGATCTTGTTAACGACTCAAGTCAATACTTCATTCCCGTGCGTGCGGGAATGTCGATTGAAAACGACCACTCTGGATTCCCGCCTACGACGTACAAGAATACAAGCACGACGCGCAAGCGAATGAGCCTTAAACTCACTTGCTGGCGCCGCGTGCTGGTATCTACTTCTCGGCCTGTAGCCTACTAACCGCCTGCCCTCGCGTCCGCTACAATTCTTACGACGCCGATATTCCGCAGCGGTTCGCGAGCTTCGCTGACCGGTAATGCGGGCAAGGTCGGCGAAATTAGAGTTTATCGAGGCGGATCGACGAACAGTGAACAGGACGCGAACAGAAGTTCGCACGTGTGGAAATTCTGCGCAACCTGTTGAGATGGGAAATCCTGTGACCACCAACCGACTCGAGTCTGCCGTGAAGCATTATGACTGCATCGTGATTGGCACCGGCCCCGCCGGCCAAAAGGGAGCGATTCAAGCCGCCAAGCTCGGTAAGAGCGTCGCCATCATCGAAAAAACCCAAGTCCTGGGGGGTGCGCAGATCAACACGGGCACCATTCCCAGCAAGGCGCTCCGCGAAGCGGTACTGCACCTTACCGGGGCCAACAAGCGGGGCCTCTACGGCAGCAGCTATCGCGTCAAGAAAAACATCACCATCGCCGACCTGGGGGCCGTTTCGCAATCGGTCATGCGGCACGAATGGGATCTCATTCGCAACCAGTTCGAGCGCAATCACATCGACCTCATCTGGGGAACCGCGCGATTCGACGGTCCCAACAGTGTGGTCATCGATGGTCCCGACGGGCAACAGCAGCTCACAGCCGATCGTTTTTTGATCGCTGTCGGCACGCGTCCCGCGCGGCCCGACGACATTCCCTTCAACGACGATACGATTCTCACCAGCGACGAACTACTGAAGCTCGAGGCGCTGCCGCGGAGCATGATCGTCGTCGGCGGTGGTGTGATTGGTACCGAGTATGCCTGTATCATGGCAACGCTTGGCGTGAAGGTGACGCTGATCGAAGGCCGCGACCATGTGCTCGGATTTCTCGATCGTGAAATCGCCGACGCGTTTCATTACTTCATGCGGCAACGGGGCATCACGCTGCGGCTCGGCGAGAAGGTCGAGAAGATCGAAGAAATCGAAATCCACAACGGCGTCGCCCGCCGGATGGTGCAGGCCCAGCTCGAAAGTGGCAAAACGCTGCGGGCGCAGACACTGCTGTTCGCCGTCGGTCGCCAAGGTGTTTGCGGTAAGATTGGGCTCGACAACGTCGGCGTCGAAGTTGACGACCGCGAACGGTTGCACGTCAACGCCCACTATCAAACGAGCGCCGAACACGTTTACGCCGCCGGCGACGTGATTGGCTTCCCCGCACTCGCATCGACCAGCATGGAACAGGGTCGCCGGGCGATTTGCCACGCCTTTGGTCAATGTGATGTGGGCAACTACAACACCGAGTTGTTCCCCTACGGCATCTACGCGATTCCCGAAATCTCGATGGTCGGCAAAACCGAAGAGCAACTCACTCGCGAAGGCATTCCTTACGAGGCGGGTGTCGCTCACTATCGCGAGATCGCCCGCGCACAACTCTTGGGCGACGAACTCGGGATGCTCAAGTTGCTCATCCACCAAACGACCCGCAAGATTCTCGGCGTCCACGTCATCGGTGCCGGCGCAACCGAACTGATTCACATCGGCCAAGCCGTGATGGCGCTCGATGGCGATGTCGAGTTCTTCATCAACAACGTCTTCAACTTCCCGACGCTGGCCGAGTGCTACAAAGTAGCGGCGTACAACGGGCTGAATAAGTTGAATTTGGTATATGCTTAGGGAGCCGGCGGCGGGCAGCAGATCGAGGGCAGACAGAAACGAGCCGGGTGGCGTTAGCCCCCGGAGCGAACTGCGGCGCGGTGCTCGTCGAACTTCAACTCCGTGCCGCGATGCAGTGCGCTGTGGGTGAAGTTCGCGCAATCTCACGAACAATAGAATGGCGAGAATCCTAAATTTGACAACGCTCGCACGCAAAGACTTTGCGGGCGGCCAGCGGCCACTGGCGAACAGGGCCGCCACAGTTTCCGCAAACCGCTTTCTTGTAGACCAACAATCGCTCGTGGCGTTTCATTCGCGGATAGGTTGTTCCGAAGTCTTTCGGGTCGGCAATGATAATGCGGTTATAGCGCACGCCAATCGCCATTAACTCGACCAACTTCTGCCAAATCGCATGGCACTCCTCGGTGGAGATTTCGCGTCCGGTGCGCTCGGGGTGAATACCAAGCAAATGCAACACCTCGCTGCGATAGATGTTGCCGACACCGGCATAGACCGACTGATCGAGCAGCAATTTGCCGATCGCCGATTTGCTGCTTCTCACACGCCGGGCGACCCGGCTCGAATCGGCGTCTGGGCGTAGCGGGTCATCACCCAAGCGCGCGACGAGCGCGGCAACTTCTGAGTCGTCGAGTAGTTCACAGCGATTTGGACCGTTCAAGTCAAACGCGGCAGTCGGGCCAACAATGCGCACCCGCACTTGACCGCGCGGCTCGGGAAGCTCCGACGGCGGTTTTCGGTGGACACGGAACTTGCCATACAGCCCGAGATGTACGTGCAGAGCCGGTCCGTTGTGCCAACGATAAAGCAAATGCTTACCGTGGGCGTCGATGTCGTCGAGTTGCTTGCCGTCGATGAGCGTCGCTTCATGGGCGAAGCGACCTTGCGGCGACGAGACGCCCAGTCGCTGACCGCCGAACAGTTTCGCATGGTCGCGCGCAACGCGGTGAATCAGGTGTCCTTCGGGCATGACTGAGTATGGGAGCGGTCTCCCCACCGACAAGCCTTCAGTACCGCGTAAACGCTTCGCTCAAATTCAGCACTACCCGGCAGACGCTCGTCCAAGCGGCCAGTTCGCTGGCCTCGACGTCGGCCGGTGGCTTGCTCAAACCGACGGCGAGAAGTTTCTCGGCTGCTGAGGGTTGCTTGACGAAATAAGCGCGGTGGGAGTCGAGCAACTGACCCAGCGCGGCAATCTCTTCGTCGCGACCTTCGCGGCTTTGCACTTCGCTCCACAGCCATCGCAATCGCGCCTCGTCGTTGCCCGCAGCCTCAGCGAGCACACGGGCGGCGAGCGCGCGAGACGCTTCGACAAACGTCGGATCGTTGAGCAGCACGAGCGACGCGAGCGGGGTGTTCGATTGCACGCGGCCGGCCGTGCATTCTTCGCGCGTGGGAGCGTCGAATGCCAACAGCCACGGGTGCAAGTATTGCCTTTGCCAATGGGTATAAACGCCGCGTCGGTATTGATCGTCGCCCGTTGCCGGTACGTATTCGCGCACGGGGAAGTTGAGATTGCCGTAATAGCCTTTCGGCTGATAAGGCTTGCCCACACTGCCACCAAGTTGGTGTTTGAGCAATCCACTCACTGCCAGCGCATTGTCGCGAATCGCCTCGGCATCAAGTCGATAGAAATTTTGCCTGGCGAGTAAGCGATTCGTTGGGTCGCTCTCGGTGAGTTCGACGCGCGGCCGCGACGACTGACGATAGGTGCTGGAGGTGACGATCTGGCGAACGCTCCGCTTCACGTCCCACCCATGCGTGGTGAAATCGACAGCCAGCCAATCGAGCAGTTCGGGGTGATTGGGCCACGGTCCCTGCGAGCCTAACTCAATCAAATTCGACGAAAGTCCTCTCCCGAACACGAGCGCCCAGAGCCGATTGGTGATCACTCGGCCCGTGAGCGGATTCTTGTCGGAGACGATCCAATTCGCCAGGTCGAGCCGCGTGGCCCGCTCGCCATCGGTCGCGAGAGTGCCGAGAAACTCGGGGATCGCCGGCTTCACAATGTCGCCCGAGTCGTCCATCCAATCGCCACGGTTGAGTACCCGCACGACGCGGGGCTGCTCGCGGGCGACGGTCACCATGACTTGCTCGAACTGGTCTTGCAACTGGTCGCGCTGCTGGCGGAGTTGCTCAAGCTCTGTCTCGCCCTCGGCGGTTACGCTTAACGACCGGTTGCTGGCATCGGCTTCGAGTGCCGCGATCCGCTTTTCGAGCGGCTCGAGCTGTTCCCAAATGGGGAGCGTCGGCGCGCGTATCTCGGGGGGCCGCGACGTGGGATTGACATTTTTGCTCACCGACACGAACGAACCGTAATGATCGACGTCGGCAAAGAGGGCCGCCATGCTGTAGAAGTCGCGAGCCGTGTAAGGGTCGAACTTGTGGTCGTGGCACTGGGCGCAACCCATGCTCGCACCCAGCCACACTTCTGAGACGTTTCGCACCCGGTCGGCTTGATGAATGGCAAGATACTCTTTGTCTTGAATGCCCCCTTCATGCGACGTTTGCAAGAGCCTGTTGTAGCACGTCGCAATCGTTTGCCACGTCGTCGGACTGGGCAGCAAATCGCCGGCGAGTTGCTCGATGGTGAACTGATCGAACGGTAAGTTTTCGTTGAATGACTTAATCACATAGTCGCGGTAAGGCACGACGTTATGAACTTGATCGCCGTGGTAGCCGACCGTATTGGCGTAGCGCACGAGGTCAAACCACCACGTCGCCATCCGCTCGCCATAGCGAGGCGAGGCGAGCAACCGGTCGACGACTTTCTCATAAGCGCCGGGCGAGTTGTCGGCCAAGAACGCAGCGATCTCGTCGCGCGTCGGTGGTAAACCGGTCAGGTCGAACGTCAACCGCCTCAGCAGCGTCACACGATCGGCTTCGGGCGCGGGGGCGATTCCCTCCGCTTCAAGCCGAGCAAGCACGAACGCATCGATCGGATTGCGGACCCATGCGCCGCGTTCGACCGCTGGCGGCTCGACCGCGAGCGGCGCGATATACGACCAATGTGGCTGGTACTCGGCTCCCTGGTCGATCCAGCGGCGGATCGTCGCCAACTCGTCGGCATTGAGCGCCGGCTTGTGAGCTTCGGGCGGGGGCATTCGCAAGTCGGGGTCATCCGACGACATCCGGTTGAGCACCTCGCTCAGTTCCGAATCGCCCGGCACAATCGCCCATTCGGTCGCTGCTTCAAACTGATCGAGCCGCAGATCGGCCTCGCGCGTCCCTGCGTCGGGCCCGTGACAGGCGTAACAACGGTCGCTCAGGATGGGCCGCACGTCGCGGTTGAATTGCACACGAGGTTCGGCGGCCGTGGTGGCCGACGAGAAGGCAGCTAGCAGAAATAGATATCGCATTTCACACGGCAGGTTCGTACAGGTGGGCGTCTCTCTATAATAACACCGCGAGCGTGGTTTATCTTGCGAAAAAAGCGGACGGTTTTTTGCTAACCGCTGCCATCGACCGGCAAGGAGCCGTTCGTAATCGGCGCGAGTCCCGATGAAAAATCGAATGATTTCGCTATCGTTCTTGCGAATCCCCACAGCACGATACGAGTCGCTGATACGCACAGACCAAAGGGGTAACGCAGAACGGAGCCGTTTGAATTGCCGCGACAGATGCGAGTTATCCTGCTGGAACTGCCCGTCGTCGGCTCAGGAATGAATCAAGAAGAACTTGGCCGGTTTGCGAAACTGGCATCGATCACATCACGAACGTCATTTTCGCCCAGGCGGGAATCTAATGGACTGGCAAATGAGAGACTTCGGGTGCCACTGGCTCCACCAGTGTGACGCAAGTCTTACGTCAGCGATAACTTCCACTGGCATAGCCAGTGGCACACAACCCTAATTATCGGGTTTGACAGACCACTAGAAGGAACCACTAAAAGGAATACGTCGCGTCTGAATTCCCGCTTGCGCGGGAATGACGGAAACAGGCAAGTGACTTTGATCCAATCCTCCGACTTCTGCAACGAGCCCCGCCAGCTTTTCTTCGTGCGTGGCAGTCGATTCCGCCCACTTGCGATCTTCGGCAGTCTCATGAAGCACCAATCGCGCAATCGATTCCTGTCGCCCTTCGGGCACTTGCTCCCACTCGCGAATGGCTTGTTTGAGTGTGTCGGTCATGTCTCTCATCGTATCACGCGATGAGTCTGCCCCCAAACTCCGGCGACTCACGTCGACCGGTTCGCCTCGCCAGCAATCCGCGATTCACGGCCCCCCCACTTGGGTGCGACATTTGACCACGGTCGCGCCACCGGCAAAGTCGGTTACACTTGTTTAGCGAATCGACCGCAGAACCGTTGGCTGGGTGTTGGCGAATTGCTGCCAATCAGGTCTACTTCTCTCGCGGAGATTTGATCTGTCGCGTTCGCGATGGTGGTTTTCGTCTATTTACGAGTGCTTTTCTCGTCGAGTTTTCTCGTCGGGCATGAGGATGCCGTGGATCGTTTTGTTTTTCCCAAGTGGATCAACCAATTTGTGCTGATGGTGGCCGCCGGCGGGGGCGTCGCGGCCGCGTATGCCGCTGGCGTTTGGGGCTACGGCACGCTTCCCGGCACGCTGCGAACTGGCCACAAGCCCGAGCAACCGGTGCCGTTTAGTCACCGCCTGCACGCCGGCGAGCTGAAAATGGATTGTCGCTATTGCCATAGCACCGTCGACAAAGCGGCCCACGCGGCCGTCCCCGCTACGAGCACCTGTCTCAATTGCCACAGCGGAAAATACAGCGACGGCACCGCCCCCTACACGGCCATCCACAGCGACAGTGCCAAACTGTTGCCGATTCGCCAGAGCCAAGCTTCGGGCCAACCGGTTGAATGGATCAAGGTCCATCAACTGGCCGACTACGTTTATTTCAACCACATGGCCCACGTCAACGCGGGCGTGAGCTGCGTCGTCTGTCATGGCCGCATCGATACGATGGACGTCGTTTATCAGCACGAGAGCCTGAGCATGGCATGGTGCATCACGTGTCATCGCGAGCCGGAACCGAACCTGCGACCACTCGCCGAGATCACCAACCTTGGTTGGGTTCCCGATGGCGACCCAGCCATCATCGGGGCGGGTGTTGCGAAGGATCTCGACGTCCACCCCAACACAAATTGTTCGACCTGTCACCGTTAGAAATCCATAGTCGCTGATTGCTCCGCAATCAGAAGCTGATCGCGGAGCGATCAGCGACATTGGCCGCAAACCGGCGTGCCTACGACACTTATTAGAAAAACCCATAGAAGCACGATTCTCCGAATCGTGCTACAGACAAACCCCATCACCCGATACATGAGCCAACAGCACGCAACCAAATACTGGCGCAGCCTCGACGAACTCGAGAATACCCCTGAGTTCCAGGAGTTCGTGCATCGCGAGTTTCCGGTCGCCGCATCGGAATATCCCGATGGCGTGTCGCGACGACGGTGGATGCAGCTCATGGGGGCGAGCTTCGCACTCGCCGGCGTGGCTGGTTGTCGCTGGGAGACAAAGAAGTTCGCTCCCTTCTTGCATCGCCCTGAGGGGTACGTACCGGGCCAGCCGACCAAGTACGCAACAACCATCGAATGGGCCGGTGCGCCGCGTCACCTGTTGATGACCAACTACGACGGGCGTCCCATCAAAGTCGAAGGGAACCCCGAGCACCCGGGCAGCCTCGGCGCGACCAACGCAATGACACAAGCTGCCACGCTGGCGCTCTATGACCCCGATCGCTCGCGGAACCCCCGGAAAAAAGAATCGGCCGCCAACGCAACTTGGGACGAGTTCGACACGTTCCTGGGTGAGCGACGAGCCGCGCTCAAGGGAAAGCAGGGAGCAGGGCTGGCCATCTTGGTCGAGCCATCGCGATCGATTTCGACGGGGGCGATGCTCAAACGAATTACCTCGGCGATGCCGCAAGCGGCGGTTTTCGAGTACGCGCCGCTCGCCAACACGAGCGAAGCGGCGGGCATTGAAATGGCTTTTGGGCAGAAGCTCGACGCTCATTACAAGTTGGCCGATGCCAAGGTGATTGCCTCGCTCGACGCCGACCTGATTAACCTGCACCCCAACAGTGTGAAATACGCCCGCGACTGGGCTGCCGGGCGCAGTGTCGATGCCGAGCATCCCGAAGAATCCTCCATGAGCCGCGTTTACGCGGTGGAGAGCCAGTTCAGCCTGACCGGCACGGTAGCCGATCATCGTTTGCCGGTGCCGAGCCGCCAAATCGCCGGTTTCGTCAAAGACCTGCTCGCTCAAGTCCAAACCCGCCTTGATGGGGGACAGGTTCAAGAACCGGCCAACGGCAAAGTAGAGAGCGACGCGCTGCTTTATGTTGGCAAAGAATATGAAGTCGCGACTCGCGACGAAATTCTCTTCTGCTTGGCCGACGACTTGGTTGCGAACCAGGGTGCCGGCATTGTCGTTGCCGGCGCAACACAACCGCCCGAGGTTCACGCAGTCGTTTGTCAAATCAACTCGCTGCTGGGGAACATTGGCAAGACGGTCACCTACACCGAGCCGATGGAGTTTGGACCCGAAACCGAAACGATCGCCGACCTCGTGAAACAAGTCGGACTGGGCGGCGTCGACACGCTGTTGATTGTTGGTGGCAACCCAGTTTACGACGCCCCGGCCGATCTCGAGTTCGCAAAAATCATCGAGAAAATCCCCCATTCGATTCATCTGTCATTCTACGAAGACGAAACGAGCCGCGCTTGCCAGTGGCACATTCCGGCATCGCACCCGCTCGAATGTTGGGGCGATGCAATGAGTTACGAAGGGCTGGTGAGCGTTTCGCAGCCGATGATCGAACCGCTGGTAGCGTCGCGTTCGCCATTGCAATTGTTCGCTCAGATTGCGGATGTCACCGGCAATGCGGCCAAGCCACAGATGCTCGTTCGCGCGGCACTCGGCGAATTGCTCGCGACGCCAATGAAGGGTGAGGTTTGGAAAAAGCTGTTGCACGAAGGTTTCGGTGGCGAGTCGCAGCTTGTGCCGGCAACACCGATGTTGGTGAGCGACCTGCCCGAAATCACCGTCAGCGAAGATGACGAAATCGAAATTGTCTTCACCTCGTCGAGCAGTGTTTACGATGGTCGGCTCGCCAACAGTGGTTGGCTGCAAGAAACGCCCGACTTCATCACGAAGGTGACTTGGGACAACGTAGCCCGGGTCGCCCCGGCAACCGCCAAGAAACTGGGCGTTGCACAGGGCGAAGTGCTCCGTGTTCAGGTTGGCGAAGCGACGGTAGACCTGCCCGTTTATGTCTTGCCGGGACAAGCTCGCAACAGCATTGGCATCGAGCTGGGCTATGGCCGCATTTCAGCCGGTAAGGTCGGCGGCAGCATGTATCAGATGACCCCCACGATGCAGGAAGAAATCGTCGGAGTCAACGTCTATCCGCTGCGAACGTCGGATGCCATGTATGTGGCGAAGGCAAGTAAGGTGTTGCCGACCGGCAAAAAGGCAAAGCTGGCGCTCACTCAGGACCACTTCGCCATCGATACCGTCGGTCTCGAAATGATGGGCAACCGCATCGGTCAACTGGTCCGCGAAGCCCCGCTCGAGTTCTACAAAGAAGATCCTAGTTTCGCCAAGCACGTGGTCCACGAAGTCGAAACCGATCCCCTGTGGAATCAAAAGACTTACGAAGACGTCAACAAATGGGGCATGGCGATCGACCTCAACAAGTGCATCGGCTGCAATGCCTGCATGGTCGCCTGCCAAAGCGAAAACAATGTGCCGGTCGTCGGCAAAGAACAGGTGTTTCGCGGTCGCGAGATGCACTGGATTCGCATCGACCGCTATTTCTCGGGAGCGGCCGAAAGCCCCCAGGTGTCGACCCAGCCCCTCACTTGCCAACAGTGCGAAACGGCTCCTTGCGAACAGGTTTGCCCGGTGGCGGCTACCGTGCACAGCGACGAAGGCCTCAACGACATGGTTTACAACCGCTGCATCGGCACGCGGTATTGTGCCAATAACTGTCCTTACAAGGTCCGCCGGTTCAACTACTTCCACTACACGGGCTACCTCGAAGAAGCCAACAACGCGCTCCAGCAACTCACGCTCAACCCCGAAGTCACCGTGCGCAGCCGGGGCGTGATGGAGAAGTGTACCTACTGCGTCCAGCGAATTGCTGCCGCGAGAATTCCCGCCCGGGCCGCTAATCGCCCGATCGCCGATGGCGAGATCAAGACAGCTTGCCAACAGGCTTGTCCGACCCAAGCCATCGACTTCGGCGACCTCAACGACGCGAACAGTGTTGTTCGCAAGAAGCACGACGACCCGCGTGCCTATGGGATTTTAACCGAACTGTTCACGCGACCCCGCACGTTGTACCTCGCCAAAATTCGCAACCCGCACCCGAGGCTCGCAGCGTTGTTTCCGCCACCTCATGTGCATTAAGGGCACCACGAAGGCGAGCACGACGAGCACGATCACGCAGAAGAAGAGGCCCACACTTAACGAGAATGACGAAACCGGAATGACTAATGACGAACAAGACGCACCCCCCTAACGTTCGTCATTCGGATTTAGTCATTCGTCATTTCCCCGAGCACTCAATCCTTTCCACGAAGTAATGGCCACAGCAGACCTCATACTCAACGGCGGCCCATTGCCCCGTCCGATTACGAACGATCCCGACTTCGTCGACAAGCCGCTTGTCGAGGGGGCGAACACGTATGGTTCGGTGACCGACAAGGTTTGCAAGGTTGCGCTCAACAACAAACCCCCGCTAGCGTGGTTCATTTCGTTCGCCGTGGCGAGCAGCCTGTGCGGCATGTTTTTCGCGCTCATCGGCTACGTTGTCTTTACGGGGGTCGGCCGCTGGGGCAACACCAACCCCATCTTCTGGGGTTTTCCGATTGTCAACTTCGTGTTCTGGGTCGGTATCGGTCACGCGGGAACGTTGATTTCGGCGATTTTGTTCTTGTTCCGCCAGAACTGGCGAACGAGCATCAACCGCTTTGCCGAGGCGATGACGATTTTCGCGGTTGCTTGCGCCGGGGTCTTCCCCGGTATTCACGTTGGCCGGGTGTGGTTCGCTTATTGGCTCGGGCCCTACCCGAGTACGCCACTCTACATGTGGCCGAACTTCCGCAGCCCGCTCTTGTGGGACGTGTTTGCCGTGAGCACCTACGCCAGCGTGTCGGTGGTGTTTTGGTACATGGGCATGATTCCCGACCTGGCGACGCTCCGCGACCGGGCCACCGACAAGTTCCGCCAAATCGGCTACGGAGTGCTCTCGCTCGGTTGGACCGGTTCGGCCAGCCAATGGCGCGTCTATGAAAAGGCCTATGTGCTGTTGGCCGCGCTCGCCGCTCCGCTGGTGTTATCGGTTCATACGATCGTGAGTTTCGACTTTGCGGTCAGCCAACTTCCGGGTTGGCATACGACGATTTTTCCCCCTTACTTCGTCGCTGGGGCCGTTTTTAGCGGGTTCGGCATGGTGCTCACGCTGATGGTCCCGTGCCGCGAGTGGTATGGGTTTAAGGACCTGGTGACCATCGGGCACCTCGAAAACGTCTGTAAAATCTTGCTCGCCACCGGAACGATGGTGGGACTCGCCTACATTACCGAGTTCTTCATGGCATGGTACAGCGGGAGCCTCTATGAATTCGAGGCGTTCTACAACCGGGCTTTCGGCATTTCGTGGTACGCCTACTACATCATGTTTTTCTGTAACGTCATTTCGCCACAATTGTTTTGGTTCAAGAAATTCCGCACGACACCTTGGCTCATGTTCGCCGTCTCGATTTTCGTCAACATCGGCATGTGGTTCGAGCGTTACGTCATTGTCATCACCACGCTCGAACGGCCTCACATTCCGTCGAGTTGGCAAAAGTTCGTGCCGACGTGGGTCGACTATTTGATGCTGATCGGCAGCTTCGGGCTGTTCTTCACGTTGTTCTTGTTGTTCATTCGCTTTTTGCCGATGGTGGCCATGGCCGAGGTGAAACACGTGATGCCACACGCTCATGACGACGAATCTCATGACGATGAGGGAGCGAAACACTAAACACCGAGCCTGCGGCTCGTTGATTGATTGAACAGGAGGTAACAGAGGAAGCAGAGGACGAGAAAAGGTTGGTTGGTCGAACTGGCACGGATTTTCAATAGCTCCATCGAAGGAAGTCAAGAAAGTCAATCAAAGCCTAGCGGCGAGACCTCGATACCAAGATAAATGACTCATTAGAAATACCACTCTGTTCCCTCCGTTTCCTCCTGTTCAAAAAATCAAACTAACCAATAACAGATTTGAAAATCGAAGTCATCGCTGAATTGACATGACACAAATACCCGAAGAACATCCCGAAAACTCAATCGTGGCCGAACCGGTGACGCTCGGTGTGCTGGCGCGTCTTGCTGGTCCCGACGAGTTGGTTGAGGCCGCGCGCCAAATGCGCGAAAAGGGCTACACCAAGCTCGAAGCGTTTTCGCCGTTCCCGGTGCCGGGCATCGACGAGGCGCTTGCCGCGCCTAAGCCGATTTTGCCTTGGGTGGTGTTTTGCGCCGGGTTCACCGGAATGCTCGTGGCGCTGGGGCTACAATTTTACACCAACAGTGTCGAAGGGGCCTGGGCGTTCAGCGGCTACGACTACCACATCAGCGGCAAGCCCTCGTTCAGTCTGCCTGCGAACATTCCCGTGACGTTCGAGTTGATCATTCTGTTCAGCGCGTTCACGTCGTTCCTCGGCATGCTCGCGTTCAACGGATTGCCTCGGCTTTATAACCCGATGTTCCGTAGCGCGCAGTTCTTGTCGGCGACCAACGACGGGTTCTTTCTATTCGCCGATGCGCGTGACCCCCAGTTCGATGCCGGTGCTATCAGCAATGCGATGGCAACCGTTGGCGCGACCGGTATGGAGACGATCACCGACGATCCAACGCCCGCCTTAGTCCCGGGTTGGTTCCATGCGATTGGTGGGACGGTGGCCGTGTTGGCGCTCGTGCCGATTGCCTACATTGCGATGGCGCGTGGCGACAACAGCGACGCCCCTCGCTGGCAAATGTGGATCGACATGGACTTTCAGCCGAAGGCCAAAACCCAAGTGCTGATGAAGAACGACATTTTCGCCGACGGTCGCACGATGCGACTCCCGGTCGATGGAACCGTTGCCCGTGGCACACTCTACGAAGATCCCCGGCTTTACTACGGAGTCGAACCCGACGCGGATTCGGGCGAAGTCTTTTTTTTGCAAGAAGAAACCGGCCCACCCGAACCGGCTGATCCGCCACAGCCTGCTGAGTTAGACCCACAGCCTGCTGAGTTAGACAAAACAGCGGGCGACGCAACTGCCAAAGGCGATGCCACCGCCGACCCGCCAACCCAAGAGAGCACGGGAGACAACAACACGGGAGACAACAACACGGAAGAGAACGCAGAGCCCGAGCCGAATTGGGTGACTAAGTTCCCCATGAAGGTCGACAAAGCAATGATGGACCGGGGACAAGAACGCTTCAACATCCACTGCGCGGCCTGTCACGGACTCGCCGGTTATGGCGATGGTCTCGTTGCCCAGCGAGCGCTCACGCTCGAGCAAGCGACCTGGGTGCAGCCGAGCAACATCCATCAAGATTACATTCGCGCTCAACCGCCCGGCAAGCTCTACAACACCATCACCAACGGCATCCGCAAAATGCCCGCTTACCGCGAACATATTTCGCTCGAAGATCGCTGGGCGATTGTCCTCTACGTTAAAGCGCTGCAAGAGTCGCAGTGGGCCGACAAGAGCGTACTGAGCGACGAAGAACTGAAGCAAATGCCCTTAACGCAGTAAACATCGCAGTAATGAGTGTAGTGGAAGTAACTTAAGCAAAACGTCATTCCCACGTAGGCGGGAATGACAGAAACATCCGACACGAGAAGAAACTATCCCGATGCACGGCATCTCACTCGACTCTTGGCTGAACGACACCAGCGAACGCCGCCAAGCGAGCCCGGCGCTGGCGAACGTCGGCGTGCCGCTGATGATTGGCGGGGCGATCGTCGCTTTCGCACCACTGTTGTGGACGGCACCCGCGCGGTTTTGGACAGCCTACCTCATCGCTGTCTGTTACTTCGCCAGCATCGCGCTCGGTGCGCAGTTTCTGGTCGCGGCCATGTATTTGACGGGGGCCCGTTGGGGCATTGTTGTGCGCAGGCTCGCCGAGGTGATGGCGATGGGGATCGGTATTGTCGGCGTCGCGTTCATTCCGATTTTGGTCATCGTCTTCGCGCAGCAGGGGGTGTTGTTCTTGTGGACCGATCCGGCATTTGTCGAAGGCAACTCGCTGCTCGAACACAAGCAGCCCTACCTCAACCCCACCTTCTTTGCCATTCGCCAAGTCATCTACTTCATTAGTTGGTACTGGATCGCTCGCTTTTTCTATCGCGGCAGCATCACTCAAGACCGCGCACAGACCAACGCTCCCATGGCACCGCTCCGCACGTGGTGTGGACCAGCGCTCATGTGGTTCGCATTCACGATCAGCATGGCGAGCTTCGACTGGATGATGTCGCTCGCGCCAACCTGGTTTAGCACGATGTTTGGCGTTTATTATTTCGCCGGCAGTGCCGTGGCGATTTTCTCGTCGCTCATTCTGGTCTCCTACTATCTTCAACAACGGGGTGTTTTGGCCCACACGATCACCGTCGAGCATTACCACGACCTTGCTAAATTGCTGTTCGGTTTTGTCGTGTTCTGGGGCTACATCGCCTTCAGTCAGTTCATGCTGATTTGGTATGCCAACATCCCCGAAGAGACCCAGTGGTTCGCCGCTCGCCAAGGCGAGCCGACTTCGCTCGGCATCTCGGTGCCGACGGCCGCACTATTTATCGGCCACCTGTTTATCCCGTTTTTGGGTTTTATGTCGAGCGCGGTCCGTCGCAACAAACCACTCATGGCCGCTTGGGCAGTCTACATGCTGATTTGGCATTGGTACGATTTGTTCTACATCATTTCGCCCTCGCAAATCGAAAACGCGTGGGCGTTCGGCGTTCCTGAAATCATGTGTACCGTCGGCATCGGCGCGCTGTTCGTCGGCTCGGTCATGCGCTATGCCGCCGGGCAATGGCTTGTACCCGTCCGCGATCCACGTCTCGGTAAATCGCTAGCATTTGTGAATCACTAACAAACACATTCCGCCGAAACTGCGAGAGTAAGCTTGTTCCGGCCGTTAGCCTTAGCAAAACCACCATGTCAGAGACCTCCGAAACACCGACGCACGATCCCAACATCAAGCACATGGCGGACGACATCAACGTCCCGGTGCTGGTCGTGTCGGCCCTCGTTACCACGTTTTTAGTGCTGGTCTTCATTTTCGGAGTCCAGGCCTTCTACTATCACTACGAGAATCTCGATCGCCAGGAAAAGGTCGTGAAAGCCCAATACCGAGATTCGGTTAGTAAGGTTCAGGAACAAGAGCTCCGCCTCAACCCGCCTCAACCGGTGTGGGTCGATAAGGAAAAGGGAAAAGTGGCAATCAAGATTAGCCAGGCGATGGAGATTGTGGTCGACGAACTGAGTGAGCGGGCTGAGGGCAGCAGGTAGAACGAGAGAGTTTGTTGGAAAGTCAGATTGAAATGCGAAGTACAAACACAATTTTCGGCAGCCAACAATCGACCCCTTCGAGGCCTTGCGGGCTACGCAATCCCCCGTTTGTCCGCTCCCTGCTGGCCTTTACGCCGTCCCTTTTCTGCCCGCTACCCTCAGCCCTCTGCCTGCTCCTCCTCTGCCTGCTGCCTGTCCCCCTCGGCCCTCTCGCGCGAGCCCAGCTCGCGAGCCCCATGCCCGACGAAGTCGCCGATGTCGGTATCGACGAAAAACGTGGCGACACGCTACCGCTCGAGCTCGAGTTTCTCGACGCCAAGGGCAATCGCGTCCGGCTTCGCGAGATCTTCGATGGCTCGAAGCCTATTTTGCTGTCGCTCAACTACAGTAACTGTCCGCTGTTGTGTCGGCATCAACTCAACGGGCTGGTCGATGGCATCGAAGACATGAAGTGGACCGCCGGCGACGAGTTCACCATCGTCAGCGTCAGTATCGACCCTCGCGAAACGCCCGACGATGCCAAGAAAACCAAGCAGCGATACCTTAGCGACTATGGCCGCGCAAATGCCGGCGATGGTTGGCGGTTCTTGGTCGGCAGCGAAGCGAACATCAAGAAGCTCGCCGATGCGGTTGGTTTTCGGTACCGCGCCGTTCCCGACACGAACGATTTCGCTCACGCCGCCGCGATCATGGTCTGCACCCCCGACGGCAAAGTCTCGCGTTACCTGTACGGCGTATTATTCGATGAACAAACCGTGCGGCTATCGCTGGTCGAAGCGGGCGAAGGCAAAATCGGCTCGGCCGTCGATCAGCTCATCCTCTATTGTTTTCACTACGACGAAACGAAAGGCCGCTACGGACCGCAGGCGGTAAAAATCATGCAAGTCGGTGCCGGTGCCACGGTGCTGGCCCTTTCGGTCGTGTTAGTGCCAGTTTGGCTGCGTCGCAATAGAGTAGAACGGGTGCCGAGCCAGCGTCCTATCACCGAAGACGACGGTCCAGTGACCAATCCTCTGACAATCGCGTCGACCAACGATTCTTTCGACGACAAGAACCATGCTTAACTCAATCACACAAACGCTGCCGGTCGCCGGTTTTTGGTTTCGCACCGGAGCCTCGAACTTCGTCGAAGAAGTCGACGGTCTCTACATGCTCATCCTCTGGATAAGCCTGGCGTTTTTCGTACTGATCGTGGGGGCGATGGCCCTGTTCGTGCTGAAGTACCGCATGCGAGCTGGGCACGATGTCGAACAGTCGCCGAGCCATAACAACGCGATTGAACTCACTTGGACGATCATTCCCACGCTGATCGTGATGGTGATTTTCGTGCTTGGTTTTGTTGGCTTTTTGAACATGGCCAACTCGCCTGAAGACGCTTACGAAATCAACGTTGTTGCTAACAAGTGGAACTGGAACTTCGTTTACCCGGGGGGTGTTGAAGACCCTAACCTGCACGTCTGGAAGAACCAGCCGTTCAAGCTCGTGCAGTCGTCGAAGGATGTGATTCACAGCCTCTACGTCCCTGCGTTCCGCATTAAGATGGACTGCGTGCCGGGTCGCTACACCTATCAATGGTTCGAGGTCGACCGGCTCCCCGAGCCCGACGATGCCGACAACATCGACAACGCGGGACGGATGCCCGATGGGTCGGATGCCGAGGTTGGCTATGACCTATTCTGTGCCGAATACTGTGGAACCGGTCACTCGTCGATGTGGGCGAAGGTGATCGTCCACGAGTCGAAAGCCGATTTCGATAAATGGTACGATGTCGCTAGCGACATTTTTAATGACCCCGAGGGCAATCGCCGCCCGCTCGCTGAGGTCGGCAAAGAGCTCTACCTCAAGAAGGGTTGCATTCAGTGCCACTCGCTCGACGGCTCAGCAAAAGTTGGGCCGAGTTTCAAGATCACGGCAGACCAGTGGGGCACTAACGCCAAAATGACGACTGGCGAAGAAGTCAATGTCGACGAAAACTACGTCCGCCAGTCGATTCTCGAACCCAACGCCAAATACCGGGCCGGCTACAAACCTGGCATGCCGGTGATTTCGCTAAAAGATACTAAAGAGAAACCTGAAATCGACGCCCTCATCGCCTTCATCAAAAGTCTGAAGGACAAATAAACATGATTGCCACTGCCGCTCAACTCCAGCCGTCCAACTACCTCAACTGCTCGAAAGGGTGGAAATCGTGGGCCTTTACGCTCGACCATAAACGGATCGGCGTGATGTATCTCGTGGGTGTCCTCTCGGCATTTTTGCTGGGGGGAATTTTTGCGATCATCATCCGCCTCGAACTGCTCACCCCGGCGGCCGACATGCTGGGAGCCGGCGACGCCACCGCAGCGAAGGACCGCTACAACGAGTTCTTCACGCTGCACGGGGCGATCATGACGTTCCTCTTTATCATTCCCAGCATCCCTGGATCGCTGGGCAACTTTTTTCTGCCAATCATGCTCGGCGCGAAAGATGTTGCCTTTCCGCGGATGAACTTGATGAGTTTCTATCTTTGGGTCGGGGGAGCCATCTTCTTTCTGAGCGCGCTCTTGATGACGGGTCTCGATACCGGCTGGACGTTTTACACGCCTTACAGCGTTGAAACTAACGCGGCCGTCATCCCGGCTACCATTGGTGTCTTCATCCTGGGGTTCAGCTCGATTTTCACCGGGCTCAACTTTGTGGTTACCATCAACACGATGCGCCCGCCCGGCATGACTTGGTTTCGGATGCCTTTGTTCCTCTGGGCCACCTATTCGACCGCCATTATTCAGCTCTTGGCAACGCCCGTTATCGGCATCACGGTGCTATTGCTGCTCGCTGAATACACGCTGCAGATCGGCATTTTTAACCCCGCCTACGGCGGCGACCCCGTGCTCTATCAACACTTCTTTTGGTTCTACAGCCATCCGGCTGTTTACATCATGATTTTGCCAGCGATGGGCATCATCAGCGAGTTGCTGCCGGTGTTCTGTCGCAAGCATATCTTCGGCTACAAATTCATCGCTTTTTCGAGCGTGGCAATTGCGCTGATTGGCTTTCTTGTTTGGGGCCACCACATGTTCGTCAGCAGCCAAAGCAAGATGACGGCCGCCATCTTTAGCTTTCTCACGTTCTTTGTCGCCATCCCGTCGGGCATCAAAGTTTTCAACTGGCTCGCCACCATGTACAAAGGAAACATCCGCCTCGCGACGCCCATGTGCTATGTGCTGAGCTTCTTGTTTTTGTTCACCATCGGCGGACTCACCGGGCTTCCGCTCGGCGCGTTGTCGACCGACCGACCACTGCACGACACCTATTTCGTGGTGGCCCATTTCCACTATGTGATGATGGGGGGCACGCTGATCGCGTTCCTCGCTGGCATCTTTTATTGGTGGCCGAAAATGTTCGGCAAGATGTACAACGAATTCTGGGGAAAAGTCTCAGCGGGCATCGTCTTCGTTGGCTTTAACCTCACGTTCTTTCCGATGTTCATTCTCGGGACACAGGGCCAGGCACGCCGCTACGCAAGCTACGAGCCGGTCTTTCAGCCGCTGCATATCACGGCAACTTGCGGGGCGCTGCTGCTTGGCTTTGGCCTCTGCGTCGCGGCAGCCGTGCTCGTTCACTCGCTGTTCTATGGCCGCAAAGCCCCGATGAACCCGTGGGGAGCCGCCACGCTCGAGTGGACTTGCACATCGCCGCCAATTCACCACAATTTCGACGAGACCCCCTGGGTTGGCGACCCTTACATCTACGACAACCTCGTTTGGGACCCCGAAATCGAGGGCTATGTCGAGAGAACTCCCAGCCGACCGGGGATGAAACCACTCGAACAACCCGCACACGCCTAACGGAGCGGGCAGACGGCAGAACGCAGCGGGCAGTAATCCCCTGAGCCGCTGCCAATTACTGCCCACTGCCGTCTGCCCTCCGCCTGCTGAAAATATATGACAGACCACGCCGATCATCATCCGTTTCAAGCTCATCATTTCGATGATATGGAGCAACAGTTCGATGCTGGCAAGCTCGGCATGTGGCTATTCCTGGCCACCGAGGTGCTGTTCTTCAGCGGCATGTTCGTCGCTTATACGATTTTTCGGGTCAACCATCCCGAGGTGTTTGTCAACGCTCACCATTTCCTCGACAAGTGGCTTGGGGCATTCAACACCGTCGTGCTGCTCGCGAGCAGCTTGAGCGTCGCCTGGGGAGTGCGATGTGCACAACTCGACAGCCGCAAGGGGTTGATCGCGTGCCTCGTTTTCACGCTCGCCTGTGCCGGGCTGTTCATGGGGGTGAAGGCGGTCGAGTACACGCTGAAGTTCTATGAAGGTGTCTTCTGGGCAGGCGACTACGCCCCGCCCGCTGTGGGTTCGCACCCCGATCTCTCGGCCGCCTTCGCAATGGTTAACAACATCGCCATCGGTACTGCTATTGTCGGCGGTCTGTTCATGGCCGGTGGCTTCGTAAGCGGGCTAAGCTTTAGCAAACTCGGCACGCAAATGCGCGGTTGGGTGCTGCTGTCGCTCGGCGTTGCGGTGGCTTCGGTCGCGCTCGGAATTGTGAGCGCTCAGGGCATTCAGGCCATCGAGCCCCAACTCGAGGCGGCACAAAACGGTCTCAAGAGTGCTCTCGGCTTTGCCGTCGAGACAGGTGGGCATGACGAACACGGCGGTACGCACGATGGTGAACACGACGATCACGATCACGACAAAGGCGAAAACCACGACACCAACAAAGCACTCGAAGCAGGCGCGGAAACGGCCGTTGCGGCTGACGACAGTGCCACGCTCGACGAAGACCTAGAGCCTTTTGCGGGCCAACCTATCAAGGTTCCTGGTGCTGACCCAATGGATCCCAACAAGATCGAATTGGCGATTCCAGCGAGTACCGAGAGAAGGTACGAAGGCATCTTCTTCAGCATTTATTACGCGATGACCGGCGTTCACGCCCTTCACATTCTCGGCGGCATCGGCGTCATCGTCTGGATCACCGGCCGCAGCGCCCTGGGCCAATTCAGCCACGCGTACTTCGGCCCTGTCGAATACATCGGCCTCTACTGGCATCTCGTCGACTTGATTTGGATTTTCTTGTTTCCGTTGCTCTATCTGATTCACTAACGATATTTCCCCGGCCCCCGACCCCTCGCTGACAATGTCCTCCCACACCCACCACGTCACCAGCCTGCCGGCGCTGTTCGCGACATTCGCGGCGCTCATCTTCTTGACGTTTATCACGGTCGTGTTAGCCGCGTTTCCGCTTGGCGAGCTCGACATGGTGGTGACGCTCAGTATTGCTGTCGTCAAGGCCGCGCTGGTAGCACTGGTCTTTATGCAACTCATGTATGACAAAGTGCTCAACAGCGTGATTCTCGTGGGCTCGCTGCTATTCGTCTCGCTTTTTCTTGGCTTTTCATTGATGGACAGCTTGCAGTATCAGTCGCAAATCACGAATTTCGTTGAAGACAATCCGCCGGCACCGGTCACCGAATGAAATAGTCGCCGATCACTCCGCCATGGCTGATTGCGGGGTGATCAGCGACTATGGCCGCCGTCGAAAAGTCTCGCCTATCGTCGCGACAATAATCAGCGTCGCCACCGGGGCGGCAATGCCCCACAGCACAACGGTCGCACGGTCGACATCGTTACGAAGCAGTGCCCCACCGACGCCTGCGGCGATGGCAACGACCGTCGTGAGCATCAGCAACAGTCGGATGTTAAATCGGTGCCGTGGCATATACTCATTGTATGCCTGAACCCGTCATTTATCTCGACCACAACTCCACGTCGCCCGTCGCGCCCGAAGTGGCCGATGCGATGCACGAGTGCCTCGTGGCAGGTCACGCCAACCCAGCCAGTCAGCACGCACCGGGGCGAACCGCTCGGCGGCGTCTCGAAGAGGCCCGGCACAGCATTGCGCGCGTGCTGGGTGCCAAAACGACCGGCATGGATGCCGACAAGGTGATCTTCACCAGCGGCGGGACCGAAAGCAACAACATGGCGCTGCGAGGCATTGCGGGGCGTAATGCTCGCGATTCGCGGCACATGATCATTTCGCCCGTCGAACACCCCAGCATCGCGCTGGTAGCCGAACAACTGTCTCGCGAAGGTTTTGAGGTCGACCGCTTGCCGGTCGACGCTGTGGGAATTGTTTCTACGGACGCACTGTCTCGGCTGCTTCGACCCGATACGCGGGTCGTCAGCGTTATGTTGGGGAACAACGAAACGGGCGTCATCGAGCCGGTGGCCGAGCTCGCCCGGGTTTGCAGCGCGGCCCGCGTTCCACTTCACTCCGATGTGGTGCAATGCGTTGGCAAGATTCCCGTCGACTTTACCGCGCTCGGCGTGAGCGCGATAAGCTTAACTGCCCACAAGTTCCACGGACCGCTCGGCATTGGCGCGCTGGTGGTGCGTCACGACACAGTGGTCGATCCGCTACTCGTCGGTGGATTCCAGCAAGCCGGCATGAGGCCCGGAACGGAATCGGTCGCACTCGCCGTCGGCATGGCGACGGCATTGGAACTCTACGAGCGCGAAGCGGCTCAGCGATTGCGACACATGACCGGACTGCGCGACAAACTAGAAGCGCTGGTGCGGCAAGCTGTACCGGAGGCTCAAGTCATCGCGGCCGACGCGCCGCGACTCCCTCACACGTCGAACATCGGCTTTATTGGCTTCGACCGCCAGGCACTTGCGATGGCGCTCGATGTCTCAGGGGTCGCCTGTAGCACAGGCTCGGCCTGTGCGAGTGGGTCGAGTGAACCTTCGCCCGTGCTGCTGGCGATGGGGTGTGATGAGCGGCTCGTGCGAGGCTCGCTGAGGTTCAGTTTGGGGGCCTCGACGACGCTCGCCGAGGTGGAGTTGGCCGCCGCGCGTATCTGTGGTTGCTGCAACAAGTTACGGCACGCAAATTGACCGGCAAAAGTCGTGCTAAAGTCTCATTTGACGCTCCCTGATGGGCCGGAAATCGGGTACAATTTCGGTTTGCGCGAAGGGACACTTGCTGGCTCTCTCGCACGCTAATTCTCACAGGGACGGAGCTGTCGTGGTTCAGGGTGTGGTCACATTGCCGATGGGGGTTTCGCGGCACGCGAATGCCTCCGCGCCTTACGTAGCTGGTCCCGAAAACGCATTGTTGGCAGCCGTGTTGGTCGATTTGCTCTCGACAACGGAGCAAAAAACGACGTCCCGTGTTCCCTCGCCACTGGTGCTGCTCGGTCCGACCGGCAGCGGCAAGAGCCACTTGTCGCGTGGACTGGCCGATCATTTCCGCATTGTGTTTGGCGGCGACCGGGTTCTGCTCACCACTGCCAGCGACTATCGTCGAGACTATGCTGGTGCGCTCGACGGTGACTCGATCGACGCTTGGCAACGCAAGCTGCGCTCGCTCGATCTGTTCGTGATCGAAGACATCGACCACCTGACAACCCGTGTCGCTGTGCAAGATGAACTCACGGCGACGCTCGACGCACTCGAATCTCGCGGCAGTCGTGTGATTGTGACGTCGGCCTTGCCGCCGGCTCATCTCGAAGGCTGGTCGCCCGAACTCGCCAGCCGATTGAGTGGCGGACTCACGCTCGAAATCGCTCCATTGAGCCCGGCTGCGCGAGCGGCGTTCATCGAGCAATTGCTCGCCCGTTGTGGCTGGTCTCCCACACCGTCGATCGTCGAATCGATTGCCTCACACGGTGGCAACGAACCGGCCACCGTGGCCCGTCGCGTTGCGACTGTTAATCAACGATTTTCCGGCGGGCACGGCGCAACCTTAACTGAAATCAACCGTTTGCTCAACGAACAGATCGCCGCCAAGGCACCGGCGCTGGCCGACATGCTGCGTGTGGTGGCTCGCTACTACGGTGTCACCCAGCGGCAAATCACTAGTGCCTCGCGGCAGCAAGAAGTCGTGCAAGCGCGAGCAATGGTCATTGTCCTCGCGCGGCAACTCACTTCGCTCAGCTACGATCAGATCGGTCGGCGACTCGGCGGCCGCGACCATACGACCATCCTCCACCATCACCGCAAAATCGAATCGCGATTGCCGACCGATGTCGCACTGCGATCGGCCCTGGCCGATCTCCGGCGGCTCGTGCAAACGTAGTCTCTCACCCGCAAAAACAATTGTTAACAATGTGTTAAGAACCGGTAACTGACTGTTTCTCTTTGTCGAAAAAATCATCACTCAACTCACACCGACTCGCGATGTTCGACCATCGATCGACGCGACGCGACACCCCGTCAACGCCTGCGCAACGCCTTTTGCACCGACGAATGCGATTTACAAGTAACTGTTGGCTAACGACTTGCGGCAGACATATCAGCACTTATCGACACTTGTTCGCCCCTCATTACTACTAACACTTCTTTAAGAATAGAAGAATAACAAAGCCGCCTGGCGGCTCAGCAAACTGTGACAAATCGTCTAAAACGAAAGCGAACCTATGAAAGTCACCGTTAACCGCGAGCAGTTCCTGCACGCCTTTAGCCCGGTCGCGGCTGTCGCGCCGCAGCGCAGTCCCAAGCCGATTCTTCTCAATGTTAAGTTCGACGTTACCGCTCATGGCGCGACGCTCATGGCTACCGACCTCGAAGTCGGCATTCGCCATCAAGTCGATGGCATCGAGATCAACACGCCCGGCAGCGCCGTGCTACCGACGCAGCGATTTAGCAATATTATGCGCGAGTCAGTCGACGATACGGTGCTGATCGAATGCGTAAGTGAACACATCATCGTGAAAGGAAAGCGGAGCGAGTTCAATTTGCCATCGATCAACCCGAGCGAGTTTCCGCCAATCGCCGGTTTCGACGAAACGAACTTCTACGAGGTTTCGGCCCGACTGCTGAAAGAAATGATTCGCCGCACGCTGTTTGCCACCGACAATGACAGCAGTCGTTACGCGCTCGGTGGCATCAAGCTCGAAGCCAACGGCGACGAGTTCACGACGGTCGGCACCGACGGTCGGCGACTCGCCAAGATGAGTGGTCCCATCGGTCGCACGGGCGAAGCCGTGGCGTTTGGCGAAGCGACCATCGTGCCGAGCCGCTCAATGCAACTCATCGACAGGGTGCTCGTCGACAACGATCAGGTTGTAAAATTGGCTGTGCGTCAAAATGAACTCTTGGTCCAAACGCCGCAGGCGACGATTATTACCCGCCTGCTTGAAGGGCGGTTCCCTCGCTGGCGCGACGTGATTCCCTCGTCTCGCGATAGCAGCAAGATCGATATTTCCGTCGGGCAATTCGCCTCGGTAGTGCGGCAGGCCCAGATCGTGATGAGCGAAGAGAAACGCGGCATCGACTTCGTGTTTGGCGAAGGGACGCTCGTCGCGATTGGTCGCGGACCGGAGATTGGCGATTCACGCATTGAAATGCCGATCGGATATGACGGCCGTATCATCACCATCTCGCTCGACCCTAAGTTCGTGCTCGAATTTCTCAAAGTGCTCGATCCGTCGAGCACCGTGACCGTCGACTTGATCGATGGCGACAGCGCGGCACTTTGCCGGACCGACGATGGCTATTGTTACGTCATTATGCCATTGGCTCGCGATCACTAAATTTGCCGTTCACAATTCACCGGCGACTTACGTCGACGGCTCGCCTGATGGCCAAAAAAAAATCAAAACAATCGGTCGACCCCGAACTCGAGGAGCTCTCGCAGCGCAACGAACGTCAGCGAAGCCGCTTTCGGGCTCGACAGCCCAAAACGATCAGCGATGTGGTGGCCCAGTTGTTCGCCAAGCGAGGTTATGCTGCTCGCAAGTCGAACGAACAACTGGGGGACCTATGGCGACAAATCGCTGGCGAGCCACTTGCCAAGTACAGCCAAGCGGTGGCCATTCGCCGTGGCCAACTCGAAGTGGTGGTCGCCAACAGTTTGATGCTGCAAGAAATTGATTTTGAGAAAACGAGAATCGTCGCGGCACTCTCCGAGGCGCTTCCCGAAACCAACATCACCGGACTCAAACTCCGCGTCGGCACACTGCGGAGCTAACACCGATCCAATCCCTGAGCCGACGGCGCTAGCCGCGGGTGAATTTGAGCATGTTTTATTACTGAACCCGCGGCTAGCGCCGTCGG
>JBGSRO010000083.1:0-5045 GCA_041737535.1 Pirellulales bacterium | reverse complement strand
TGGCCGATGAGGACGAGCTTATGGCGCACATCGAAAAACTGAAATCACAAGACAAGTAGGGACTATCGCGGCCGCGATCTCTACACCCCTTCACGCTGCGCGGTCGTCGAGCCCGACTTCTGTAAACCAATGCTCATTCGGCACACGACTCTCCGCCACCCGATCCCCACAGCGGGCGTTGCATTCCACGCAAACTACCGTAACCGCCACGCAACGCATTTCGTGCCGAACAGTATTGGGCCAGGGGTAGTTGTTGTAGACGAGTTTCGCCGAGTAAAGGTAGTCAGATTTAAGCCGACCGGCTACGTAACGCACCCATGCCATGTGCATTGCCGACGTGAGTACACCAAAGTCGTAGACGGAGGCATCCGATCGCGGACCACTTGCAAGCGGAGCGGTCCGAAGTCGCTGGCGAACAGTTCGGCATACAACTCGTTCATCGCTCGAATCGCGAGTCGCACCTCGTCGAATTCGCCCGACAGGCCATCGCCGCGACGGTATTTTTTCTTCGCGTGCTGCAAGTAGGCAAGCGCCACCTCGCCGACGGTCAGCTCTTCGTCGCGCTCGTCGGGCGGGAGCTGGCGATCGTTGGCGAGCCACTCGGCGATGAGCCGGTCGTACTGGCGTAGAGAGACGTTGGTCCCGTGCGGGCCGAGATAGAAGGCTCGGCCCTTCAGTTTGACGACGGCCTGCCCGCTCGCTCTGTGCTTGCGGTATTTCGGAACTTCACCACTTTTCAGTCGCGGCATCGGGGCATTCTCCCAGTAGCGCTAAAGGAGTATGTACTCCTTTAGCTGTCGGGAAAGCCTCGCTGCCGACCGTCGGCAGGTAATCGTAAGTCGTGAATCGGCTTAGGTCTAGGTTAGTCGGGGCGACACGATTCGAACGTGCGACCTCCTGCTCCCAAATCACCTAGTGAGACGGCGACTTATCGCTACTTTCCCCTATGTTTCAAGGGATTTTAGCCCAGCTAGCAGCATTTGCAAGCCTTGCGTTGTACTACGCTGTTTACCGGCGTTTATGAGTATTTTTGTAGCTAAAGGGGTACAATACTCCTTTAGGCGGCGGGCGTTTCCCCCGCAAATTCACGCGCCGGCTACCGGCGAACAGCCAGCTGTGTTGCGTCAACGCCTTCTCGATCAAGCACGTATTGCTGATCGTCTAGGCTCAACTGAGAGAGCGGTACGCAAATGGCGTTGCCTTCTTTTCGGAGTAGGTAGACATCGATCCCATCGAGCGAAAGGAACTTCGCTTCGATGGTGAAAGTCTTGCTGCGATCTTGCCAAGTCCGAAACGGTTCGACCCGCTTGGCCTCTTGCAGCGCGGCGCGCGAATCGGCGGCAACTTGCGTCGATTCGTACTCGCGAACCACTCGACGCCAATAGTGGATGGCCGTCTCTCTTTTGTCATTTTGCAACTGCCTAATGGCGTAGTCGTGCAGCTTGCGGGCCTTCTCTTCCAGCGACTCGTCCGCTGGCTCGCTTTCCGCAACCGGCGTGCCACGCGCGGGCAACTCATCCAAGGCTGCTGGCTCACTGAAAAACAGCGAGCTAAGAGAGCCGGCTCGCGACGTCTGTCGTGGCGTCGTCCTGGCGGTTGATCGCGCAGTTGATCGAGGTTCGGTGTTCGCGGGGACTGTTGGGGGAGTAGAACGTGCCGATGGTGACATTCCATGATAGTGGTAGCCACCATTTCGACGATCATGGTGCCCGCCGCTCGAGTCGGTCCTCCCACCATGCGCGCTGGCTTCGCCGGCCAGCGCCCCCAGAAAGCCAAAACAGAGCACCACGAATATGACTCGTCGCATGACAGTGGTCCTACGGTTGGGTCGCCGACGCGACAACTAACCCGAGTGAGATAACGACAGCAGCAAGAATGATCGCGATTGGTATGTTGCCGTCCTTCACGAGCTGCCATTCATCGATGTCTCGCGTCGAAATCGTGAACAGCTTTAGCGTGATAATGATGCCCACGCCCATCGAGAGCGATCCCACCAGTGCCCAGCCGAATGTAATCAGATATGCCTGCAGAATGTCGGGCATGTTGCAAATCCCCCTGCCAGTGAAAGAAACGCCCCGCCGTGGTCCGGCGATTTGTGTCGACCGATCGACTGCGACTATACTACCGTTGCGGGAATCCGATTGCAAAACAATTCCCGAAAGAATCGCAGCGGGTGGCAGTTTTTCCGGCCCGCTGCGCCTGCCTAGTGATAATATAAACACCCATTCGGAGCTTTGATTTCATGCCCCGCTTCGCAGTTTTCGCGTTACTTATCGCCACTACGGCCACCGCTGGCGAGCCGCTTCGCATCATAAGTTGGAACGTCGAATCGGGCGGGGCCGATGCGGCCGTTATCGCCAAGCAACTTGGCACACTCCCCGATTGCTCGATCTACGCATTGCAGGAAGTTTCGGAGGATGACATCGGCCGCTACGGCCAAGCGATCCGCGACAGTCACGGCAAATCGTTTCGCTACTTCGCCTCTTGGACCGGCCAGAGCGACCGCTTGCTAGTCGCGTACGATGACGATCGTCTCGACTTACTCGAATGGCGAGAGTTGTTCAAATACGGCGACCATGAGCTAAACGACTGGCGACATCGATCGCCGCTGGTGTGTTTGTTCGCCGATGCCGCGACCGGTCACCGATTCTACTTCGTGACGGTTCACCTGGCGCGGGGCGATGCCAAGTTACGCACCGAACAAGCGAAGGGGCTCGCAGCCTGGGCCGCCGAGAACGGGACACCGACGATCGCCGCTGGCGACTTCAACTTCGACTATGACTTCCGATCGGGGCGAGGCAACGCGGGCTACGACGCGATGCGAGCGCGGGGCGTGTGGCGTTGGGTGAAGCCTGCCAAGATGGTTGATACCAATTGGGCCGATAGCGATGGCGATGGCGTCGACAACTACCCTGATTCGTGTCTCGACTTTGCCTTCGTCGCAAGTATGCCAACGGACTGGCAAGTGATGTCGCAAGTGATTGTCCGAGCGGGTGACTTTCCCGACGACCGAACAACCAGTGATCATCGACCGATCGCGGTGCAAGTTTCGATCGGCGACGGGACCGTCGCACAATTCGCACCTATCGCACCGCTACCGATGGCCGCTTCGCTCGCGGGCGAGCCGCCAGCCACGCCGGCCGGCAAGTATTGGCTCAACACGTCGTCGGGGGTTCGGCACAATGCCGGGTGCAAAAACTTCAACAACACAAAGCGCGGACGATGGTGCGATGCAGACGATGGCAAGCCTTGCGGGATTTGTGGGGGCTAGCACGAGGTTACCAGCCACAATCAATGACCCCCGACCCGGCGGTCGGCTCGTCGTCTTCGACGTCGACGTCGACCGGCTCACGCCACGTCCGATCGACAGCCGGCTCGTCCCGTGGCGGCCGTCTCCCTGCTTTCGCGATTCGCGTCGGCCGCTCGGCCAGCGGGTCGGTCAGCAGCTCGCGAATATCCGGCGACGACATTTGCCGTTTGTCGATGTACCGCTTGGTGACGTCCATCGACGAATGCCCCAGCATCGCGCACGCCGTCGGCAGCCCGCTCCGCGATGCGACTTGCGTCGCAAACGTCTTTCGCAACTTGTGAAACAAGTCGGTTCGCGTGCAATCCTTCCGCCGCTTTCGCAGCCCGGCCGCGCAGATAATTTTCCGCAGCCATCTGTTGAGGTAGGGCCAGCTCTCGACCCCCCGATCGCTGGGCCAGTCGTCGAACACGCGCACCAGCCCGCGGCCGTGAGCGTCGAGCTTGCGCAGGTAGCCGACGGCCGACGGCAGCAATTGAAACCGTTGGTCGGCTCGCTGCTTTTGAGTCTCGGCACGAATCAAGACTTCGCCCCGCTGGAGGTCGAGCCGACTTGTAGGTGTCGCCATCGCGGCCGAGATTCGGACCCCCGTCGAAAGAATGAACAACAGCAGCGACGGCCCCCAGACATTCGCCGGGACGTGATCGACGCCAATTGTGCCCGTCTGCTTCGTTGCGGTGCGAATGATCGCCTCGATTTCATCGGGCAGCCATGCCTCGGGCTCGCGGCGGTTCTCTTTGAACTGCTTGGTCCGCAGCGGCTTCTCGAGTAGCTCGATCTGGTAAGCCAGGCCGTGCAGCGCCTTGAGGGTGCGATAGAAGCGGTTCGCGGTGGCGAGCGCCCGGCCTTGCCCCCGTAGCCAGGCCATTGCGGCTTTGAGGTTGGTGTCGGTTAAGTCTTCGACGCGCGCGACGCGCTGCTCTTGGCTCATCATCCATTTATTGAAGAGATTGACGTCGACGCGGTAGCTCTTGATCGTCGCCAGCTGGCCGGCGTCGAACCGATCGGGAACATAGACGCCATCGAAGAACGACAGCAGCATCATCGAAACGCGGGGCGTTACTTTGTCGAATGGGCTCATAGTGTGACGACCTCGCTTTCGATGATGCACTCGTCGATCGTGTAGGCCGGCACCGGCACGCGACGCACAACGGCCATCGCGACCGCTTCGAGATTGATCTCGTCGAGCAATAGCCGCAGCAGCTCGCCACGCGTGCTGTCGTCGATCGGGCCGATCAGCTTGGCAATATCATCGCGGAGACGACCGGCGACGATGTCGCGGGCAATGGCGGCGTTGGTGGGGTCGTGGGGTTCCGGCTCGAGAAACTCATCGACGTTGGCTGTCGGGCCGATCAGCTCGTAAACGGCCGCATCGAGGGGCCGACGGAATAGATAGCTAGTCATCGCGTTTTCGCTCCTACTTGGAATGGTGATTCCCGGAGCGAAAGAGTGGTCGCGCGTGGCGATCCTAGGCAGATTGAAAGCTACCCGCGGGCGTTGCCGCTACCGCACGCCACGCGCGGCCGCTTTCAATGTTACCGTGACAATTTCAATTCCGGGACGGGGTCTAATAGTGCCCCCCGTCGTCTCGCCTTGCGGCGAAGTGGTTTAGGGATTTGCAACCTACCGCGCTGGCCGATCCTGTCAAACGCTTTTTGTGATCGGCAGCGGTGGCCGCTTTGGGGCGACCGACTCGACGCGCTTATTGCTCGGGAAAATCTCCGTTTCGTGGTTCGTG
>JBGSRO010000059.1:0-61738 GCA_041737535.1 Pirellulales bacterium | reverse complement strand
GCAGAGACCGCTCGGTTTGCACCCGGTTGTCGCTTCGAGATTTTCATTAGCATTGCCATTAAGCCGCTTCTCACGCTGTTTGTTTGCATCTTTTTGTGCCGTGTCTCTTTGCTTCTTTGCGTCGTGGCGGTTCCCCTGCTTGGGGTGCCAGAGAAAATTGTCAGGCACGACCGCAACGACTGGCTCACTCCTCGGCATCCCACCACCAAGCACCCGACTCAAGCTCGGCCGGTACTTCGCGACGAACGTAATCGAGGTTGGCCGATGAGGCGACCGTTTTGCCCTGCTGCAACACACCCTCGGTATCGATCCAGACGCCACCACTCACCACGGCGGTGAAACGGTTTCGGCCCGTGCTGGCATGGTTAGCAATCGTGTCGACTTCGCGTGGAGTGCGGTACTGAGGCAAGCCCAGCACGCTTGGATTGGCAAACAAATCGGGTTGCCAACTGGCGGCCGTGGGCAAGTCGTAGGTCCGCAGCAACGCGGCAACGATGCCCAGGTCGAACAGGTTTTGAAGTTCACCATAAACGGGATACCGCGCCGCCAGTGCATCGTAGTGCTGCGTAAACTGGTGGGCGAATTGCTGAGTTGGTTCGTCGGCCACGCCAGTATGGACGCGCTCACCTCGAGCGGTGAGCATCTCGTTTTCGCTGAGTACGCGAACGCCTTGGCCACGCAGTTCGAATGCCGTTTGCGAATCGTTTTGGGCGACCCCTTCGTAGTTGGTTGCGAACCACCAACGCAGCACGCTCGAGGCGGGTGTCGCTTCGCCAGCGATCGACTTGAGATAGCTATCGACACCGGCGACGCCCGGTTCGAGTCCGATGCCAATTCGCTTCATATGATAATCGGCCTCGACCAGCACGTGAGCCGCATGCGTGTTGCCGCCGATGCTGAAGAGCTCGATGTCTTGTCGACCGAGCGCCGCGCGGAGGTCTTCGACCCACTCGTCACGCTGGCCCCGTTCGACCGGTTTTCCTTGCTCGCGGGTGAGGTATGCCTGCGTGGCGGCGAGCGATTCTTGTCTTGGTGTGATCGAACAGCCGAACGCGGAACCGGGGCGGGCAAGTTCGCGTTGCCAAAGTTCGAGCAAATCGTCGAGTCGCACCACCGCGTGGCCCGTTGCCGTTGAAACAAGGCGACCATCGGCGACACGCCAATCGCCGGCGGGACCGGCCAGTGCAATCTCGCCCGGGTGATTTTTGTCGATCGCCGGATAAACAAACACAAACTGCACCCGCTGCAAGCCGGCCAGCGTTAGCATCGCTTCGTCGAGCGGTTCAGCCGCGCGGCAGCGGCGGGCGATTTCGGCTTCAAGCCGAGTCAGTGAAACAAGGCGCAGTTTCGCCGCGCGGCGTGAATCGCCACTCGTCGGCTCACCGCCTGGAAGCGCTGGCACGACATCGAGCGAAAATGGTTGCGCCTCGCCCGACTGATTGAGCACACCCTGAGCATCGACCCATACACCGTTGGGGAAGGGACGAATATCGCCCAGTCCGCCACCATTCTCGGCCCACGAATCGGGAGCGACCGTTGAAATCACAAGGTCGATCAACGAATCAAAGTCGGCACTTTGGGCTCCGCCATTGCCACCGTTCTGGCCAAAGCCAACGACACCCCCGTTGAGGCCGTTGCCATTGAAGCCATTGCCATTGAATGCTTGGTTTTGGCCTGGTGCCCCAATGCCGAACTGGTTTTGGGCCAGCGCGGGACTGGCGAGAAGCAAGCACGCGAAAAGGGTAAAGGTCGAGAAAGCAAAGCGGGGCATTGAGTTTGTCCTCCCTGGATTAACAGCGTCGCGTGGCTTTGGCCGGTGGTATCCCTAGCTTACGAGATTTCGCTGGCGTGCGGCAAACTTATTGCGGACATCCTGCTTTAGTCGACGGCAAACTCGCCCATGACTGCGCAACTTATTGACCCCGCACCCCTTGCTGCTTATGCTGGCAAGTCTGTCCCGGCTGCTGCCGCAAGTGCTTTCGCTCGCACACTTTGTGGCATGTGCGGCGGGTCAACGGTCTCTTAATTCCTCCTGCTCGACAACAACTCGCGATGTTGGCTCACCGTGTTATTCCATGTCTCGATGTCGATCGTGGTCGCGTGGTGAAGGGGACCAACTTTGTGCAGCTCCGCGATGCGGGCGATCCGGTCGAAGTGGCCGCTCGGTACGAAGCCGAGGGGGCCGACGAGCTGGTGTTTCTCGACATTTGTGCGAGCCACGAAGGCCGCGACATTATGCTCGATATGGTCCGCCGGACGGCTGATCGAGTGTTTATGCCGCTGACGGTCGGTGGCGGCATTCGCACACTAGCCGACGCAAAGGCGCTCATCAAAGCAGGAGCCGAGAAGGTGAGCATCAACTCGGCTGCCGTGCGGTCACCCGAGCTGATTAGCCAAGTTAGCCGGTGGTTCGGTCGCTGTGCGACGGTGGTGAACATCGACCCCAAACGAGTCGAACGCGACGGGCAAACGGTCGCCGAAGTTTACATCAACGGTGGTCGCGTCGCCACCGGGCTCGAAGCGGTCGCCTGGGCCAGGCGGGTCGAAGAACTCGGTGCCGGCGAAATTGTACTCACGAGTATGGATGCCGACGGCACAAAGAATGGGTACGATTTAGAATTAACCCGCGCAGTGAGCGAAGCCGTCGGCATTCCGGTTGTCGCGAGCGGCGGTGCCGGGTGCCCCGACCACCTAGCCGACGCAATACTGATCGGCAAAGCCGACGCGGCACTGGCAGCAAGCATTTTTCACTTTGGTGAATATACGATTGAACAAACCAAACAAATCATGCGCGAACGCGGCGTCTGCGTCCGATTGCCGCTCGCGACTTGTTAAAATATGGTAGGCCGGAACGAGCGTACTCGGGCTGTTCCGGCAGGACAGTCCGAGCGATTCTGCACCGCCGGAATAGCGCGAGTACGCTCGTTCCGGCCTACCGAGGTCGAATCCACAAGAGTCAAATCATGGCCGAATACGACGACGTCCGTAGCAGTTTGATGCATAAGAAGACCGACATTGAAGTCGACAAGCTCTTTCGTGCCTGCGTCAAACTCGAAGCGAGCGACTTGCACCTCAAGGTAGGCAAGCCGCCGATGGTGCGCGTCGACGGAACGCTGCGGCCGATGAATCGCGGCCCCATCATAGATGAAGAAATGGTGAGGATGTGTTATCCGCTGATGAACGAGCGGAATCGAAAAATCTTCGAGCGCGACGGCGGGGCCGACTTTGCCCACACGGTCGACGTCGATGGCACCATCTGGCGGTTTCGTGTCAACTTGCTGCAGCAACTTGGCCACATGGGGATGGTGGCCCGTCGCGTCAATAACAAGATTTTCGACTTCGAGGGACTTTATCTTCCGGCGTCGATGCAGAATCTTTGTACCTATGATCAGGGGATGGTGCTGCTTGCCGGGGTGACCGGTTCGGGCAAGAGTACGACGATCGCGTCGATGCTTAACTGGATCAATCGCAACTATCGCAAACACATTCTCACCCTCGAAGACCCGATCGAATTCGTCTTTACTGAAGACAAATGCCTAATCAACCAGCGGGAAATTGGCCTCGACGTGATTGACTTTGAGATCGGCATGAAGCACGCTGTTCGCGAAGACCCCGACGTGATGCTCGTAGGTGAAATGCGCGACAAAGAGACCTTCATGACCGCCATTCACGCTGCCGAAACAGGTCACTTGGTGTTCGGAACGGTTCACGCGTCGAGTGCGTCGACGACTATCGGTCGTATTCTCGACTTGTTCCCACAGGAAATGCACAGCGCGCTCCGCAGCGCTATTGCGTTTAATATGAAAGGCATCGTCGCCCAAAAGCTGCTTAAGAGCATCAAGCCAGGGGTTGGCCGGGTGCCGACGGTTGAGATTATGAATTTCACTCCGACAATCAAGAAATTGGTGCTCGAAGGACAAGACGAAAAACTGGGAGACGCCATCCGCATCGGACGAGAAGACGGCATGCAAGACTTTACACAAAGCCTAAAGGGCTTGGTCGATGCCGAGTTGATCGACCGCACCGTGGCGATGGAAGTCGCTCCCAATCGCGAAGCACTCAAAATGGCACTCAAAGGTATTGAAGTCTCACAAGGTGGTATTCTGTGACGCAGCGCGATTGTTGGTGGCCGATGCCCATTTGTTGGATCGCTTGCGTCATGTTGGCGTTCGTTGCCGCGCCTGCGTGGGCACAAGATGCTGAAGGGGCAGGCGGTGGCGATGCGACCGCAGTCGACGAAGATGTCGCCGACGATGCGGTCGCTGAAGACGGAGCGGGTGGCGAAGGAGTTAGCGACGACGGAGCGAGTGAGGATGTCGATGGAGGGGCCACAGCCAGCGCGCCCGCCAACAAGACGATAGGCAATGGCGGCATGCTGCTCAGCCCGCTTAAGCTCATTGCGTTTCTGCTCGTTTATTTCCCATGGGTCGTGACATGTGATTGGATCAACCGTAGTTCTCAAGAACATGAACTCGGCTACCGCAAGTGGAACCCGATTGCGGTGTTCCCGTTTGCTGGGGTCGCTGCGTTGTCGTTGTTTGTTCCGTTCGTGATTGGCTATCCGCTCTTGTGGGTGGTCTTCTTGGGCGTGTTGATTAGTTACACGGTCGTTCACAACAAGTCGGTCGAGGCGCACCAAAAGGTCTTTACCGGTGAGTGGTTCCGCTACACGATCGCCGATGCGTTCAGCAAAGTTGGCGTCAAGATGCAGGCCGAGCGGAAAGCCGATTACGAAAAAGGCCCACCGGTCGAAATCGCTGCCCTCGGCGGTAACGACAACACCAACCAGGCCAACCTCGTGCTCGCCCGCCAGTCGCCTGGCTACATCATGATTAAAGAGTTGGTCGCCGAGATGGTGCTCCGCCGCAGTGAGCGAGTGATGTTCGACTTCACGCAGAATGGTGTCAGCGTGCGGCATCTCATCGATGGCGTTTGGCACGCGGGCGAGCCACGCGAGCGCGAAGCGAGCGACGTGATGCTGGCAGTTATGAAACAACTCGCCAACCTCAAACCAAGCGAACGTCGGGCCAAACAGCAGGGAGTATTCGCGGCCAACTACCAATCGACCAAATACAAACTCCCGTTGGTGGCCCAAGGTGTGAAGACGGGCGAACGCGTGTTGGTCGACATTGTCGGTGGCAAGCAAGAGGTGCTCAAAACCTACGACGACCTAGGCATGCGCGACAAGATTCGCGACCATTGGAGCGAGCTAATGGCCGCCGATGCCGGGCTGCTCGTCTTTTCCGCAATGCCCGAAGGAGGGCTCACGACACTGTTCGACGTGTCGCTTCGCGAAACCGACCGGCTGATGCGCGACTTCTGGTCGATCGAAGACGAAACTTCGAAAGAAGCCGAAATCGAAAATGTATCGCGGATCAAGTACAACGGCGCCGCAGGTGAGTCGCCGGCGACGTTGCTCCCCACGCTCTTGCGGTCGTATCCCAACGTGCTCGTTGTACGCGATTTTGTCGACGAAAAGAGCGCTAAAATCTTGATTGAGCAGGTCGACCAAGAACGACTCGTCATCACCCAAATCCACGCCCGCAGCGCAGCTGAAGCGCTGCTACGGATGCTGCAAAAGAAGGTGCCTCACAAACCGTTCGCCGAAGCGGTGACGGGCGTCATCTGTACCAGGTTAATTCGCAAGCTGTGTGAAAGCTGCAAGGTCGCCTACGAACCGGCTCCAGAACTACTCAAGAAGTTGGGAATTCCGGCGGGCAAAGTTCAGTCGCTGTACCGTGCTCCGAAGGAAGAAGAACTCGAAAAGCCTTGCGAAAAGTGCTCGGGAGTCGGCTACATGGGCCGCACCGGGTTGTTCGAGCTACTCGAAATCAACGACCAAGTTCGCGAAGTGCTCATCAAGCAACCAAAACTCGAACTACTGCAAAAAGCGGCGCGGCTAGCGGCCATGAGAACATTTCAAGAAGAAGCCATTTTGCTGGTGGCCAAGGGAGTGACTTCGCTGGAAGAAGCAATGAGAGTGCTCAAGTGATCATGAATAATGAGCGATGAACGTTCCGTCATTCCTGCGCAGGCGGGAATCCAGCGCGCAAGCGTTGTCAATGCCCGACGCTTTACAGACCTAACCACTTGACCACCGATTACCGACAAACCCAACAACCAACAGAGAATCATGGGCGACGCACTCTTTTACGGAATGAACTTTGTCATTTTTTTTGCCGCACTGGCGATGCTATTTGCCGAGGGGATTTGGAGCAACTTGCTGACGCTGATCAACGTCGTGGTGAGTGGCATCGTGGCGTTTGGCTTTTTTGGGCCGCTCTACGTCTTGATGACCGATACGTTCGGGATTGAGTACCGCTATGTGCTGCCGATTGTGGCCATTTGGGCGATCTTTGTCGTCACTTTTATTATTTTACAGCGGGGGTTCACCGCGCTGTTATCGAAGGGGCAGATGAAGTTTATTTCGCAATTCGATAGCATCGGCGGCGGTATTTTGGCCGCGTGTGTCGGCATGACAATGGTCTCTTTTTCGACAGCGACACTTCACGTCGCTCCGTTGCCCGTCGATATGTTTGCAGCTCATTTCAATTACAATCCGGCCGATGGTGGCTACGGACACCCTGACCTGGCATTCCTCAAGGTGACAGAGACAGCCTTGGGTGCGTCGCATTGGGGGGCTGGCGGAAAACCTTTCGATGCCGACGAACACATCACCACATTCCGTAAAATGCGGGAAGAACTCGAAACCAAATCGGCCCTGTTAGCAAAGTAACAACGTCTCGCAAAATAACCCACCGAAGTAACACTAGCGAATGGATTCAGTACCCGCCAAACCGATACGCAGCGACTCGCTCAAAGGGAGCGGGCACGACGATATCCGGCACGATGATATCGAAGCCGTCGCCAATTACCGGGCCGTCTCGATTGTGGCAATCGTTGCCTTGGTGCTCGGTTTGCTCGCGCCGGTCGCCTTAATCGCGCCAGTACTGATCTTGCTCCCGGCTGCCGCTCTGTTCGCTAGTTTGCTCGCGCTGCGAGGCATCGCGATGAGCGATGGTGTGTTGGTCGGTCGCGGATTGGCAGTCGGCGGACTGATGTTGGGGCTCTGTTTCGGGAGTGCCGCACTGTCGAGCGAGTCGATCCAAACGTGGCTACTCGCCCGCCAAGCGAAGCCCTGGGCCGACACGTTCATCGGCCTCGTTCGTGAAGACAAACTGCCCGCCGCTTTCGAATTGACGCTCCCACCTCAGCAGCGCACGACACTCGACGCCGATCTCAGCTCGATTTACGCTACGGCCGAAAAGAAAAAAACGATTGACGAGTTCGCACTCGGCGAAGTCGTGCCAATTCTCACCGAACTCCAACCCGACGACCAGGTCGAGTATCTCGGCACAGGCGAAACGGCCGAGTACGGCGGTACACGGCAGGTCGTGCTCCGTTACCGCGCTGCGTTCAAAAACCCCGCGCTCGGCACTCAGCCCTTCTCGCTCGTCATGGAAAAGCGATTGGGGGTCGGTGGACTCCCCGGCTCGTGGCGAGTCTTTGACCGGCGGGTCGATCCGAGCATGTAGCTGTGTGATACAATTCGCCGAATCGTGAACGCACCACAGTGCTTATCGAAACGCTCTTAGAAACGAAGAATGGTGCTAACGCTTTTTCTGCTCCGTGCGCTCACCACGCTATTTCTCTATGAAAATCACCACCCGTCGTGTGCTCCTGGTCTTCGCCCTGGTGCTGGTCGCCTTCGCAGGTCTGTTACTCTACCAAAACTTCGGCCCCGATCCACCAATCAACTTATCGCAGCAGACGACTTGGCTCACCGAGCCGCTCGCGGGCGATGGGTTTCCCGATTACGTCGCCTATTTGCTTGAGCAGCGACCCGAGGTGAAGCCCGACGCCAATGCGGCTATCCCGTTGGTGCAGGCATTGTGGCCCGCCGACATCAGTGCCAAGCATCAACGACAAATGTGCGAGGCAATGGGGATGCCAATGCCCGTTGTCGATGGAATTTGCCGGCCCGATTCAGACTCTCGACAAGATGATTCGGTCCATCGCAGCGTGATGCTGACGCTTCTCATGCAGCACGGTATCGAGCCACCTGGGCCAATCACGAACCAACGGGATTTTGAGGCTTGGCGAGAGTCGTGGAATGATGTTGACGATTCTGGCGATGAAGGCGATCTGTTCGACAGAGATGCTTTCGCAGGTGCTTTTGACGGAGCTGAACTCTCCCCCGAGGAGCAGCTTGCCGACCGCTGGGACAGTGATCCGTTTTATCAGGCCGACGAAGCAGCCTTCGAGCTGATTTGGACTTGCGAGGAGTATCCTTGGACCAAACAACAAATGCCGGCCGTTGCCGGTTGGATTGAACGCCAAGCGGGTCATTTCGAGCTGCTTCACGAGGCGGCGTCGAGATCACAGTTCTATTTGCCGTCGAGTAGTCAAATCGAAGGCACACCCGCTATGGTTATTAGTCAATTGACGCCACTCGCTGGCCTGAGCCGCGATGCGATTACAGTGCTGGAAATCCGCGCTTTGAACTATCTCGGCAGCGGCGATCATGCCTCGGCATGGCGCGACATTGAAGCCGCTTATCGCATCGCCGATTTTAAACAGAGCGAATCGCTCATTAGCCAATTGGTGTCGATCGGTTGCCAAGCCTCCTCGGCTGATGCGGCACTGCAACTATTCGACGATCCCGAATTGTCAGCGGCGGTCGCGGAGCGAGCGTTCGACTTCTACCAGTCGCGACCGTCCATGGGCAATTTGTGGCAGGTCATCGACAAATACGAACGAATGACGCTGCTCGATCTTGCCGCTGGCGCGTCGGGACAACGTGCGTTGCCGCCTGACGTGGCGGCGTCGGTCAGTGAGTGGTTCACCGTCCTGACGATCGACACCGAAGGTGACGAACCTGCTGAATTCGACGTGGCGGGCTATTCGATCGACTGGAATGTGGTACTCGCGACGATCAATAAGTGGTGCGACCGTTATGTCGACGCCGCCAAGATTACCGACACTCAATCGCGGCGTGCGAAGTTCGACGAGCTCGATACGCAGCTCGCCGAATTCGAGCTGCTCAAGCCCAACGATGTCGCTCTATGGATGTTGCGTGGATACCGCAGCGAAATGCTCGCCAACCAGTTTTGTGATTTCATACTCAGCACGCTAAGCTCCGCTTCGTTCGCGACCGACCGTCACAATGGTCAGCTTGTGTTGATGCAAACAGCGGCCGCGATCGCCCTTTACCGCGTACGCAGTGGCGACCACCCCGCTTCGCTCGATGAACTAGTTCCCGAGATTCTGCCGGCGGTGCCGACCGACAACTTTCGGGGCAATCCGCTCGCCTATACCAAGCTCGACGATGGTTACCTGCTCGTGAACCTCGGCCCAAATGGCATTGACGACGGGGGGTCGCACTATCGCATGGGCATTTACCAAGGTATTTCTACCGACGATGAAGACCAAGCGCGCGAGTGCCTGGGGCTCGCACCGTTCGATAGCGACAACCCCGAGCCAATCGACAACAAAATACCCGAGGGGGCCGATGACCTAGCGATTCGCATGCCAAGGATGAGAGCGAACTGGTCGTTGCTCGATCCACCCAAACGCAAACTTTGAGTCGCTTTACGTAGGGTAGTCGCGACTCTGCGGGCTGTCGGGTTCACGATTCGGAGAATCGTACCACACTGATATTCATCGCTGGGCGAGAGGTGCTACCAAGCAAGCTGCCAAGCGACAACTGCCACGCCCAATGGTATTAGGTACCACGCGAACACCGCGAGCCGCCCCGCGCGGACGAAGCGAATCAGCAGCGCAAGCGCGGCCAGCCCAACGGCGAACGATACGGCGATACCAAGCAGCAACAGGGGCCACGCGGTGCTGGTCCCCCCGGCCTCGTAGATGTCGAGTCCCTCGAAGACGCCGGCCCCAGCAATCACCGGAATCGCGAGCAGAAAGGCGAACGTTGCCGCCGCATCGCGGCGAAGTCCCACGCCTAAACCGGCCGCGATCGTCGAGCCACTTCGCGAGACGCCCGGCAGAATGGCAAACGCCTGAGCAAGGCCAATAAGCAAGGCTCCCCAAGGCGAGAGTTGCGTGTAGTTGCGCTCGCCCCGCGACACGCGACTGGCCGCAATCAAAATCAAAGCGGTAACCGGAAACATCAGCCCGGCGACCAGCGGGTTCTCGAGCACCGCAGCCGTCGTCGTATCGGGCAACACCTTTTTGAAAAGCACTCCGACGAGGAAGGCCGGTATGCTACCAAGCACAATCAGCAGGGCGACTCGTCGATCACTGGTGAGCAATCGCACAATCTCGCGGCGATAAAACACAAGCACACTCAGCAGCGTCCCCAAATGCAACGCTATGTTCACCTCCAGCACATCGGGCGACGGTGGCCGGCCCATCGATTCGAGCAACGCATTAGCGACCACCAAGTGCCCCGACGAGCTGACTGGCAGAAACTCGGTGAAGCCCTGGACGATGGCGAGGATAATGATTTCGAAGAAGGACATCGCGGAGAGCAGGGAGCGGGGAGCGGGGAGCAAGTCGCGATGCGACTTACTTATTGGTCTTCCTTACTCTAGTTGCGATGACGACATTGCGAAACTCGCCAACGAGAAAATCCGGTCGCTGACGCATACGGCTCGCCAAGAGTCAGGCGAGCCGGAAGCGTCAGCGACCGGAGTGATCGTCGTTCTCAATCTACCAAGGCCCACGCACGTAGTAGACGCCCGTGTGCGTCGTGTCTTGCGGCCAACGAGGCGTGTTACGGAACCCAGCACCGAACGGACCGGGGCCGTCATAGTTTCGTCCGAACTGGTGATCGATCCGCGAAATCCGCGACGCACCGACACCCCAGCCCCAATTGGTCTGTAGCGTGGCGGTCGGGGGGACTACGAGCGCGACTGGCGCGCCATATTGCGAGTGGGCATAACTCCCATGCCAGTTGTAAGCCTCGGCGCGACGCAGGGGCCACATGTAACCCGCCTCGATGGCGGAAGCCGAGTTGGCCATCGCACTACCCACGACGATGGTCGCGATTATCGCGATGCGTCTTAGAGAAATCATTGAGAAACTCCTGTTTGCGAAAACTCTGTCATTCCCGCGGAGGCGGGAATCTCGAGTGGGGGCGTTGCTGACTCGATTCCCGCCTGCGCGGGAATGACATTCATCGACAAATCCACACGACGAAACCTGCCTCAGTCGTCCAGCGGAACAGTCGACAGGTTCGAGATATGAATCGGTGATTGCTGGAACCAAGCGCCCAGCGCGCTGTAACGGACCTTGGTGCGCGTCCAACCTGCCCCTGGGTTGTGGTTGTACCAGCTACGCTTGTGGTGGTAGAGATACTCGTGGGGCATGAAGGGCTGGTAAGTCGTGTAGGTGTGCCCCACGCTCGCCGGCACCGGCAGCGGCGAGACATACATGCCCGCCGCGGTGCCGCTTGGCTGTGGGCCAACATAGTAGTTGTAAAACAGGTCGCGGTTTTGCTGATAGCTAATGTGCCGCTGACCGTCCCAGCCATAGTCGGCACGCACGACCGGGGGGGCCACCGAAGCAGCCCCCAATGCCACAAGGGCGAACAGCAAATTGGTTGTTTGTCGATTCATTGGTTGGATCACTCCTTGCACGCACTCGGCGCACGATGGGAAAGGGGTGGTTCGCCAGAGCGAACCAGCAGTGCGGGTTGGTTTGGGGGGTCGTATCGAGTGAATCGGACAAGACCGCGCACGAGGGTAAAGATTTTTATGCCAGCCGTAACAGTTGAACATGTCGCACCGTTTGTAAGGTGCGAGTCGGCCTGGGACGGGCCTGGAATCTCGCTATAATCGGCACCACCGGCAAAGTTTGACATCAGGCGACGAAACGATGAACGATAAGCGATGAACATTTTCATCGCTGATCGTTCATCGCTTGCATTTCCCGAGGACACAGCATTGGCAGAATCAACAACGGGCGACATAGCTTCCAACGGCGTTCCCCCCAAACGGCGATCGACCGCCAAGGCCATGGCGGCGAGCCAAAAAGAGATTTCGGTCAGCGAGTTCTTCGCCAAGAACCGCCATCTGCTCGGCTTCGACAACCCTCGCAAGGCGCTGCTTACGACCGTTAAGGAGGCTGTCGATAACTCGCTCGACGCCTGCGAAGAGGCGGGCATCTTGCCTGAGATTTGGGTTCACATCGAGCAGTCGAGCCCCAATAAATACAAGGTCGGCATCCAAGACAATGGGCCGGGCATTCTCAAGAAACAAATCCCATTGATCTTCGGCAAACTGCTCTACGGTTCGAAGTTCCACCGCTTGCGGCAAAGCCGCGGACAGCAAGGCATCGGCATTAGTGCCGCTGGCATGTATGGCGTCCAAACAACCGGTAAGCCGGTAAAGATCATCAGCAAGGTCTCGATCCGCAAGCCGGCCCACTACTACGAAATTCAGATCGATACCAAGAAAAACGAACCTCGCATCCTCAATGGTAAAGGAGCCGGCGTCGACATTACGCCAGGCGACAAGGGAAAAGAGTACATCGAGAAGCATGGCATCGAATGGGTCGACCAGCCACACGGCACCCGCGTCACCATTGAACTCGAAGCCAAGTTCGTCCGCGGTCGCGGTAGCGTCGACGAGTACCTCCAGCAGACGGCTATCGCCAATCCCCACATTACGCTTCACTATCTCGACCCCGACAGCTATCAATACGACTACCTGCGTAGTGCCGAGAAGTTGCCCCCCGAGGCAAAAGAGATCAAGCCCCACCCTTATGGTGTCGAACTTGGTCGGCTCGCGCAGATGCTCGAAGAGACAGAGCCGAGCACGTTGGGCGAGTTTCTGCGGACCCGGTTTTCGCGTGTCACCCCGGCGGTTGCGAAACGCATCTGCACGACGGCAGGAGTCTCGATTCGCACCGGCACTCGCAAGGTGGGTCGACCCGAGAGCGAGAAGCTTTTCGACGCAATTCAGAAAACCAAAATCTCGCCACCGACGACCGATTGCATTTGTCCCATCGGCGAAGATTTGATCTTGAAGGGCTTGCACCAAGTCGTGCCGGGCGAGTTCTACGCCGCCGCCACCCGGCCCCCGTCGGTCTACCGGGGCAATCCATTTCAGATCGAAGTCGGTCTTGCTTTTGGTGGCAGCGCTCCGACTCAGAACATCACCATGGACCTGCTCGTCGAACTGATCGAAGAGACCGATACACGCACCGTGCGGCAGTTTTTGATTAATACGTTTAACGGACTCGGACCCGAAGCGGCCGACAAAATCGTCAAGACCTCGGGGCTTAAAACGCGACAAACGCCTAACAAACTCAAACCCAAAGAGCGGCAAAAACTGTTCGACGCCATGAAGAACGTCAACGTCGCCGAGGGACAACAGATGGAAGTAATGAGGTACGCCAATCGCGTGCCGCTTCAGTTCCAACAGTCGGCCTGTGCGATCACCCAAACGGTCATCGGCACCAACTGGCGTGGCTATGGGCTGAGCCAATCGCGCGGGGCGATGCCCAAGGGCCCGGTGAGCTTGATGGTTCACATCGCAAGCGTGTGGGTGCCATTCACGAGCGAAAGCAAAGAGGCGATCGCCAACTACCCTGAAATCCAAAAAGAAATTCGCTTGGGTCTGCAAGCTGTCGGACGAAAGTTGGGCATGTACCTGCGCAGGCGACTCCGCGTGAAACAGCAGTCGGATCGCCGCGAGATTTTCTTGCGTTATCTGAAAGAGGTCTCCGGGGCCGTGAGCGACATCAACGGCGTCGAACGTAACGAACTCTACGACGAACTGTTGGCGGTCGCAAAAAAGATCACCAGCGCCGCCGACATGAAACTCGATGACCGTGGCCGCGCCATCGAAGACGACCCCACCGAACTCGAGCTCGGCGAGAATGTGCTCATCGTCGACCCAGCCGCCCACGAAGCGGCGATCAACCGCGTGGCGGTGGTCGGCGACGATGCGATGGGAGAGGAGGAATAAGATCGCTTTGCCAAGCTGCGGGTGGTATGGTCTCGTCAAGGTGTCAGTAATTCCGAGAGCCGAAGATGACTCGCATTATTGTCGAGAGTGAGTTGCTAAATAGGCTAGTGGTCTGTCAAAGCCGATAATTAGGGTTGTGTGCCACTGGCTATGCCAGTGGAAGTTATTGCTGACGTGACAATTGCCCCACACTGGCGGAGCCAGTGGCACCCGAAGTTTCTCACTTGACAGTCCACTAGGCAACCTGTCAGAAACGATCGAGTTGTGCGACGAATGAGGCAAGTCATCGGTCTTCGTAAATCCGGTTGTTCAAACCATCGACGGGGATAGCATGGAATTCCTGACACCACCCATCTCAGACGAAGAGTTGAAACGCCGGATCGATTCTGACGAACCGACGTATACGACGGCGCAGATGCTCGAGGAGCTTAAGGAGCTTTAACGTTCCTAGTCTTATGGAGCGGGTCAGCAATTGGCGAGCTCGCAGAGTTTTGGCAGCGTGCCGACAAAAAACATGCGAAATGCAATTACGGAAGCGAGCCATCAGATCGACACCACGTTTCGTCGCGATCCTAGTCAATTGGGCGAGTCGCGTGGCATGGGTTCTCGCGTCGCCTTGATCAGACCCCTCGCGGTGACATTCAGCGCCAATGTTCGCCTGCATACTGTTCTGATCGCCCATGTTCGCATCACGCGACTTTGATCATCGTAGCAAAACCGTTATCACCTACCTCGAAACTCTCGACTAGAGGCTCTTGACTCAACTCAGCGTTGCGCGCAAATTGAGCGCTCTTATGACATTGTTTCAGCCGTCCGCTGCGCTCGAATCGAACAACCAACGCTCGAGCGTCGCACCGCTGCTCATCGCCAACGCCTTGCCCCTCATCGGGGTTGTTTTCTTCGGCTGGGACGCTTTTGCTGTTGTGTTCGTCTATTGCAGCGAGAACGTCGTCATTGGTCTGCTCAACGTGGCGAAGATCATCTGCTGCTCGCCCGACCCCGATGAAGTCGAGTTTGCGATGCGCGAACGACTGGCGACCACAACAGGGGCGACGCCCGATCGCCGTGAAGAGGCTGTCGCGATCCGAAAACAATTGACGGAAATGGTTGCCGGGAATCCGCTCGTTAAGCACGGCATCAAGCTGTTTCTTGTCCCCTTTTTCATTGTTCACTATGGGTTGTTCTGTTTCGTGCATGGCGTCTTTGTCAGCGTGTTGCTCGGAAATAACGGAGCGATCTTTCGTGGCGGTAATGCCAATCCGTTCGATGCGATCGTCACAGCGCTCGGCGATCCATTGCTGCTGTTCAGCATCGCGGCCATCGCGCTGGGCCACATCTGGTCGTTTTTCGTCAACTACTTGTGGGGGGGCGAATATCGTCGTACATTGCCGATGCAATTGCTGGTTCAGCCCTACGGTCGGATCGTGGTCTTACATATCGCCATCCTCGCGGGGGGCTTCGCCGCCGTGCTGTTTGGTTCGCCCGTGTGGATGCTGGTGCCGCTGGTGATTGGCAAGACGCTACTCGACTTGAAGCTCCACGAATGGTCTCACAGCCCTGCCAATGGTTGAGTCTCAAGCCGACGTATCGACGAGGGTTTTCTCAGTCCCCGTCGCGCCGTCGAGGCGACTCTCGGTTGGCAAACGCGACTTCCCTAAAATCGTGGCGACGAGCGCCGTCCAACCCGTTTGATGGCTCGCGCCAACTCCGCGCCCCGTGTCGCCGTGGAAGTATTCGTAGTAGAGCGGGAAGTCGCGCCAATAGGGATCGTTGGCGTAGCGCAAGTCGGTGCCGTGGCAAGGGCGTCGCCCTGAATCGTCGGGCAAGAACAACGACGCCAATCGGCGGCGCAGCTCTTGCGACGCCTCGAACAGACTCATCCAGTTGCCGGATCCTGTCGGGCATTCGACCTGGACTTCGTCGCCGTAAAAATAGTGGTAGCGCTCGAGCGCCTCGATGATGAGGTAATTGATCGGCATCCAAATCGGCCCACGCCAATTCGAGTTGCCACCAAAGAGCCCGGTCGTCGATTCGCCCGGCGTGTAGTCGACGCGATGCTCTTCGCCATCGACCCACATCACAAAGGGGTAGTCGCGATGCACGCGCGAGAGCGCCCGAATGCCGTGGGGTGCGAGAAACTCACTTTCATCGAGCAAGTATCGGAGCATGCTTTCGAGCCGCTCGCGCGAGGGAATCGCCAGCAGTCGACGAACGCCGGAGTTGCTCTCGCGAGAGCGCTCGCAATAGGCAATGTGACGGCCGAGGTCGGGCCGATATTTGAGAAACCACTCCATCCGTTTGCGGAACCCGGGCAAGCGATCGATCTCGGCCTGTTCGAGCACTTCGACGGCGAACAGCGGAATCAACCCCACGATCGAACGAATCCCCATCGGCATTACCGAGTCGTCGAGCTTCATTTGGTCATAGTAAAAACCGTCTGGCTCGTGCCACAGCCCTTCGCCGCCGAGTGTGTTCATGGCGTCAGCGATGAAAATGAAGTGCTCGAAAAACTTCGAGGCAATGTCTTCGTAGGTGTTATCGAACTGCGCGAGCTCGAGCGCCATCGCGAGCATCGTCGAAGCGTAGAACGCCATCCAGGCCGTGCCGTCGGCTTGTTCGAGCTGACCTCCACCCGGCAATGGCTTCGAGCGATCAAAGACGCCAATGTTGTCGAGCCCAAGAAAGCCGCCCCCGAACAGATGATTCCCCGAGACGTCTTTGCGATTAACCCACCAGGTGAAGTTGACGAGCAGCTTGGTAAATACCCGCTTAAGGAACGCCACATCGCGCTCGCCTCGCGGAGCCGTCATCTTGTAGACCCGCCAACAAGCCCAAGCATGGACCGGCGGGTTGACATCCGATAACGCCCATTCGTAGGCGGGCATCTGACCATTGGGATGCAAATACCACTCGCGCAAGAAGAGTTCGAGCTGTTTTTTCGCAAACGCCGGATCGACCGCGGCCATCGGTATCATGTGAAAAGCCAAGTCCCATGCCGCATACCAAGGATACTCCCACTTGTCGGGCATCGAAATGATGTCGCGATTGAAGAGGTGAGGCCAGTCGTGGTTGCGACCTGACTTTCGGCTCGCCGGGGGTGCGGGTTGATCGGGGTCTCCTTCGAGCCAGTCCTTGACCACATAGTGATAAAACTGCTTGCTCCACAACAAACCGGCGTAGGCTTGTCGCGAAACGTTCACCGCTTCTTTGCCTAGTGGTCCGGCAATACGTTTCGCATAAAAGTCATCGGCCTCGTCGATTCGCTTCGCAAACAGTTCGTCGAAGTCGGCAAATGGGTGGCCCGTCGCTTCATTGACGGCCGTCAGTCGCATTTTCATGACGACCTGTTGGCCAGGTGCGATCGTGACTTTTGTCATGGCCGCCACCTTGGTGCCGAACTGCTTTGGGTTCACCGCTGTGGTGTCACCGTGAATCACGTAGTCGTGAAACGCGTCTTTGACAAAGCGATTGCTGCCGTTGATGTCGCCAGTGCCAAAGACGCGCTCGGTATTCGTTTCGTTGTCGGTAAACACGAGCTCGACTTGCGGGCCGACAATCGGCCGATCGACGTCGAAGCGAAATTCGCCAAGCGTCGTGTGCCGTGCGATCACCGCGCTCGGACCCTCGGCTTGCATCCTCGGCTTCACTTCGCATCCTTCATGGGTGCAACCCCACGACCAACTGTTGCGGAACCAGAGCGTCGGTAGCAAATGAATTGTCGCCGCTTCGGGACCGCGATTGGCGACCGTCAGGCGAATCAGCATGTCGTTGGGGGAACCTTTCGCGTACTCGGCAAACACATCGAAGTAGCGATCGCCGTCGAACACGCCCGAGTCGACGATCTCATATTCGGGCTCTAACTTACTCCGGCGACCATTCTCGGCGACGAGCTTGCCGTAGGGAAACTCTCGCTGCGGATACTTATAGAGTGCCTTCATGTACGAATGCGTCGGCGTCGAATCGAGGTAGTAGTAGCACTCCTTCACGTCTTCGCCATGATTCCCCTCGGGACCAGTGAGCCCAAAGAGTCGCTCTTTGAGTATTGGGTCGCGACCGTTCCACAGCGCAATCGCAAAACAAAGTCGACACTGACGGTCGCTGATGCCCAGTAACCCATCTTCTCCCCAACGGTACGCTCGGCTCGCTGCTTGCTCGTGAGGAAAATAGTCCCATGCTTCACCGTCGTCGGAATAATCCTCACGGACGGTTCCCCACTGCCGCTCGGCCAGATAAGGCCCCCACCGCTTCCAGTTCTGCGTGCGGTCGCTGGCTTCGTTTAGTCGCCGAGTTTCGGCGTCGGTTGCTAAACTCAACGGCGCTGAATTCAATCGAGTTGGGCTTACCGGTGCTGGGTTCTCTGCCATGAATTGACCCGTCTGTCTGCCGATGAACGCGGCACCGCCGCCGGCCTCTTGTGTTAGCTCTTCCGTTGGCGATATGCGGTGCGTCGCGGGCCGAAAAGTTCGCCAAATTTGCTGGTCGGCCGACGGCTCAAAGTGTCGCTTTTGTCGCTTTTTCCCCAAATACGATTTCGTGCGACTTTATGGCCCCTATTTTGTCTCCCTCGGTTTGCGCCAATCGCTTGTTTTGTAGTCGATTTCGCATTCGCAAAGCGACATCATTCGCGTCATTTTGGCGCTGGTTTTTTTTGGAAAAGCGACAGTTTGTTTTTCTCTCGAAGTTCGGCCGAGCGTTTTCGTCGCCACCTTGGCCAGACCTCGCAATCGCCCTGCCCGAACGCTTGCAACTCGCGCCACGAGTCACCGCCGACTACCGCTCAGCCCCCCCTTTCTACCACACGGCAGGCGTCATTGCGACAACGATTATTGGCCATTTTTTGGGGGCGTGCGATCGCTACCAGTCTAGCGACGGAAAAGCGCGGGACGAAAGTCAGAGGGACGAAAGTCAGGGGTCAATCGCGCGGCGGCGGGAATGAAGGAAACTGCCGTGCTACTTTCGAGTCTTGCCTCAGCAAGCACGAGTACGACAGCGAAATAAACCTGCGCTGTCGCGTTAGTGTTTCCACTTCACACGATCGACCACTACTTTCCGCCGAAGTCCCAGTAATGCGCTTCGGCCGCTTTGTCTTGCAAGATCCGATTGACGATCTCGCGGAACGCCAGCATCGAGGGATAGTGCGGTAGCTCGCAGCTCAAGGCGGGTGAAAGCAACCGGGCCGCCTCGTTCAGTCGTCCTGCCTCCAGGTGCTCGATCGCCTCTTCGAACACGGTCAGCTCGACCCCCGCGTTTTGTGTCTCGGTAATCAGCTCGAACAGTTCGATCGGCTCGGCAAGGTTCACCGCCTTGGCATGGCCGAAGCGCCGCACGAGCATCTCGGCGGGCAACTGTTTTTTTGTTGTCCGCGTGATCAGAATCGGCACTTTCAGATATTTCGTGAGCCCTTGCACTCGGCTTGCGCGATTGACTGTGTCGCCCAAGGGGCCGTATTTGAACTTGAGCGTCGAACCGGTGTTGCCCACTATGGCTGGGCCAGAGTTGATGCCGATGCCGACGGTCGTCGCGCTACCAATCCGACTCGTCCATTTGTCGTTGATCTTCGGCAACATGCGAATCATGTCGATGGCGGCTTCACATGCCTGCTGAGCGTGCTGGGGCTGGTCGTCGGGCGCGCCCCACATGGCCATTAGTTCGTCGCCGATGTAGTCGACGAGTACGCCATCGAACTTGTGGACACACTCTGAAAGGTCGGTAAACACATCTTGCACCCAGGCGGAAGTGAGCGCCGGACCGGCCCGCTCGCTGACGGCACTAAATCCGCGAATATCGCAAAACAGCAGCGTCACTTCGCGCTCTTGTGCTTGCAGCAAGTGATTGTCGAGCGCGAGTTTCTTCGCCAGGTTTGGCTGGAAAAATTGCTCGAAGCGGTTCACTTGTTTCTCTTTCTGACAGCGGACGATTCCCGCTGCCAGCGTACACGCGACCAGTTCGACCAAGTGCGCGTGGACTTCGGTAAACGTTTGTTTGCTCTCTGTCGCCCTTAAGCGATGAGCGTAGATGGCACCGTAGATCGGCTGGCTCGCGTCGGCGTCGGCGACGATCGGGGCCGAGACATAACACTCGATCTCAGCCGCCGTCTCGGTCGCATGACCGGCCACCGACTCGCGCCATAACACGCGCTGTTCTTTAAGCACGCGGGCCAGAATCGATGGGTGAGGTTTGATCCGCTGGTCGCCGGCGACCCGTTCCCAATTGGGCAATTTGTAGACGGCCACCCCATCGATGTCGATCAGCCGCGCGATCGCTTCGCACGACCGCTCACACAATTCTTCTTCGTTGGTCGAAAGTGTCAGCACGCTGGCGACGCTGCTCATGAACGATACGAGTTCTTTGACATCGATCGCGTTGACGCGCGAGCTAGGCAAGTGAATCCCCAGCTCGCGGCGGTCGGCGAGGTTCGACTGAAAACGGGTCTGGTGCATCAGCGTCTGGACACCGCGCTCGAGCCGAATCGAACAATCGCCCACGTCGACCGTAATCGGCAGCGCGAAGCCAACGCTGGCGTGCGCCGGGGTGCCGATCACTTGGTTGGCTACCTTAACTGGGTTAGCTGGGCTAAGGTTTTCGACACAGAGTCGCCCGTCGTCGCCTCGCGAGATTTTCAGTTGCCGTCGCGACACCGTCACTTCGCGCAGTGGCACGATCGCCAGGCGAAGTTCTCCGTCACTCAGGTGCAACTCGCCAATCGGTTCGCTAGGCTGTTGCTGTCGCCCAATGACGAGCGGCTCGGCTTCTTTCCAATCGACGACGCTCGAATTCAAGCCAACCATTGTGTGAATCAGTATCGCGTCGATCATTCGGGGCCGCTCCTATAGCAGCGAGTCGAGCTCGCCATCGACCGCATCGTGGCCCGGCAGCGATAGAAAAGTCTCGACGTGTTTCTTAAAACCAACGCTGCGGCTTCCCTTTTGCGCAGCAAGCTGACGCAACCCCTGGCGGACGCCTACCTCATCGTCGACCGCCGCCAGTGCCAAAATCAGCAACTGTAACCGTTCGATGTCCTTCGATTGAGGCGACTCGACGACGCCAACGAGCGTGCGGACTTTGTCGCTCAGCGACTTCAGAACGCCGGGCTGCGAGTCACCCCGCGCCAAAACGATCTCGAGCTTGAGGGTATAGCAGGCGGCAAGTCGATCGTGGAGATATTGTGGCATTGCTTCGACATCGCTACCAGCCACATCGACACAGCGAATCGCTTCATCGAGGAAGCTATCGGCCTTGTCGAGATACTTTCTTCGGTCGGCTTCGCTGGTCTTGTCGCGGAGAGCTGCGAAGTAGTGGAGTTCGGCAGCGCGATCACAACTGCGGAGAAAGTCGATCGTGGCTCGCTCGTCGCCGTTGGTTCGATTGAACACCAGTTCGCGTTGCAAATCGATCGCTTTTCCCGTACACGTCTCGCAAACCAACACTTCGATCGGCAACGGTTTCGCGAGCCGCGATGCGGCGTTAATTTGGTCTAACTCAGCGTGAAATTGCGTCATGAACGCGCTGCTCTCGAGCGTGCGCAACGACTCTTCGCTCGCATTGACCGTGAGATTTCCAAAGTTGGCGTATCCGCGGGCGAGTTGAAAGCGATTCTCGTCGGTGGGTGCAGCGTCGAACTGCATTTTTCTGATTCGCAGTGAGTCGGTGTAGTCCTGGAACGCAAGTTCGATTTCGTCGAGTTGCTGGTGAACGTCGCCGCGATAGCCGTAACCACGCGCGAGCTCGCGCCCAGCGCCCGGCCCGGCCGCTTTCAAGATGTCGATGGTGTTGTCGAAGCAACGAGCGCTTTGCTTGAGGTTGATCGTCTTGACGCCCGGCGGCAATGACGTGTCGAACGCGATGTCGGCTGCGCCAACTGAGGTGACGTCGTCGGCGTACTTGAGCAGCAATTCGCCACGGATTTGTGAAATTTCGGCCAACAGCGCGCGAGCCGACTTGCTCTCGTCCGCTGCTAAGAGTCGGTCGGCAACTTCGAGTGCCCGGTAGGCTGCCACCACTTCCTTTTCGAGATTGTCGCTCGATAACGCCAGTTGCTGTAGCCACCTCGCGCGTCGCACCACATTGCGAGCTTGTGCGAGCGGTTGGCCGGATGACGAGAATATCGCCTCGGCCGCTTCGAGCGACTCGATCGCCCGCACGAGTTGGGCTTTCGAGTCGCCCGATAGTTGGCGATTGTGGTGGTAGAACGCGACCAATCCCGCGAGTTGATGTGCGCGGGCCAATTTGGTGTCGCGATCGCGGCTTTCGCGAATAAAAGCGGCGGCGAAGTCCTCGACCCCTTTCGCACGAACGTCGAACTCGTCGGAGTTAGCGACCGAGTCGTTCTGAAGTGGTTCACACAAATTCTCGATGAGCGAGAGCGATGCGTCGAGACTCTTCGACGAGTCCATGGCTCGCGCGCGGATCATCCAGGTGAGCGATCCTAATAACAGCAGCGACAGCAAACCGACCAACGCCACAATCGACTCTCGCTGGTGATGTCGCGCGAAGCGAAAGCTGCTCCCTAAGAGCGTATCGGGGACCGCTTCGACCTCTTCGTCGCGGAGCCAGTTCGTCAAATCGGCACCTAGCCCATCGGCACTCGCATAGCGCTGGGCGGGATCGCGGTGCATCGCTTTTTGGCAAATCGCCGCCAAGCGCGGCGGCACGCAAGGGTTCACATTGCGAACATCGATCGCTTCGCTGTCGCGACGACGTCCATGACCGTAGGGGGGTTGCCCCGTGATGGCGTGATAGAGCGTCGCGCCGAGGGCGAACACATCGCTGGCGGGCGTCAACTCTTGATGCAAGAGTTGTTCGGGGCTGGCATGAGAGAGCGTATAGCTCTTGCCTGTGCCACTCTCAAAATCGAGCGGTACCGACGAATCATCTGCCGTGTCGCGTCCGCCGGCGATTCGCTGTGCCGACCCCCAATCGACCAGATGAGTCGCACCGAACCGACCACAGACAATATTCTTTGGCTTGATGTCGCAGTGCAGCACGCCCACGCTATGTGCATACGATGCGGTGTTGCAGGCCGAAATCAGATTTTCGACGATGGCCGTCATCGGCGACTTGCTGCCGGGTGAGAAGGCCGCCTTGAGCCGCTTGGGATCCTTGCCCATGTTGTTGTAAAAGTCGGCAATCAATTCTTCGAGCGGTTTGCCATGAATGAGCCGCATTGCGAAGAACGAACGGTTCGGTGGCGTGGCTTCGACTCCGCGCGCGAACACCGGCACCACACCCGGATGCTCGAGCTTGGCGGTGATCTCAATTTCTTTGCGAAAATCTTGCTCCAGATCGGCTGCTTTTAAGAACTTAATCACGACTTGTCGACCGCCAACGCCCTGGTCGCTCGCTTTATGCAGCGATCCTTGTCCCCCTTCTCGCCACGGTGTCGGCTCGACTTCATAGGTGGTGGTGGCCGATAGTTGTTGCGCGGGTCTTGTCTCGCCGGAAGTCCGATCGTCACGCGCAGCTTCGCGAAAGCGATCGACGAACCTGGCGTATTGAGGAAATTGTTCGATGAATCCGGCTAAGTACGTGGTCCATCCCCGCCGTTGGCGATCGCACAAATAGCGATCGAGGTAAATCGGTATGACACGATCACGGAGTTCCGACGGAACCTCCAGCGCCCAGGCCACCAAGTCGAATGATTCCGACGACTCGAGTTCCTGAGTGAAATCGTCGATCAGCGTGCCACATTTGTCGGTATCGCTACCGGGGCGAGCGAAACGAGTGCGGTTGAGGTCGTCGATTGCCATCGTATGGCTCCGTTCGCAGTAGGCAAGCGGACCGCTTGCGATAATTGAATTCGTCGCTCTCCGGTGCGAATATCACGATGCCATCCTCGCGATGCGGCAAAAACCAGCAGATAAAGCTCTCTGTCAGATCCCCAGCCAATGCTCTCCCCGAAAGACCCTCAGCTTATGATGAGCGTCGATCGCGATCAACCACTATCTCCAAATTCGTGTTTCCCGAATCGGTCGCAAGCAGAGGGAGATCGTGTCAAGTCGCCGGCTGTCACCCGTCGTCGCCGACAAGGTGAAAGCGAGCATCTCAACCGCGAAGGGCAAGAAACCTTCGCGAAATCTTGATTGCGGCCAACCGGGCCGATATTCTAAAGGGCGCTTGGCGGTGGAATCGTCGCGACTCGACTGCCTTCATCAAAAACTTCGCTGCTCCTCTGCTCGATCTCTATTGAATGCTCATCAACAGCGAAACTTGGCCCGAGCATCGTAAGTGGGTCGTTGCGGTGTTGGTCGTTGCCCTCGCGGCCATCGGCCTTTATTGGGTCGAAACGATGCGATCGAACGACTCGCGTTGGCTGGGGGGAAGTAGTCGCCCCGGGCTGCTGTTCGGAATCGTCGCCGGGGCGATCATCGTCTTCGAGATTCTGCTTTGGCCACGCAAGTGGCCCGGCGTGCGGGCATGGCGAATTGGCCGCACACAGACTTGGCTGCGGGCTCACATTTGGCTCGGTTTGCTGAGTGTGCCGCTCGTTGTCTTGCATCATGGGCTCGCGTTTGAATGGGGGGGCCCGCTCACGGTGCTACTGATGGTCCTCTACTGGGCCGTGATTGCCAGCGGCGTTCTTGGGCTTTATTTGCAACAAATCTTGCCGCGGCACATGCTGCATACGCTCCCCGCCGAGTCGATTGTTTCGCAGATTCCCCACCTCACGGCCCAGATGGTGACCGACATCGAGCGCGTGTTCCGCGATGCCGGGGGAGCACCCGCCGACGAGATTTCGGCGCGTGGCGACGAAGCGAGCGACGAATCGGCCAGTCGGTTTCTGGTGGTGGGGGCGGTCCGCACGGTGGGACACGTCGGGGGCCGCGTGCTAGAAACGAAGGCGCTCGCCTTCGAGAAGATCGATCGCACCGATTTGGCGCGCTTGAAGTTGGCGTTTGGCGAGACTATCAGGCCCTACCTACTACGAGGGGGTGGTGGCGAAAAAGAGATCGGCAACGTCACGGCTGCCGCCACTTACTTTTCGTCGTTGCGCGGCAACGTCACCACCAGCCGAGCCGCCGAGCTAGTCGATTCGCTGGCCGAGTATTGCAACATCCGGCGACAATACGACCGCCAACGCCGCATCCACCGACTATTACACGGGTGGATTTCGATTCATTTGCCCCTCTCGCTGTTGCTGTTCGCCATTCTCATTGCTCATGGAGTGAGTGCTATTCGCTACGCGGGAATTTGGCCCTGGTGACAAACAACCCCACCCAAAAAGAGCGCGCCTTTCGTATTCGGCTCGACCACTATCGCGCCTGGGATGCCGCGTCGCTCGTTCGCTTGGGGCTAGTCATCGCGGCGATTGTCGGCGGAATTGGCTTTGCGATTTGGTGCTTTGCAACACCCAGCGGAACGCTTGCCGCAACGCACGGACCGATCTCGAAAACACACGCCATGTGGGAGTCGAATTGCGCGGCTTGTCACGTGGCGGGCGAACCACTTCGGACGGGGGCTTGGCGACTGACTTCGACCACCTCGACAAGTGGTGGCCGCTGTCAAGCTTGCCACGTTGTCGCCGATCACCACGGTTGCCCCACCGACGCCGACCAGGCGTGCGCGGCCTGCCATCAAGAACATCGCGGCGAAAGCGTCGATCTCACTCAGGTCGACGACTCGGCTTGCACCGTTTGCCACGCGGATTTGCGTTCGCACTCGTTTGACCTCGAATTCGTGATCGATGCCGGCGTCTCGGGCTTTCCCCAGCCGCATCCCGAATTCAAGAGCGTTGCTAACGCCATCGAGCAAGGCGATCCGGGCAACTTGGCTTTTTCGCACTCGCGGCACATGCGACTCGGGCTATCGAGTCTACCCGACTTGAGCGAAACCAAGCCGGGCGATCATTTCTCTTACAACGACATGTCATTGTCCGACCGCGAGCGGTACTTGCCGCAGGGGGGCAAACTCACCGATTTGGTGCAACTCGAATGTGCGTCGTGCCACCAGCCCGGTTCGACGGCCAACTCGAATGAGACGGCGGCCACACTCACCGGCTTCGAGCCAATCGATTTCGACCAACATTGCGGCGCGTGCCACCGCGAACAGTTGCGCGTCCCTCACGGATTGAGACTCGACGAACTCGACGAACACCTCACATTTTTGGCACGCAGCACTTGGTTTGAATCGCTAACGAAGAAGCCCGGAATACTGGCGGAACTCGAGCGCCCGATTCCAGGGCGTACGCGAATTCCGACCGGTGCCACGCAGGAGATCGAAGAGAAGCTGACAGCGGCAAAAGCAACAATCGCCAATAAGTGCCGCGAGTGCCATGTCGTCGACGACCAATCGTTGGCTGTCGCCCCACCAAAGGTGCCGAACGTTTGGTTGCCAAAAGCTCATTTCGACCACCACGCCCATCGCGCGATGCAGTGCCGCGAATGCCATCCGGGGTCGTACAGCAAAGCCAAGCGATTGTCGCTGGCGGAAATGGCGAATGAAAGCAAACTGGTCGATATCCCCGGTAAAGACAACTGCGCCCAGTGTCACGCGCCGAAAGCAGGTGCGACAGGCGGAGCGCGGCACGATTGCATCACCTGTCATCGCTACCACAAATCAAGTCCCTCAACCGAGTCGTTTTCCAATGGCTCACTGACGGCCAACGACTTTTTAGAAGGGGCGACACATGTCGAACCAGCTAACTAGCCGTGGGTTGCTCACCGGTGCGATTGCCGCCACCCTCTTGGCTGCCGCCTCGGTGGGACTGACGACCGAGAGCGTCGGCGATCGTCCCGCGACGAGCGCCGTCGCCAACCCGTCGCTCAACTTTCGGCATCCGAGTGCCAATTGCAGCAACGCCAACTGCCACGGAGGCGTGCGCGGTTCGGCGTCGAATACAGCCGACACTGTTTGGAACGCTAGCGACCCCCACGCCCAAGCCTATCGGCTGCTCTGGCGCGACGTGTCGCTCACGATTGTCGAGAAGCTCAACGGTGGCAAGTTGCCGAGCAACTTTCAGCAGTTCGTCGACACACAGTGCGCCGCCTGCCACGCGGCACCCGCGTCGCGAGAACTTGCTGAGAGCGACGAACATCTGCGCACCGATTTCGGCTGCTCCGCCTGCCACGGCCCGGCCGACAACTGGCTCGAAACCCATTTTACGACTTCGGCACCGCAGCTTTCGTCGCTCACTATCGTCGACTCGGCGTGGGTCGAGACCAACACAATGCACGGACTGCGTGACCTGAACGACCAAGTGACCCGCGCGCGAACCTGTGTTGGTTGTCACGTTGGTTTACCCGGCGGCGACGATTCCCGGCGGCGCGATGTCGATCACGATCTGATTGCGGCTGGTCATCCTCGTTTGGCTTTTGAGTACACGTCGCACTTGGCCAATCTGCCGCCCCACTGGGAGTCGAACGATTCGCTCGACCGCGCGCGGCAATGGCTGATCGGCCAACTCGTCGCGTTCGACGCGTCGCTTGACTTGTTGGTCGCCCGTGCCGAATCGGGTGTGTGGCCCGAGTTTGCCGAATACAGTTGTGCGTCGTGTCATCACACTCTTCAAAACGACGATGGCAATCGTGCCTTCGAGCCGTTCGTCGACAAGGGTCGCGACTTGCTGAGCTGGAACGCCTGGTATCGTGCGGCGATACCGACCGATGTGCTTAGCCCAAGCGGACAAACGTTGTTAGGCGAACTGACCACAGAGCTGTCAAAGCTCAATCCGCCCAAGCAAGAGGTCCGACAACTCGCCCAATCGCTGCGCGACGAAGTGCGCCGCTCGATCGACCGGTTCAAGTCGGCTGAAAGCAAACTCGATTGGGCGAAATTAGCCGCTAATTTGCGGTCGACAACAGGGTCGACCGATTGGGAATTGGCCGCGCAACACTATTTGTTCGAGGCCCATCGTTTAGAGGGGAATCCCACCGCCAACGAAAAACTCCAAGAACTTTACGAGACGCTTCACACGACACCACAACAAAACGGCCCACGTTGGATGCGATCATCCGTCGCGACACCAACCGGCATCTCGAAACGTCGCCAACAACTCAGCACCCTTCAGCCTGCCTCACCATGATCGTTCAGGAACTTTTTAGACTCCAGCGCGAAGCCGGTTATCTCCGCAAGCAGTCGCTGCTCGACATCTCGGCTGCGACCGGGGTACCGCTTTACCGTTGGCACGAGGTGGCGAGTTTCTTCCCCCACTTCCGCCTCGCGCCGCCGGCGGCGACCGAAGTTCACGTTTGCCACGACATGGCGTGTCGTTTGCGAGGTGCTTGCGATCTTGAGAAAGCGGCAAAACAGGTGGCGGCAAAAGCGGGCGATAACAAAGTCGCCGTGCATGGCGTTTCGTGCTTGGGACGCTGCGACCGGGCCCCGGCCGCGATGATCGACGAGCATTTGCATGTGGGAAGCACCGCCAAAGAGTTTGCGAAACTTATTGAAGCCTATGCCGAGGGCTCACCCCCCAAGCACGATTACGATGCCGACCAGTCGCGGCAGAACGCCGACGGCTGGAGCATTGACCCCTACGACAAGTCGAACTCGTCCGACTCGACGTTGGCTCCCTACGACTCGATCCGTCGCTTCGCCGAGCAAAAAGTGTTGTCGGCAAAAGACGTCATCTCGGCGCTCGAAACGGCAGGACTACTCGGCATGGGAGGTGCTGGCGGGCGGGCCTATAAAAAGTGGGACGACGTGCTGCGTGCCGAGGGCGACCAGAAATACGTCGTCTGCAACGCCGACGAAAGCGAGCCAGGCACGTTCAAAGATCGCGAGCTATTATTGCGGACACCTTGGATCGTGCTCGAAGGGATGATCCTCGGTGGCTTGGTAACGGGTGCCGATCGCGGCTACGTCTATATCCGCCACGAATACCACGAGCAAATCGAAGCGGTGCAAGCGGCCATCGACGCGGCGCGGCGAATCGGCGCGTGCGGAAGTTCCCTCTTCGGGACCTCTTTTCGCTTCGAGCTCGAAGTTTTCGTCAGCCCCGGTGGCTACATTTGTGGCGAGCAAACGGCACTGATCGAAGCGATGCAGGACCATCGCGGCGAACCTCGCAATCGTCCGCCTCAACTGCAAACCAATGGATTGTGGAATCAACCAACGCTGCTCAGCAATGTCGAAACGTTCGCCTGGGTGCCGGCAATCATGGCCCGCGAAAATGGCAAGTGGTTCGCCGCCGCCGGTCGACCGGGAATGCAAGGCCGCCGGTTCTTTTCGATTAGTGGCGATGTCGCCAAGCCGGGAGCCTACGAAGTCCCCAACGGCATCACGCTCGGCGAGTTGATCGACGACTACGCCGGCGGCATGCGCGACGGGCTCAAGTTCAAGGCGGTCGCCCCTTCGGGGCCATCGGGCGGATTTTTGCCAGCGAAGCTTCCCACCACTGCCTTGCGTCGCGACTTCAGCAGCACGCTGAAAACCAAAGCTGATTTCTTTGACCTCCGCGATTGGACGCTCGACATCGCCACGTCGCGGGCGATGGGGCTCATGCTCGGGGCCGGCATTGTCGTCTATGCCGAGGGGACCGACATGGTCGATCAGGCGTGGGCCTGTTCGCGATTCTACCGCAACGAGTCGTGCGGCAAGTGCGTTCCTTGCCGCATTGGTTCGCAGAAATTGACCGAAATCTTGGGCAATATTCTCGAACGCAACTTTGACCCCAAGCAACTCGACAGCACGAAACAATTGGTCGACGAACTCGGCGGCGTGATGGCGATCACGTCGATCTGCGGACTCGGCCAAGTCGCCTCGGCACCAATTCGCACGCTGCTCGAGTATTTCCAAGACGACATTGTGCGACACCTTAAATCGTCGTAACGCAACCGCAGTCCACCCAGCCCAGCTCAACTCATGAAAAACGAATCAAAAAAATCTGTTGCCGCTGTGCTTACCGCCGGGCCACTTGCTGCTGAAGTGCTCTTCGATCCACTCAACATCGAAGAAGAGGGGCTCTTTTCGCGCGACATCGATGGCCAACTCGTGCGGCTCGTCGACTCGACTGCTTCGGACTACGCCACCGACATTCACCTCAAAATCGACGGCCGGGCGGTGACCGTCAAGAAGGCTGTGCCGACTCGCGATTCGCAAGGGAATATCGTCAATGACGCCGAGGGGCACACGGTCCCACGCAGCACCACGATCTACGACGCAGCCAGCGAGGTGTTTGTCGAGAAACCGGGCGACGTGAATCCGATACCGATACTCTGTCACCGCGAACACATGCAACCGGCGGCCGTTTGCCGCGTCTGCGTCGTCGAAGTCTTTCGCACGGTCGATGGCAAACGCCGTGGGGCCGGCAGCCTCGTCCCGGCCTGCCACCACCAAGTCGAAGAAGGAATGGAAGTTCAAACGATCGAGTCGGCCAACGATCCCGAGTCGGGCACACGCGTCCGCGCGGCCGTGAAAGTGCTCACCGAGTTGCTCGTGGCCGACCACCTCAGCGAGTCGGCCCTCGCCACAGCGGCCGACTCCGAGTTTGTGCCGAACGAACTGACCGCGCTAGCAAAACGGCTCGACATTAAAGAGTCGCGATTTGCCCGTACCAAGAAAGTGCCAATAGTCGATCGTTCGTCGTTGCGGATTCTGGTCGATCACAGCGCTTGCATCCTCTGCGAACGCTGTATGCGAGGCTGTTCAGAGATTCGCGAGAACTATGTCATCGGCCGCGCGGGCAAAGGCTACGATTCACGCATCGCGTTCGACTTGGATACGCCGATGGGTGAATCGTCGTGTGTGTCGTGTGGCGAGTGCATGATTTCGTGCCCAACCGACGCGCTCACGTTCAAAGGCGATCGGCAATCGCAACAAAAGTTCGAGCCGGGCGAATCGGCGACGACTGCCGAAGAACTGTTGCGACTACCCATGTTCGCTGGCATTCCTTTCAAGTTCTTGCAGTGGAACGCGACTTCCATCGTGCGACAACGCCTGAAAAAGGGAGAAGTCTTGTGCGAAGAGGGAGAGTATGGCCGCGATGCGTTCTTGCTCGTCAGTGGCGAGTTCGACGTCGGCACGAACTCGATCGCGGGACGCGAGAGCAAACAGGCGTCGGGTTGGCTCTGGAAATGGTTCGGTAAGCAGAGCAACAAGTTTGTCGCCTCGACCAGCAAGCCCGGGGGCAAATCGCCTCACATGTACTCGGGCCGCCAATCGATTCGGCTTACCAGCGATGCGGTTATCATCGGCGAAATGACCTGCATGAGCCATTACCCCCGCTCGGCGACCGTGACGGCCGCCACCGATGCCGAGGTGCTGCGGATCAATCGCAACGTCCTCTATATGCTGCAGCGCAACGAAGTGGCTCGCGAAATTTTAGAAAACGTCTATCGCCAGCGTGCGCTCGACAATCAGCTCGATTCGATCTCGATGCTCCAGTCGCTGTCGAGCGACCAGCGGAGCGAATGTGTCGCCATGCTTCGCGAGTGCGTCGAGTTCGCGCGGGTCGATCCGGGCCAGGTCATCTTTCGCCAAGGCGAAAAAGCCAACGACTTTTACATGGTCCGACTCGGCTTTGTCAAAGTGACCCAAGCGCGCGGCACGCAAGAGCGCGTGCTCAACTACCTCGGTCCGGGGAGCCACTTTGGCGAGATCGGCTTGGTTTCATCACTCACGACCGAGCTACAGAGTTACTCCGATGGCATGGATGGCCGCCGCACCGCCAGTTGCACGGCCCTCGACGATGTCGAGCTCGTGCGAATTCGGGGCGAACACTTTCGCGAACTTTGGAAACGTTTCCCAAACATCCAACCTGCTTTCCTCGCTCACGCCAAGACACTGCTGGAACGCGATCGCGAAGAGCAGGCCAAAGCGACGACATCGCTCCCCGAGTTCCTCGATCAAGGACTGTTCAACGCCCAGAAATTGTTGGTGCTTGATCTGGAAGCCTGCACGCGATGCGACGAGTGTACGAAAGCTTGTTCCGACACTCACGACGGTGTGACCCGATTGATTCGCGAGGGGCTCCGCTTCGACAAGTGGCTCGTGGCCGGTTCGTGTCGGTCGTGTCTCGATCCTTATTGCCTTGTGGGCTGCCCCGTCGACGCGATTCATCGCGAAGGTTCGCTCGAGATTCGCATCGAGGACCACTGTATCGGCTGTGGGCTTTGTGCCCAGAACTGCCCCTACGGCAATATCAACATGCATGGGTTCGTTGTCGACATGATCAATAGCGACATGGCCGATTCCGAAGCGGGCGGCGGGAAACGGGCCGTCGTGCAGCAAAAGGCGACCACCTGCGATCTGTGCCGCGACATTGTGAAGTCGAATCAAGACCCGAGTTGCGTTTATGCCTGCCCACATAACGCGGCGTTCCGGATGAGTGGCGAAGAATTGCTGTCGCGCGTGCAGCAGGGCTAGTGGCCCTTCAATGCTGAATTGACAGTTGGGTGCCACTGGCTATGCCAGTGGAAGTTATTGCTGACGTGACACTTGCGTCACACTTGCAGAGCCAGTGGCACCCGAAGTTTCTCCATTGACAGTCCACTAGCTGGACAGCGAATGAGAGGAGCGTCGGAACTCGCTTTCTAAGTGGGAAGTACAAAAGAACGCACAATGCCCTCAAATATCGGCGTTAGCCGACGAGCTACGTCTCGTCGGAGTCGCAACTCAGTTGGTTGACCACTGTGCAAACTTTCGATGACGCCACTTAGGATCGACAGGATAACACGATCGGCCGGATTGACTGGATAACCCCCTTTCGTTGGCGCTCTCCAGTTAGGCAACGCTTGCTGCTATCACACCGACGCTAGCGTCGGTGGCCGCCGAATGCCGAATCGGCTTGACGCCACAGGCAAAGCTTGCGAAGCCTTAACGGATGTCGGCAACACAATACCAAACCCGCGCCGAAGCGGTCGTCCAATCGCTCCGGATCGTCGCCCTGCGCGATGGCGAGCTCGAACCGGGTGACTTTTTCGCGAAACTGCTCGCCACGCTCGTGGCGCAGTTTCCGTGTCGCTTGGTCGCCATTTGGGGCGTGAATCAGCAAGGCATTGTCGAGCGTATCGCCGAACGAAACAGCAATCGCACTTCGCTCGCCGATCCCGAGCGCTCTCGCAAACGGATTCACGATGTCTTTGTCACGTTGACGAAACCACAAGCAGAAGTCACTGTCACAACCGACGCGACCGACGATTCGCTCGTCACCCTCCATTGCCCCATCGTGCAACGACATCGTTCCACCGGCGTTGTTGAACTGTCGATTGAGGCTAATGAATCCGAAGTCGCAAAAACTGTTGTGATCGAGTTGGCAACCATAGCGGGGGCCTACGCAACGCGAGTCACCGGTCCCAGCCACCGTTCGCCAGATCGACACTGGGTCAATTTTTCGCTGGCGGTTCACGGTTCACTTGCCGTCGACGAGGTGGCGGCGACGGCCGTCAACGACGGTCGCAGTTTGACAAACGCCGATCGGGTTACGCTCGTCGCTCGCGTCGGCGGGAAGCTGAAGATCGTCGCAGTGAGTGGACACGAACAGATCGCCGCGAATGCCGAGGGACTGCGCGGCATGGTTTCCGTCGCTGAACTCGTTTGTGCAAGTGGCCAGTTTTGTTGTCTCGATGCTTCGCTTGCCGATCTCGATTCGCCACTGGCGCTCGCCATGTCTGAGCACGCATCGCGGAGCGGTGCGACGACCATCGAAGCCTATCCCCTGGCGAAATTGAGCGACGACAATCGGGGGGGAGAAAGCGATCGACAGAAACCGATCGGCGCGATGATCTTCGAAAACTTTGGCGGACAGCCCGATTCGATCGATCGTGATGCGATCGCCTACGTCGTCGATCATACGGCTACCGCGCTGCACAATGCGTTGCGGTACCAGCGACTGGTCGTTTCGCTTCCCAACCGATTGTTGGGCAAATTCTTTGCGCCGAGCGACAAACGATCGCCAGCGCGACTCGCGATGTGGGTGACAGTCGCGGCATCGCTGATGATTTTTCTTGGCTACTTGCCGACACGCTATCGAATCGAAGCCCGTGGAACTTTAGTTCCCAGCCAGCGGACTTACATCTATGCCCCTCGCGACGCCATTGTCGCCGAGATACTCGTCGCGGGTAACCAGCGAGTCGAGCGAGGCGATGTGCTATTGAGGCTCGAAAGCGAACGGCTCGTCGACGAGCGACTCGCGAGCGAGGCTCGGCTGCAAGAACGCAAACAGGCGCTCGCGATGCTGATGGTCGAATCGGGAAAGCTCTCGCGAAACACCAGCGACAAGGCCAGCGTCCGCCTGCAAGGGAGCATCGCGCAGGCCAAACTAGAAATCGACAGTCTCAAGACACGGCTCGAAGGCATTGAACGGGAGGAAGCACGCCTGGTGATGACCGCCCCCATCGCCGGAGTTGTGGCCACCTTCGACCCACAGCAACTTTTGCAGCATCGCCCGGTGGCCCGGGGCGATCGGCTCATCGAATTGATCGACGCGCGTGGACTGTGGAACTTGGAACTGGAGTGCCCCACGCACAAGTTTGGTCAGCTCGATAAATCGGCCGAGAACGCAACGCTCGCCAGTCCAGTTGAATTCGTGATGGCCTCACAGCCCGAGCAGACTTTCACCGGTCTGCTGAGCCGAGTCGGCAATCGGGTCGTCACCAACGACGCGGGCGACGGCTACGTTCCGCTTGAAGCCAAGGTCAACGAAAGCAACATTGCGCTCGCCGGCAATATCGCCGGGAGCGCAGTCACCGCACGCGTCGAATGTGGCAAAAAACCGCTGGCTTACGTACTGTTCGGCAGCATTTGGGACTTTTTAGCGCGACACCTGTGGTAGAGATAGTTGATTTTCCGCCCATCCAGCCCATAGAATGCGGCGAGCTACGGGTTTCCGTGTCAGCTAGTCTCTTTCTCGTTTTGGAGTATCCCCATGTTCACTCGCATTGTCGCGTCGGTAGTGCTGGTTACGGCCAGCGTTTGTTTGGCTCAATCGTATGCCCAAGAAACCGCTAACTTTGCGCCCCCCACGCCGGGCGTCGAACATCAAAAACTTGCTCAAGACGTCGGTGTCTGGGACGCCAAAGTGCAAGTATGGCTGGACCCCGACGCCGAGCCCGAAGTCAACAAGGCTGTCGAAAAGAACCAGATGATGGGCGACTTCTGGCTGGTCTCGGAGTTCAAGGGATCGATGATGGGCGCTCCCTACTCGGGCCGCAGCCAAACTGGCTATGACCCCATCAAGAAAATGTATGTCGGCACCTGGATCGACTCGATGTCGCCCCACGTGATGACCACCGAAGGGAACATCGACGAAAATGGCGATTTGGTACTCACCGGCAGCGGCATCGACTGCATCACCAAACAGCCGATGACGTGCAAAATGATCGGCCGTACCAATGCCGACGGAACCCGCACTTTCGAGATGCACGCCCCCGGCCCCGACGGCAACATGATGAAGATCATGCAGATTGACTACACGAAGCGGAACGCTTCGTAGCGAGACGACCTTGCTTTGCTGCAAAACAACAAAACGGCCCTGAGCAAGACCAGTTGCTCAGGGCCGTTTTCGTTTTAAAAGCTGCCGGTGGGCTTCGATGCCCCCCGCGTCCTGCATGCCGGCAGCTTTTTCGTGACTTTCTCGTGGGGAGCCGAGGGAGAGACAACGAAAATTCTCCCTACTTCTCGCTCCCCCCTCCCGGCTAGCTGCACCCCATGCTGTTCCCACAATTGTGGCACAGATAGCAATTGCCGTTGCGGACGGTGATATAACCACAATTGTCGCAGCATGGCGCGTCGACCTGGAAACCGGCAAACTGCTCGCTGCGGGTGTTGCGATTGGGCTCGATTTCGAGCCGGGCACCGGCCCGCTCGAGCCGTTTGGCCGACAGGGCAGCGGACAGTTCCGACTCGTCGACAATCGCCGGTGCCACTTTGCCGTGGCCATTTTTGCCGTGCCCGTTGGTTTCGACCTTGGTTTCCTTACCAGTGGTCTGCCCAGCCGCCTTCTTGGCGGTGGGCATGGTCTGCGTCGGTTCGTCGACCGCCGCGAGGGGACTTTTCCCTTCGGCCGGTGGCAAGCCTTGCGACGCTTCGCGATAGCCGGGCAAGAACTCGATGCCGAGCCAGCGGAAGATGTAGTCGATCAAGCTCTTGGCGATGCGAATATCGGGGTTCTTGGTGTGACCCTGTGGCTCGAATCGCATGTGGCTGAACTTGCGGACGTAGTCCTCAAGCGGCACACCATACTGCAAGCTCATCGACACGCTCGTACCAAAAGCGTCCATCAAACCGCCGATGGTGCTGCCCTCTTTGGCCATCGTGATGAACAGCTCACCTGGGCGGCCGTCGGGGTAGAGACCGACCGTGATGTAGCCCTCGTGACCGGCAACGCTAAACTTGTGGGTCTTGCTGTCGCGAGTGTCGGGCAATCGCTCGCGGCGGGGTTTGCCGAGCGCGGCCAAGTCCGACTTGGCGTCGCCCCCCTTCTTAGTGTTCAGCGGCTGACTATCTTTCGACCCATCGCGATAGATAGCCAGAGCCTTGAGCCCTAGTTTCCAGCCGTCGTAATACGCTTTGCCAATTTCCTCGGGCGTCGTATCGCGCGGCATGTTGACCGTTTTGCTAATCGCACCCGAGAGAAACGGCTGAGCGGCGGCCATCATCGTGATGTGGGCCCGCCAAGCGATGCTCCGCGTCCCACCTGCGGGGGTGAACGCACAGTCGAACACCGGCAGATGCTCGTCCTTAAGATCGACCGCTCCTTCGATCGTGTCTTCGCGATCGATGTGGGCGATGATCGACTCGACCTCGGGCTCGCTGTAACCGAGTGTCCGCAGCGCCAGCGGCACCGTGCGGTTGACGATCTTTAGCATCCCGCCACCGGCGAGTTGCTTGTACTTGACCAGCGCGATGTCGGGCTCGATGCCCGTGGTGTCGCAGTCCATCATAAAGCTGATGGTGCCAGTCGGCGCAAGCACTGTCGCCTGAGCATTGCGAAAACCATGCACGGCACCGGCGGCGAGCACTTGGTCCCATACGCTGAGAGCGGCGCCACGCAAATGCGGCGGACATTCGTCGCCGATTTGCTCGACCGCGTCGCGGTGCATTTGCATGACCCTCAGAATCGGCTCGGCGTTTTTGTCGTACTCGTCAAACGTCCCCACGGCCTCGGCCAACTCGGCACTGGTGAGATTGGCCGTGCCATGCAAGAGCGCGGTAATCGCTCCACAAGTGCCCCGGCCCTCGTCCGAGTCATAAGGCTTGCCGCCCGCCATGAGCAGGCTGCCGAGGTTGGCGTAACCCAACCCAAGTGGCCGGAATAGGTGGCTGTTGCGAGCAATATCGGCCGTCGGATAACTGGCGTGATCGACCAGAATCTCCTGGGCGATAAAGAAGATGCGACAAGCAGCCTGGAATCGCTCGGCATCGAACTTGCCGTCGTGCTGACGAAACTTCATCAGGTTGATGCTCGACAGGTTGCAAGCCGTGTCGTCGAGGAACATGTACTCGCTGCAAGGATTACTGGCGTTAATCCGTCCACTATTCGGGCACGTGTGCCAGCGGTTGATCGTCGTGTCGTACTGCACACCAGGGTCGCCACAGTGCCACGCACACTCCGACATCCGGCTCATGATATCGCGGGCCGGATAGGTGGGGCCGGGGGTGGTGTTGTCGGTCACCCAACGGGTCGTCCACTGTTCGCCCTTATCGAGCGCCGTCATGAAGTCGTCGGTGAGGCGGACCGAGAGGTTCGCGTTTTGGAACATCACGCTGCTGTAGGCTTCGCCATTAAAGTTCGACTCATACTTGCCGCTGGCGATCAGCGTTTGGGCCTTTTGCTCCTCCTTCCACTTGCACTCGATGAATTCCATGACATCGGGGTGCCACACCTTGAGCGACTGCATTTTGGCAGCACGGCGGGTCTTGCCACCGCTCTTCACCACGGCGGCGATTTGGTCGTAGACTCGCATAAACGACAACGGGCCCGAGGGCTTGCCGCCGCCACTTAGCTTTTCGCGATGCGAGCGAAGCGTCGACATATCGCTGCCAGTGCCGCTGCCAAACTTAAACAGCATCGCCTCGCTGGTCGCGAGCCGCATGATGTCTTCCATGTTGTCGGCCACGTGCTGAATGAAGCAGGCCGAGCCTTGGGGATATTCGTAAGGGTTCTCGGGCTGTTCGACGTTCTGGGTGGTGGGGTTCCATCGCCAGTTGCACTTTGACCCGGTGACACCGTACTGATGATACAGGCCAACGTTGAACCAGACGGGCGAGTTGAACGCGCCATGCTGATGGAGACAAAGCCAAGTGAGGTCGCGATAAAACCGCTCGGCATCGGCAGCCGAAGCGAAGTAGCCATCTTCGAGCCCCCAGTCGGTGATTGTGCGGCTCACACGATGAACCAGTTGGCGGACACTGTATTCGCGCTGGGGCGTGCCGACTTCGCCGTAGAAGTACTTGCTGCAAATGACGTTGGTGGCGAGTTGGCTCCAGAACGTGGGGACTTCGCAGTTGTCCTGCTCGAATAGGACTTCGCCTTTTTCGCCCTTAATCGCCGAGGTGCGAACTTCCCACTCGACGGTGTCGAACGGATCGGCCACGTCGTCGGGACAGAAGGTCGAGTCGATCTTCAAACGACCGTGAAAGGATTTCTCTGTCTTTGGGTTTGACGACACGCTAGCGGGTGCGATGGCCATGATCGGCGATCTCCATATCGGGTGAATCGGGGCATCCGTACCATAGTGGATGTACATCCGTACACACATCCCCCCGGTGATGAATCGGTCCGCTGGGCGGACCGGCTCGACACAATATCTTGACCCCTCGGGGTCCGAAAGTGCGTGAAACACGGAGTGGGGACATATCCCGCACACAACATATTGTAGCCGATGCCCTACCGAGCTACCACATATTCGGGTGCGTCGGTGAAATCTTACTCATCGAGATCGCTTCGTCAACACGATTCCTAGTATTCTCTAAGTTGCTATCACACAACAGGTTGTGGCGAATGATGAAGTGCTAGCGTAGCTAGCGTGAAGGAATTGTTAAGGTCGCAAGTCCAACCACAGCAAGCACTTGTGTCAAAAAATGGGGTCGACATCGCTAACGCTCATAATTTGTGAAGAATTCGCGAGGTTCCTGTTGGCCTAGTCACCCCAGTTTAACTGGTCGTGCGTGCAACAACCTTCTCACTCCCTTACCACATCGAGTACGGCGGTCTTGGCGACCAATACGAACGGGTCGCCTCGTGCCCGCCGACTATCCCATTTGGGGCAAGTGGAACTCGGATCGTCGCTGACCGCTCCGCGGTCAGAAGCTGATCGCGGAGCGATCAGCAACGATAATGGCGACTAGGGGGCCAAGAGCAACCGCCCGGGTGCCGCCAAGAAGCCCTTGATCTCGTTCAAGAACCGCGCCGCGTCGGCACCGTCGACGACGCGGTGGTCGTAGGTAAGCGAGAGAGGCAAGATGAGTCGGGGCTCGATGCCTTTGCCGACCACCGTCGGCAACATCCGACCGCGGCCAATGAGAATGATGGCCACCTCAGGCGGATTGATGATCGGTGTGCTGTAAGTGCCGCCGACCGACCCCATGTTGCTGATGGTGAAGGTGCCGCCGCGCATTTCGTCGATACTGAGCGTACCACCGCGAGCGGCGTCAACGAGTCGGTCGAGCTCGCGCGCGATTTGCGAGATGCTCAGTCGATCGGCGTCGCGAATCACCGGCACCATGAGCCCCCGATCCGTATCGACGGCGACCCCAATGTTGACGTACTCTTTGTAGACGATTTGGGCCGCTTCCATATCGGCCGATGAATTAACGATGGGGTGCAGCTTGAGGCTCGACGCAATCGCCTTAATCACGAACGGCATCTGCGAGAGCTTGAGCCCTCGCTTGGCGTAGTCGTCTTTACTCTGTTGCCGCATCTCTTCGAGCTCGGTCACATCGACATCGTCGAAGTTGGTGAGCTGGGGAATCGTGGTATAGCTGGCCACCATATTCTTAGCGATTGTCTGCCTCAGCCGGCTCATCTTCTCGACGCGCACGGCTCCCAGCGAATCGCTGCTCGCCGACCCGGGAGGAGTGATACCGGGCGAATTCGACGACCGCGATTGTTCTTGCATCTGTCGGACGTGGTTGCGAACGTCCTCATCGCTAATGCGGCCCCCGTCGCCACTCGAGCGGACGCGACGCAAGTCGACACCCAGCTCACGCGCGAGCCGACGGACGCTTGGCCCCGCCGCCGGCACACGACCATCGCTCGACGTGTCGGCGACCGTTTGCGACGACTCGACCGGCTTCGCCTTCGGCTGCTCGGCCGCTTGCGCCGGCTGGTGCATTGGTTCGATTTTCGACTCGGCCTTGCGAGGCGGCTCAGGCTCGGTCGGTAACTCGTCTTCCGCTTCAGCGGGAGTTTCGGCTACGGGCTTTGGTTCCGGCTTTGGCGCGGCTTCTTGCTTCGTCTCGGGCTCGGTTGCGGGAACCGAACCATTGCCCCCCGGTTCGATCTCAAAGAGCGCCCCGCCAATGTCGACCGTGTCTCCTTCGCTGACCAAAATCTTGACGATCTTGCCCGCCTGGGGGCTGGGAATCGGCATCGTCGCCTTATCGGTCTCGACCTCGAGCAGGTCTTGATCCTTGGTAACAGTGTCTCCCTCGCTCACGAGGATCGACAACACGTCGCCCGATTCGATGTTTTCGCCAAGGTTGGGGAGTTTGATTTGTGTCGGCATGGTTGTTTTGTTGCGTCGAGTCGTGGCTATTTCTTGTAGAAACTTGCAGACATCTTTCTTGGATTTCTCCGACGAGCGGTAGCTCGTCGGCTATGACTCATCCTGTAGATCCTGCCAGTCCCGTTAATCCTGTCTATATCGTTAGGCATACAGGGCCGAGGCTTTCTCTGGATCGATTCCCAACTCCTCGATCGCCTTCGCCACCGCGCTCGCTTCGAGCTTGCCGCAAAGGTGCAACTTATACAGCGAGCCAAGCGCGATGCTCTCGGCGTCGACTTCAAAGTGCCGACGCAGCGCCTCGCGGCTTTCGCTGCGGCCCATACCATCGGTTCCTAATGCGAACAGCCCGCCGGGCACCCACGGGTCGACCTGTTCGGCGAGCGCTCGCATATAGTCGCTAGCGGCAATAAACGGGCCTTCGATTCCTTCGACTTGCCGCTCGAAAAAGCTCTTGCGCGGCTCAGCAGCCGGGTGCAACATATTCCATCGGCGGCACTCTTGTGCTTCGCGGCGCAGCTCGGTGTAACTCGTCACACTCCAGACATCGGCCGACACGTCGAATTTTTCGGCCAGCAAGTCGCGCGCGCCAAGCACACTTCGCAAGATCGGACCACTACCGAAAAGCTGCACATGATGTGTCAGCCGCTGGTCGGCCTTAGCCACCGGATACATGCCCTTGATGATGCCCTCTTCGCAGCCCTCGGGCATCGCGGGCATTTCGTAGTTTTCGTTCTCGGCCGTGAGGTAATAGATGGCCGTTTCGTTATCCTCGTAGAGGCGCTTAAGTCCGTCGAACACGATGACTGCAATCTCATAGGCGTAAGCTGGGTCATAGGCCCGCACGGTCGGAAACGCCATCGCGTTGACCAGACTATGACCATCTTGGTGCTGGAGGCCTTCGCCGTTGAGCGTGGTGCGACCGGCGGTGCCACCGATCAAGAAGCCCTTGGCCCGCATGTCGGCGGCGGCCCAAATAAGGTCGCCAATACGTTGGAATCCGAACATCGAGTAGTAGATGTACATCGGAATCATGTTGACGCCGTGACAGCTATAGGCTGTGCCTGCGGCGTTGAAGCTGCTCATGCTGCCCGCTTCGGTGATGCCCTCTTCGAGAAGCTGCCCATCTTTGGCTTCTTTGTAGGATGCAAGCTGATCGGCGTCGACCGGTTCGTAAAGCTGACCCGCATGGGCGTAAATGCCGATCTGCCGGAAGAGGCCTTCCATGCCGAACGTCCGCGATTCGTCGGGCACAATCGGCACAATGTATTTGCCGATCTCTTTGTCGCGCAGCAAATCTTCGAGCAGCCGGACGAAGCCCATCGTCGTCGAGATTTCTTTGCCGACCGTTTTCTTGGCGATTTTATCGGCATAGTCGCCGAGCGTCGGTACCTGAATCGAGACCCGCTTCGTGCTACGCGATGGCACGAACCCGCCGAGCGCCTCGCGGCGTTCACGCATGTATTTCATCTCGGGGCTGTTGGCTGGCGGGCGATAGAAGGGGGCATCGGCGACCTTTTCGTCTGAGATCGGAATGCCGAACCGCGTGCGAAACTCACGCAGCTCGTCTTCGTTCATCTTCTTGTTGTTGTGGGTGATGTTGCGACCTTCGCCCCCTTCGCCCAGCCCATAGCCCTTAATTGTGTGGGCAATGACGACGGTCGGCTTACCGTTCTTAAGGTTCACCGCGCGATCGTAGGCGGCATAGACCTTATCGGGGTCGTGACCGCCCCGGCGCAACTTGCAGAGCTTGTCGTCGCTGTAGTTCTTCACCATCGCGAGCAGCTTCGGATGAGTCCCAAAGAAATGGTCGCGGATGTATTTGCCGCCGCTGACGACGTATTTTTGCGACTGTCCATCGACGACTTCCATCATCCGCGCGGCCAGCAATCCGTCGTGGTCTTTCTCCAAGAGCGGATCCCAGTCGCCACCCCAGACGACCTTGATGACATTCCAACCAGCACCACGAAACGTCCCTTCGAGTTCTTGAATGATCTTGCCGTTGCCGCGCACCGGTCCGTCGAGTCGCTGCAGGTTACAGTTAATGACGAAGGTGAGGTTTTCGAGATGCTCGCGGCTAGCCAGCGTGATGGCTCCGAGCGTTTCGGGCTCGTCGCATTCGCCATCGCCGAGGAACGCCCAAACGCGGCGGTTACTGCAGTCTCTGATACCCCGGTCGGTCATGTACTCGTTGAAGCGGGCTTGATAGATGGCCATGATCGGGCCGAGCCCCATCGAAACGGTGGGATACTCCCATAATTCGGGCATCAGCCAGGGGTGAGGATAGCTCGACAGCCCGCCCCCCTCGCGCAATTCGCGACGAAAGTTCACCAAATTGGTTTCGGTCAGTCGACCTTCGAGAAACGCGCGGGCATACATGCCGGGCGCCGCGTGGCCTTGGAAGTAGACACAGTCGCCCGAGAATCCGTCGTCGCCTCTGCCCTTGAAAAAGTGATTCTGAGCCACTTCGTAGAGCGTCGCGCTCGACGCGAACGTGCTGATGTGACCGCCGGGCGAAGCCGCGCTGCGGTTCGCGCGCACGACCATCGCCATCGCGTTCCAGCGGACGTAGCTCTTGATGCGGCGTTCGAGTTCGCGGTCGCCCGGATAGGCGGGCTGCTCGGCACGCGAGATCGTGTTGATGTAGGGGGTGGTGGCCGTGAACGGCAGTTCGACTCCGTTGCGGAAGGCAGCCCCTTCGAGTGCCGCCAGCAATTGCTTGACCCGCTCGGGACCCTTGCTCTCGAGCACATAGTCGAGCGACTCGAGCCATTCGCCGGTTTCGGATGGATCGGGATCGTTTGGAATGGGGGAGCTATGTTGCATGAGAGTGGTATTGGCCATGTCGAAAACCTTCGGTTGGTCGGAGCCAGACTTCGGGAGGGCGAGGCTCCTGCCGAGCTTTGGCGTTGTTGTCGGGTTCGGCTCCGCAGGAGCGTCGCCCTCCCGTTAGCCTTAATTCTTCTTTCGTTTCGGCCTGTAAACTTCGGTCGCCGTGCCGAGTTGCACTTCGCCGGCGAAGGCGAGCGTTTCGCTCAGCGTTGGGTGGGGATGAATGCTCTCGGCCACGTCGCGGATGTGGCAACCCATTTCGATCGCCAGCACCGCCTCGGCAATGAGCTCGCCCGCTCCTGCTCCCACAATACCACAACCGAGCACCCGCTCGCTCTCGGCATCGACAATCCATTTGGTCATACCATCGGTGCGGCCGTTGGCGATCGCTCGTCCGCTCGCTTGCCAAGGGTACTGGGCAATATCGACGTTCAGGCCCTGTTCCTTTGCCTGCTCGGCGGTGACGCCCGCCCAGGCGATTTCGGGGTCGGTGAAGACGACGGCCGGAATGGCAATGGCGTCAAACGCGGCCGGTTCCCCCGCGATCACTTCGGCGGCAACGCGCCCCTCGGCCGACGCTTTGTGGGCCAGCATCGGATCGCCGGCCACGTCGCCGATCGCGAAGATGTGAGGGTCGCTGGTTCGCTGCTGCTGGTCGACTTCGACAAAGCCCCGCTGATTGATTGTGACCTTTGTATTTTCAAGGCCAAACCCACTCGACACCGGGCGACGGCCAATCGAAATCAGCACCTTTTCGTAAGCGTGGGTGCCGGTCATTTCTGGCCCCTCCATTTCGACATCAACGTGGTCGCCCGCGTCCTTCAGGCTCACCACTTTCGTGCCCAAATGAACGCCGGCAAACCTTTGGCGGACCCGCTTTTCGAGTGGCTTCACGAGGTCGCGATCGGCACCCGGGAGCAAACCATCTGTCAGTTCCACGACCGAAACGGCCGAACCCAGTTCGGCATAGACGGTTCCCATTTCGAGCCCGATATAACCACCACCGACCACCAATAACGTGTCGGGAATCGACTCGAGCCGCAGCGCCCCGGTCGAGTCGAACACGCGCGGCGAAGCGATGTCGAACATCTTCGGCATCGCCGGCACCGAACCAGTGGCGAGTATGCAATGATCAAACGTGATTCGCTCGTCGTCGTACGTTTCGGGATTGCCTCCTTCAAGTTGCAGCGTCGTCGAGTCGACAAACACCCCGCGCGCATGAACGCGGCGGACCTTGCGACGTTTGCACAATTCAACGAGGCCACCCGACAGCGTCGAGACGATCGTTTCTTTCCGCTCGCGGACCTTGTCGATGTTGATTTTGGGGCGACTAAATTCGACCCCCCAGTCGGCCATTTCTTCGGCTTCGCTAATGATCTTCGCGACGTGCAGCAGTGCCTTCGACGGAATGCAACCCCTCAGTAGGCACGTGCCGCCAAGCCGCGCATCGGCTTCGACGATCGTGACTTCGAGACCTAAATCGGCTGCCATAAAAGCAGCGGCATACCCTCCTGGACCGCCTCCTAAAACAACGACTTGCGAGTGCATATTTATCCGCAGAGGGTGAACAATGGGGAGCCGAGCCGCGCGCTGCCCGGTCAGCAAAAGTGTTTGCGGGCTAACTACTTAGGAGCACTCAACCGATTATTGTCGCTGATCGCTCCGCGATCCAGCGTGCTGATCGCGGAGCGATCAGCGACTTTTCGACAACCAACCTCGAACGTTCCTAAGCACCCGCGAGCCGTACAGTTTAACCGGTCGGGGCGTGGCGACAATGGCCGTGTACGGGTCGAACCGGCCCTGGATGCCGCGATTGCGTTTCGCCGTCGGGGCGTAAGTTATTGCAGTGCCGGGTGTTACGCCCGTCGTCGCGCGAAACCGGCAGTGGTACCGAGGCTTTTCGTGGTGGAATCGCTTATAATTTAGCAATGGTCACCCGCTGGCTACCGCAACTTCAGATACTCTCACCTGCCCAACGTCGCGTCTGGGATGCATTGGCCGGCTTACCGGGCGATTTTCTGCTGTGCGGGGGAACAGCCGTGGCGCTGCATCTAGGGCATCGAACGAGCGTTGATTTTGATTTCTTCGGCACGACGCCATTCGATCCAGGTGAACTGTGCGAATCGTTGCCCCTGGCGGTGAGTGCGTCGATCGTTCAGCAAGCACCCAATACGCTCACCTTGCTGGTCGATCGCGAAGGTGTCGTCAAGATATCGTTCTTCGGGACAGCAAACATCAAACGACTCGAACCGGTCGCTGTTGCGAACGATAACGGGATCAAGGTCGCTTCGCTCTTGCAGCTTGCCGGCATGAAAGCCGTCGCAGTACAGCGACGCGCCGAAGCCAAAGACTACATCGATATCGCCGCGATTCTTGCCGACGGACGGGTCGATCTACCGCACGCCCTTGCGGCAGCGAGCCTGATATTTGGCCCGCAGTTTCGCCCTGAGCTTACACTTAAATCGTTATCCTACTTCGGCGATGGAAACCTTAGTTCGCTCACCAGGTCGACGATGGATTTTCTTGCCGAGGCTGTGAGGAAGGTCGAGATCACTGACTTGCCCGATCTTACCCAAGAGTGAGTGATAGCAATGAATGAGCACGCAGAAACGGCGCTACCCTCCCTCGCACCCGAGCCTGAACTGCTCGAACTCGCCAGTCGAGTGATCTGGTTTGAACCGCCAGAGCAATCCCTTGCCGACGCAGCGCGATTGGTCGCCTATGCGATGACTTATGGAACGTATCGTGACGTGAACCTGCTCGGCGAGCGACTTGGCGACGATGGGCTGAGGGGTGCGCTCGACCGCGCCCCACCAGGCGTGTTCGATCCCCGTTCGTGGGCCTATTGGAATCTCAAGCTGGGGCGATATCCGACGCCCCCGATGCCTGAGCGGCGGATTCCTTAAGATCGCCCGCGAATTAACTTCCCGATTTTGCAAACTGCCCCGACATTTTTTGCCGGTCGTAGTTCAGTTAACCGCCACGACGCAACGAGCGCCAAGTACACGGCAGACTTGTCGCGACCGCTCTCGATCAGAACCAGCAGTGAATTGCCAAGTCGATTGATCGTCGCGAGCGTACTTAGCTCGAAAACTCAATAAATGGCTGTTTTGCCATTGAGGACAGCATTCGTAACGTTGAGTTTCTGACGCAAGCGTGTCAATAGGCATCATATCGTTGGTAAGCTTTTTCGCTGTGCTCGTGGCGCTCGCCGCGTCGTGGCGGTTTTTCCTTAGCTCACCGATTTTCAAATGGCACCCGGTCGTTTGTCAAAAAATATCGCAATCGACGGAAGGAAGTTGTTGGACCGCAGTAGTTCAGTTTGAGTTACCTCGGCACGATTAGCGCCGGTGATCACTGGACAGCAACGGTCGACTCTCCTTCGTCAGAACGCTTAATTCTGTCTCTCGCTTGCGTCGAACGGTTGTCCACGACACGACGCGGCGCGTGATGAACGTACGTTCGCCCCGACGTCTTTTCCAAGTCGCGTAGTTCCGCGAAGACTCGGTGAATATCGAAACCAACTTCCGCCCCAAGTCGGTGTTGAATCGCCTTGATTTCCTCAATTGGATTTGGTGTCGTCATAAGATTCGAAGAGTTGTTCAGGCGTGCAGATTGTCGCAGGAATGAATCCTGAGTCACGGCAAATGTCTTCGATTCGCCGCTGAAGGTGTGGATTAAGTATATGCTTGAAATTCCAGGTTACCAAATAAACGAGACCGTGAACGGCAGCCAATGCAATGTGGGCAGCATCGCGTGGCTCGGTTTCAGGAACGGCTTTTCCGGTCATTGGCGATTCGGCCAACAACTCGGCTTCTTCGGTTGGTGCGAGAATGTCAATGCCGTCGATTACTTGAAGGCGCTCCGCTGCCGCAGCGGGGTCGCCCGCGCGGCACTCTGCGATCACGAGGTCCGATATTTCCAAATCGAATCGCGATGATGCGTCTGCCCACCACTTTCTGGTCGACAGTTGGCGTGCCAGCACGATCGGATCAGGATGATCGCGAGAGGCAATCGTGCCAACAACGGTCGTTTCGAGATAGACAGTTTCCATAGTCGCAACTTAGCGTCATCAAAGTCCCTTAGCCATCACGGGCTACCCGAACTCACTCCGCAACATCGCCAGCCCCAGCAACCCTTCACCATCGGGCGACTCGGCAAGCGAAGTAAGGGTGCCTGCTTTCTTGTCACCGACCATCCAATCTGTCGGCAACGCGGCGGGAACGAAGCTGGGCTTTAACTTCAGCCCGACAATCCTCTTATTCACGTGCCCGAGCGCGTCGAGTCGGGCGACTGTTTCCTGCCCCAGATAGCACCCCTTATTAAACGAAATCGCCGCTTCGCAGCTTAGCTCCTGAGGCAACGCCCGGTCATCGAAATCGACTCCATGCAAAGGCCAGCCACTGGCAACACGCAATGTGCCACACGCTGCGGCAGAGGCAAGTGGTGTTTCGCCTACCTGTTCGGCGAGGCTCGCTCGCGCCGTTGCATCTTTGCCATCGAGCAATAGCAATTCGCTCGCAAAGCTATGGACATTGGTTGCGAGCCCGGCCGGCAAGGCGAAGTCAGTAGAAGCGAGCCACGGCCCCGGCTCGCCAGTGGCATCGCGCAGCGTCACATCTTCGCGGATAATGTAGCGGTCGAGGTGAGGCACCAGTGCGGCTAAGTCGTCGGCCAGCGAATAAACGAGCAGCATCTCGTCGGTGGCAAACACCAACGTGTGGGCGAGTACATGGCCCTTGCCGTTGGTGAAGAACGCTTCGCAGCATTCGCCGACAACCAGCTTTTTGATGTCGGCCGTACAGAAGTTATGCAGAAACGTAGCGCGGTCGTTGCCGCCGACTTCGAGCCTCGCTCGAAAGGGACTCGCTACCCCCTGGCCCGCGATCAACTGCTGATAAGTTGCGTCGCCCATTATTCAAGATCACCCGCCACGATCGGTGTCTGAATGGTGGCCGTGGTGTAATGGGCGTCGTCGATGACGATGCAATCGGCCATCCGGTGGGCGAGTCGCACCAGTTCGTCGGCCTCGGCAATGGGGGCCATGCCGAGGTCTTCGACCACTTCGCCTGGCAGGTTGCTGAGCAGGAACACGGGTCCACGTTCGAGCACCTCGGCTAGCGCAGCGGCTGCGTGGGTGTCGGCGTCGTGGTCGTGGGCTATTTTTCGCCGGGCGCTGCGGGTGTCGTGAGCCGATTGCAAATGCCGTAGCGACTTGCCGAGCCGCTTCGGGAGTTCGGCACAAAGGGCGATGGCTCCGCTCGGCCCGCGCAGCTCGTCAGCCAGCGTCAGCATCCGTGCAAATTGTTGCCACGAAGTCGCCGAATTTCCCGTTGCGCCGGCGACCACTAGCCGCGCGGTGCGAGGATATTGCCGATGCCAAATCGACTCGGCGAGCGTCTGCGCTGCGGTCCGGCAACGCTCGGGTGTGCCGACGAGCACGGCGGCAACTCCGCCACCACGGCTCGGGACGACTTGCATCACAAGCGCCGTGCCGAGCAGCCAACCCGCCTCGTCGCGCCGCTGGCTAAGGTCGCTGGCGACGTCACCGGTGGCTGCGTAGCGCTGCTGCGATTCGCTGTCGCTGAAGTGCGGAAACAAACAATCGAACACACTCGACTCGGCATCGCGGATGCAGCCGACTGGCAGCACCAGTTCGGCTTCGGCCAACGCGCGATTCAGCCGAAGCGTGACATCGCCGCGCATTTCGCCGACGTAGACGAGCCCGGTTTCGTCGCCCGGATCGTGAACGACGACCGACGGGCCAGTGTCTCCAACCGCTCGACGGATCAACTTTGCGTCGCGTTCGTTCGCAATCACAAAACTGATGTCACACGGTTTCACACCCGCTTGGCTCAATCCGGCGACGAGTCCTTCGACGAGGCTCGGAAGCTCTGGCAAGTCGCGCCCCAACGCCACTGCAACGCGGTCTCCCTCGACCGTCGCCTGAGCGAAGGGCGGAAAGTCGAGCGGCTCGGCCAGCGCGCTGGCAACGGCCGCGCTCACGTCGTCGACAATCACAGCTTGTTCGTCATCGCCGAGCGGAGCAACAATTTGCTCGTCGTCCAAGGCGAGGTCGATCGGAGCGTGTTGTCCCCAGCGGATAGTTGTGGAAATTGGCATGTGTTGTTTTCGCCGATCGACACGCTCGGTCGGTCGCGATTTGTTTCATGGATTTGCAAAAGACTATCGCGTCACCTGTGGTCTCAGCCATCGGCGCGCGGCGGTAACACGGTGGCCCAACACCGGTTCCCCGGCATTGTAGCACGACTCTCACAGTCGTGAATTCACGATTCGGAAAATCGTGCTACTATGGTCGCTCTTATCAGTCGACCGAGAACGATCCGATGACAGAAACAAATTGGATGACGATGCGATTGCTGTTAACTCTTGCCGTCGTGCTGGCGAGTGGGTGCAGTCAACCTGAAACACCGAAGCCAGCAACCGCCGACGACGCGGCGGCACGCGAACTAATTGACGAAGTTCGCGCCAAATATCGCGAACTGGGCTTCTACGTCGACAACGCCGAGTACCGCGAGCGGTTTGCCGTCAAAGGAAACCCCGAGTTTTTCGCTTCGCCTCCTCACGTCGTTTCGGTGCTGCTGGAGCGGCCGAACAAGTTTCGCATCGCAAGGCAAGTTCCCGAGGCCGACGGGCCGGGGCTGTCGGTCGTCACCGCCAGCGATGGTACGACGCAGCGCTCGTTCGTGAGTGACCTGCCGACGCAGTTTCTCGAGCAGCCGGCCCCCGAAATTCTTGCGACCGATAAACTTGCCACCGATCCGGTACTCCGCGAAGAATTGCTGCCGGTGCCGGTCGCCAATTTGTATCCGCAGCTCGACCTGCTGCTGGCCGATGGCAAGCGAGACGACACACTCACGGGCACCGCCTATCAGTTCCTCAGCGAATTGGCGCTCGAAAGTGGACCCTGTTGGCGAGTGCGAATCATCACCGACTCCGGCGACCGGGTGGCTTGGATCGACCAATCGACGAAGCTGCTCAGGCGAATGGAGATACCGAGTGACGCGGCACGCAAAGTCGTCGACCCAGACGGCAATTTCAGACGCTATGAATTGTGGATCGATTTTCTCGACGCCAACACCGACACGATGGCGGCCGACAGCGCCGTACAACTGACGCCCCCCGAAGGAGCCAAAACGGTCGACAAATTAACGCGATAGTTTTCGCCACGGGCCGCCGCGCGAGACTTCGATTTCTGTCTTGCCTTTCTCCGCGCTTCTTTGCGTCTTCGCGTCTCTGCGTCAAGAAACCACTACCTTCGCCGAGCGACCAGATTCGTCTAAAATACGGCCTCCGCCAAACACCACTTCGCAAGGACCAAATACAATGCCCATCACCGAAGTTCAGATGCACGCCTGGTGCGAAAAGCTGCTCGCTGGTCGCGAAGCGGCGCCCGATCTCACGCTCAATGATTACCTAGTGGCCATTCCGCGACTCGCAACGCTCGCGGATGTTCCTAGTGGTACCCCGGTACTCGTTCGCGGCGACGTCGATGCCAAGCCCGGCGACAAGATTGGCGATGGCGACATTCGCCTCCGCTCGATGGCCGACACGCTCGAGTTCGGCCAAGCGAAAGGTTGGAAACAAATCATCTTCGGCCACATCGGTCGCGAGCCCGAAAAGAGTCTCAACAAGGTCGCCAAGCGGCTTGGTGAATTGCTCGAAATCGATGTTCCTTTGCTCGGCGACTGGCTCGATGAATCGACGATGACCATCAAGCCCGAAGTCAAAGAAACCATCGACCAGGCGCAGCCCGGCGCGGTTATCGTGCTCGAAAACACCCGCAAGTACGACATCGAGCGAGTGCTTTGGAAGGCAAAGCCCGCCGATCTGCCCAAGCTCGTGCCGAACCTCACGAAGTTCGCAAACGAGCTGGCCGATAAGGTGGCGAAAGTTTACGTCAACGAAGCGCTCTCGGCCGGCAGCCTCGATGCATCGAGCACCATTGTCCCGGCGGCGATGGATCGCGTCGCGCTCGGCAAGTATGTCGCCAGCGAATTCGACGGACCGATGCAGCAATGCCTCAAGACCCAGCTCGTCGTGTTCAGTGGACTCAAGATCGACAAGCTCGACGACCTCGAAGCGATGATCGGTCGCGGCACGATTAAACAAGTCTTCGCGGCCGGTTCGCTGGCGATGGCCCTTCGTAAAGCGCTGGGTCAGCTCGATGGCCGGCCCGTTTGCATTGGTGCCGCCGAAGACCCGGCTCACAGCGACAAGCCTTACTTCATTCCCGACAAACGGGTCGAGCAAGCCAAGCAAATGGTGACCGAAGGCCGCGCGAAGGGCATTGAGTTCGTTGTGCCCGTTGACTCCGTGATCGAAGATGGCAGCGTCAAAGACACGCTCGAACCAACCGACCAACAGTTCGACATTGGCCCCAAGAGCCGCGATCTGTTTTCGCAGAAAGTGGGCGAGTTCCTCGCCAAGAATCCCACCGGTGCCGTCGCGTTCCATAACGGCGTGTTCGGCATGTTCGAAGACCCTCGCTTCGAGGGGGGGACCAAAGCGTGGATTCCCGAACTCAAGCGCATGAAAGACGCCGGCGTCGAGGTCTATGTCGGTGGTGGCGAAGGGGGTGTGGCGCTTGAACGCTATGGCGACGAGTCGCACGCCACCCACGTCTTCACCGCCGGCGGTACCGTGCTCAACGCGCTGGGAAGCGAACCGGTCCCCTATCTGGTGGCGCTCCGCCTGGCGACGGAGAAATAATATTGGTCTCTGCGGCCCGATCGGTGGTAGAATTGTAGGTTATCGAGCTTCTGTTGTATGTGAGCGAAGGTGAGTCGCATGAGTACCGCCACCCCGATTCCAACTCGCGAAGGTTCGAGCGTTGTGTTGTACGACGTTTCGTGGGAGGAGTATCGCAACATCCTCGAAGGGCGGGGCGATCGGAAGTTTCACCACACTTACGACAATGGGGTGCTCGAGATTATGTCGCCGCTCGTTAGGCACGAAGCACGCAAGAAATTTCTCGCACAAGTTGTCGAAGCAATCGGCCACGGGCTTAACCTCGACTTTCTCTGCTTGGGAAGCGCGACACACAAGCGAAAGGACTTGCTCAAAGGACTGGAGCCAGATGAGTGCTTTTATTTCGCAAGCGAACCGACCGTTCGCGATCACCACGAAGAAATCGACTTCGATGTCGATCCGCCACCTGACTTAGCAATTGAAATTGACATCACTCACAGCTCAATCAAACGACGCCCGATCTATGCAGCACTGGGTGTGCCCGAATTGTGGATTGTTGATGGCAAGAAGGTCTCCATTCTGTTGCGCGATGAATCCGGTTTGTACCAGGAACACTCAAACGGCCTGGTCTTTCCTTTCCTGAAAGCCGAACGACTAACCGAACTACTCAACGAAGTGTCGAACCGTTCGCAGGCACAACGAATTCGCGACTTCGCGGACTGGGCTGTCAAGGAGAGTCGAAACGGCTAGTCGCGATTCCAACCTGAATTGGCGGGTGCCACTGCTGGCTTGCCAGCAGTGCAACGCGGGTACCAGGCACCCACTGCCGGACAAGCCGGACAGTGGCACCCAGTTCGTCAAATCAGCATTGATCGGCCACAAGTCGCGTCGGAACGCGTGATACAGTCAAGAGTGTGGCATTGGCCGAATGTGTGAGGGTGGGATTCGGACCGCGAGGCGCTTTTGGTCAGCCTACGCGACTAGCGGCGAAAAAGCATTTGTTCTGTCGAACTGCGTCGGACGATGAAACATCTGCCCCTCAGTTCTTTGCCGAACCTGCTACCCCTCAGTAGAATGAGAGTGTCCACGCAGCGAGGGTTCCACAATGCTCTGTCTGGGATTGTACCTAATTGTCACGTTAATCGCATTGTCGTGGGTTATGTTAGACCATAACGCACGGGCGGCGTTCGAGGTGTTCGAGTGGTCTCTTCACAGCACTGCACGCGAAATGGGCATGTACCGGGAGTGGTTGCTGCAAAGCTTGATCAGGGCTGTACTACTCATATCGTTTGTCATTATCGGAATCGTGGCAGCAACCTGGATGTTGCTGCAGAATCCTTGGAATTTGGAGTGGCTCGGAAGAGCGTCATTGTTCGCGGCAATGATCACATTTTCAATCGCGACATTAGTGATGCCACATCTTTCCGCCCATGTACGGCTCTGGCGGTTCCTCAATTTTAAGGCGACGGAACTATCGGATTTGGTATCTGTACTTTCTACGAATGAGGGCGTCTACTGCAGCTTGGAACCAGCTGAACAGGGTGTGTTCGATGGAGCAGACGGATGGACCGCGTGGCATCCACGTGCAGAGGAGTGGAAAGAGAACCCGCTGTGGTCAGGATTGGTTCCTGTTGTCTATCTGTACCAAAGCACGGCAACTTCGCTAATTGTGCCCGTCGACTTCGAGCATTTTCTCGCATGGAAACTCCCAGATGGTGGCATAATGCCTGGGAAGTTGATGCCCTTTTGGCCTTCGTGCTTAGTGAAGGCCGTGCGTCGTCTACGCGGCTGTGAAGGCTGGTCGATTGTCCACGCGGAATTGCAAATTTGAGGTGCAGTTGCTGGACTGGCGTGCCGCCGAGTGAAACGTCGACGCACACTCAACTTACTCCCCCCACCAATACCCGCTCAATCACTGCACACAAATCCTCCGCGACGCGGGTATCACTAGCCTCCGCAAAGATTCGCAAAATCGGCCCGGTGCTGCTCGCCCGCACGAGCAGCCACAGCTTGGGTGACAACCCTCACCAGCACGCACGCTTTGCCATCGTGCCGGCCAAAAATTGTTGTCGAAATTGGCCGCGCGGTGTGGTAAAACGTCTGTACATGAAAAGGCACTGGGTTCGCACAACCAGGCAAACAAGAACGAGAGCAAGTCATTCCCGCGAAGGCGGGAATCTAGATCAGACGGAATCGATCCATTGAATGAACGAAGTACAACCGGGTCCGACAAATGGAGTGCTGAGTTGGCAGTACTGCCGGGGCCACCTTGGCTTGTCCAGCAGAGCCGAACCCTCGCAAGAACCAGCCTCAACTCGTGAAGTTCGAACCACCGACAAACCAATCACTCAGCACCGGCCACAGCCATAACTCTCGATCGCCCAATCGACCGCTGGTAGCACGAGAACGGTAGTTCGCAAATCTCACGCAGCTCGCCCAAGTATTGGACTCTTTGATGGTGTTTGGGCATTTCTGGACTCTCGCGAATCTATCGAGGCTTCGCGGTGCTGGATAAACCGACGGTGGCAACCGTCGGCAAGTCGAGAAATTGCTTGCATTCACCGAGGTCGCTTTTGTGGGATCTCACCGAGATAGGGTGATTCGCTTCGGTAGATTGACTGTTCGCTCGATCAGAAACTGCCTTATAATGCGTAACGTTCGAGAGATTCGGGGCATTCTTGCCCCCAAAATTGGTCAATCAACACGGGAGCTTTAATGCCAACAGAAGATCATCGGACTCCTGAAGACTCACGAGGGACGCAACAGAAGCCGGGAACAGAAGGTTTTATCAAGGAAGTTGGCCGAGGTGTCGGACAAAACCTACTTCGAGAAACCGGAACAACAATCAAGTGGGCCGTTTGTGGTGCTGTCGTTGGAGCTGTTGTGCTCGGTGGCCTCGGGTTTTGGAAGTTTGGAGCAGTGGGTCTCGGGGTCGGCGCTATTATCGGCGCAGTAGTTGGCGGAGCTACCGGGGGTTGGGTCTACCTTTCAGCGTGACATCCTTTTCAGCGTGACATCAAGTCAAATGCAATCGTCCGGCAACATTCAACTTCGAAGGGATCCGCGTAACTCAACTGGTAGAGCTTGAGCACCCTCTGCAATGCGACCCGGCGTACAACATGCCCGCCGATCCAACCTACTAACCCACCAACACCCGCGCCGCCAAGTCACACAGTTCCTCGGCCACGCGAGCATCGCTGGCCTCCGCAAAGATCCGCACGATCGGCTCGGTGTTGCTCGCTCGCACCAGCAGCCATTTCTTTTCGTTGGGCCAGTCGAGTCGCAACCCATCGAGGCGGCTCGCGATCGCATCAGGCATGGCGGCTTCGAGTGCGTTCAAGGCGGCTGGTACTTTGTCGCTGGCGAGGGTGACCTTTGCTTTGTGGATCGCGTAGCTAGGTAATTCGTCGGCCAAGCGGCTTAGCGGCAGGCCTCGGGTGGTGATGGCTTCTAGGACGAGGGCCATGCCGACGAAGCTGTCGCGGACCCAAACGACGCCGGGGTGAATGACGCCACCGTTCCCTTCGCCTCCGATGACGGCACCGGTGGCCATCATCGCGTCGACGACGTTGGCTTCGCCCACGGCCGAGTGCTGGAAATCGCAACCATAGTTGGCCGCAATGTCTTGGGTCATGCGACTCGTCGAACAGTTGGTGACCACCGGCCCCGGAGTTTTTCGTAGCACATGATCGACGCAAATCGCCAGCGTTTTTTCTTCGCCGATATAACGACCGTTTTCGTCGATCAGCGCGAGCCGATCGGCGTCGGGGTCTTGGCAGAAACCGACGACCGATTTTGTCGCGGTCACCTGTTCGCAAACGCCGACAAGGTTCTCGGCGGTTGGCTCGGGTGGGTGGGCGAACTTACCATTCGGCTCGGCTCCAATGAGTGTCACTTCGCAGCCGAGAGCGGTGAGCAGTTCTGTGCCCAAAACGCTTCCCGACCCGTGATTCGAGTCGAGCAACACGCAAAACTCTTGCTTGCGAATCGCTTCAGCGTCGACTGTTGCCAGCACCAGTTCGAGATGTCGGCTGGTGGTGTCTGCGGTCGACTTAAGTTGGCCAACTTGCGCATGGTTGGCCCACAGAATGTCGCCCGCCAGATAACGCCGCTTGACTCGCTCGCCCGCCTCGGCGGGCAGCACCCGGCCATCGCCGCCGAAGAGTTTAAGCCCGTTGTACTCGGCCGGGTTGTGACTGGCGGAAATCTGTACGGCACCGGCGTAACCGCCGGTTTTTGTGAGCACTCCGACGGTCGGTGTGGCCGCCACTCCAGCCGAGCAGACATTACGCCCCGCAGCCGCGAGCGCCGAAGTGACGACAGACACATAAACGGGTCCGGTCGCGCGGCCATCGTAGGCCACCAGCAGATCGCCCGGCGGCAACTCGGCTGCGAAAGCGGCCACGTAGCGAGCGACGATTTCGGGCGTGAGCGACTTGCCGACGATGCCCCGTAGTCCCGAGACGCTGATGATTGGTTGCTCGTTCATGTCGTTTCTCAAGGGGGTCGGGAGTCTTTTTTCGCGTCCGATAGTTTCTGGTCACGAACTTCGACCCAGATACTGTACGCGAAAGAGCCGCGAAAAAAGACTCCCGACCCCCTTCGCAAGTGCATATAATCAACGCAATGGCAACGACTCCTTCATCGCGTCGGCAGTTTTTCACTGGCTCGCATAAAGCGCCTGCTGTCGTTCCGGTAGCTGACGAGCCTGGGTACTACGTCGTCTATTCCCACCGCGCGATGGCTTGCGAATTCGAGTTTCGCACGCCGGCCGTTCGTGGCAACTCGCTCGGCACGGCGGCCATGGCGGCATTCGGAGTGATCGACCAAATCGAACGGCAGCTAACCGTCTACGATGATGCCAGCGAAGTGAGCCAGCTCAACCGCACGGCTGCTCATCGGCCAGTGCGGGTTGACCCCGAGTTGTTCGGGCTGTTTGAACTCGCGGGCGAATTGTTTCGTGCGACGGGCGGGGCCTACGACATCACCAGCGGACCGCTTTCGGCAGTCTGGGGGTTCAGCAAACGGGCCGGGCGACTCCCCACCGACGAAGAAATCGTCGCCGCGCGCGAGGTTGTTGGCTGGGCCCACGTTGCCCTCGACTCGGCGCGGTCGACGGTTGCATTTGACCAGACCGGCGCCCAAGTCAACTTCAATAGCATCGGCAAGGGTTACGCGCTCGATCGCGCGGTCGCAACGATCCGCGAACAGACATTTGGCGACGAACACTCGCCCCACTACCTGTTGCACGGGGGTCGCAGTACGCTCATCGCCCGGGGTGCGGCGACTCCCCAAGACGGCGGCTGGCTGGTCGGACTGCGGCATCCACTTCGGCCGAATGAACGGATGGTCGAGTTCACGCTCCGCGACGAAGCCCTGTCGACCTCAGGTTCGGGCACCCAGTTCTTCCGTCATCGCGGCAAACGCTACGGTCACCTCATCGATCCCCGCACTGGTTGGCCCGCCGAGGGCATGTATTCGGCCACCGTCGTCGCCCCGACGGCCACCTTGGCCGACGCGCTGTCGACGGCGTTCTACGTCATGGGCCGCGACGCGGCACTCGACTACTGCGACGCCCACCCCGATATCAAATCGCTGCTGGTCGTCCCCACCAAGCACGCGGGTGGGGTCGAGATTTTGACTGCGAATTTGGACGACGGGAGTGTTCGCGTAATCGGGTAGGGCCGCACACATCCCCGCTTGCGCTTCGCGCCAGACGTCCGAAATCACTGGCATGAGCGCCAGCGTCTGTTCGACGCATCCCATCAGCGCGAGCCGTGGCGTCTGCTTCGACAGACCTTTGGCGCTTGTTATTCCACTCGGTCGGCCGAAGAGCCAAAAGCCGCTGTCGTTCATCCTCTCGCCAACCATCGCGCCGGAACCGATGGCGGTGATAGCGGAAACCCGATTTGCGGCTGGCGGTTTAACCCGGCCACGTTCTCGCGATAATTCCGCTACCCCCCTTTGCGCAGGGCCGCTCCCCACCGACTATACTCAAACGTCGTAATCGTTAAGGTCGACCATTTTCGCAGGTGGAGCGAAGTGGCAGACCGATGTAATGCGTGGCTGGTTGCAAGGAGGGTGCTAGTCGCCGATGTTCCTTTGCGCCCCTCTGTTTTCAGAATACCACAGCCAACATGAGTATCCGCGTCGCGCTCCATCATCGCACGAGCTACACCTACGACCGCCCTGTCTCGTTCGGTCCCCACGTCGCCCGGCTGCGCCCAGCACCCCATTGCCGCACGCCGATTCGTGCTTATTCGTTCCAATGCGAAGGGCCCGAGGAGAAATACCTTAACTGGCAACAAGACGCCTACGGCAACTACCAAGCCCGGCTTGTTTTCCCGAAGCACTCCGACACGTTAGTGTTCGACGTCGATCTCGTCGCTGAGATGACGGTCATCAATCCGTTCGACTTTTTTCTCGACGACTCAGCCGAAGAGTTTCCGTTCAATTACAGCCCGACGCTGCTGCAAGACCTCGCCCCCTACCTGCGAGTGTGGCCGCTCGTCGAGGGGTCGCAGTTCGCCGACTACCTGCGCGGCATCGATAAGACCCGGCGGCGGACCAATGACTTTTTGGTGGCCGTCAACCAAAAGCTGCAACGCGACATCAAGTATTTGGTGCGCATGGAACCGGGCGTCCAGTCGCCCGAAGAGACGCTCGCGCTCGGTAGTGGTTCGTGCCGCGATTCGGGTTGGTTGCTCGTCAACTTGCTGCGGCACATGGGCCTTGCCGCGAGGTTTGTGTCGGGCTATCTGATTCAGCTCACGGCCGATCAAAAGTCGCTCGACGGGCCCAGCGGTCCCGAGGCCGACTTCACCGACTTGCACGCTTGGACCGAAGTCTTTCTGCCGGGTGCCGGTTGGGTGGGGCTCGACCCGACGAGTGGACTGATGGCGGGCGAGGGACACATTCCACTAGCCTGCACTCCCGAGCCAACGAGTGCCGCCGCGATCACCGGCACCGCGACCAAAGCCAACTGTGAGTTTGGTTTTGAAATGAGTGTGACGCGGATATTCGAGACGCCGCGTGTCACCAAACCCTACACCCCCGCGCAGTGGACCGCCATCGAATCGCTCGGCCACGAAATCGACGAGCACCTCGCCCGCAACGACGTGCGGCTCACGATGGGTGGTGAGCCAACTTTTGTATCGATCGACGATATGGAAGGCGACGAATGGAAGATCGCTGCCGTCGGCCCCCACAAGCGGCGACTCGCGGGCGACATGCTCATGCGGCTCAAGCATCGCTTCGCGCCGGGCGGGCTGTTGCACATCGGTCAAGGGAAATGGTATCCGGGCGAACCGTTGCCGCGCTGGGCACTCGCCTGTTATTGGCGTAAAGATCGTGAGGCGATGTGGAACGATGAGTCGCTGTTTGCCGATCCGACGCAGGCCGGTAACCAAACGCCCGACGACGCCAAGCGGTTTGGCCGAGCACTTGCCGATCGTTTGGGTGCGAACCCCGACCACGTGATTGACGGTTACGAAGACGCGCTCTACTACACCTGGCGCGAACGGCGGCTACCAGCCAACGTCGATCTTCGCGACTCGAAGCTCGAAAACGAAGAAGAACGCACCCGCATGGCTCGGCTCATCGAGCGCGGGCTCACCACGCCGGTCGGCTGTGTGTTGCCCATTCGTCGCATCTGGTGGGCCGACCTGCCCTTCTGGGAGAGTGGCGAATGGGTCGTCCGCAGCGATGAAATGTTCTTGCTCCCGGGCGACTCGGCAATGGGTTTTCGGTTGCCTTTGCAGTCGCTGCTTTACTCGCCCGATGCCGAGCGACAGATGCAAAGCTACGCGGCCGATCCTTATGCGCTGAGCTATGCCCCCGCATTGCCGGCTTACGAGCAGTTGCGCGCCACCAGCGCGCCTCGCCAGCACCTCGCCATGCGGCAAATGCAGCCCGCACCGCTCGGCGCGACCGGTTGGCCCCAAGTAGCACTCGGCAGCCCCAGCAGCTACGCCACGCGACAGGCCTCACCGTTACGTCCGAATGACACCAATCGCGACAACCAGCGCGAGCGCGAAGGGGTCGTGCGTACGGCGCTCTGCATCGAACCTCGCAACGGTGTGCTCCACCTGTTCATGCCACCGCTCGATCGGGCCGAGGATTATTTGGAGCTCGTCGCGGCAATCGAAGCGACGGCCGCCGACCGGCAAACGCCTGTGGTCATCGAGGGTTACACGCCCCCGCACGATCCCCGTCTGCAACACATCAAGGTCACTCCCGACCCGGGTGTCATCGAAGTCAATGTTCACCCGGCCGAGAGTTGGGATGAGTGCGTTGACATCACGCAGGGAGTCTATCACGACGCGCGGCAGTCGCGGCTCGCGACCGAGAAGTTCGACCTCGACGGCACCCACACCGGCACTGGTGGCGGCAACCACGTTGTGCTCGGCGGGGCGACGCCGGCCGACAGTCCCTTTCTGCGACGCCCCGATTTGCTCAAGAGCCTCACAGCTTATTGGCACAACCACCCCTCGCTCAGTTATTTGTTCTCGGGCCAATTTATCGGCCCCACCAGCCAGGCCCCGCGCGTCGACGAAGGTCGCCGCGACTCGGCTTATGAGTTGCAAATCGCTTACGAACAAATTCCCGACTCGGGCGCTTGCCCCCCGTGGATGGTCGACCGGTTGTTCCGCCACTTGCTAATCGACCTAACCGGCAACACCCACCGGGCCGAGTTCTGCATCGACAAACTCTACGCCCCCGAAACGGCGACCGGCCGGTTGGGCCTCGTCGAGTTTCGCGCGTTCGAAATGCCACCCCATTCGGAGATGAGCCTCGCCCAGCAACTGCTCTTGCGTTGCTTGATCGCTCGTTTCTGGGAGCGGCCCTACGAAACCAAACTCGTCGACTGGGACACATCACTCCACGACCGGTTCATGCTTCCCGAGTTTGTGCGTCGCGACTTTGCCGATGTGGTCGAAGAAACCCGCGAGGCTGGCTACGCGCTCGAAAACGCTTGGTTCAATCCTCATTTCGAGTTCCGCTTCCCACTGCTCGGGCAGTTTTCTCAAGCGAACGTCAACGTCGAGATTCGCAAAGCAATTGAGCCTTGGTATGTGCTGGGCGAAGAACCGGCCGGCGGCGCAACCGCACGCTATGTCGACTCGTCGGTTGAACGCTGTCAGGTGCTCGTGCGGGGCATGACCGACACGCGGCACATCGTCACCTGCAACGGTCGCCGAGTGCCATTGCATCCGACCGGCACCGAAGGCGAATACGTCGCCGGCGTGCGTTACCGCGCGTGGCAACCGCCGAGCTGTTTGCACCCCACGATTGGCGTCGATAGCCCGCTCGTGTTCGACCTGCTCGACACCTGGATGGGCCGCTCGATTGGCGCGGGGACATATTGCGTGAGCCACCCCGGCGGTTACAACCCGACGACCTTCCCCGTCAACGCCGCCGAAGCCGAAAGCCGTCGCGGCGCAAGGTTCCTGGCGATGGGCCACACGGCCGGCCCGATGCGCGTGCCGCCGGTGGAGATCAACCCGGCGTTCCCGATGACGCTGGATATGCGCCGCGGGCGGTAATTTTCAGATTCCAAAATATTGACAGCAGTTACCGAAGCGACCTAGTATGCGACAACTGTCTACTTATTTTGCATTCCTTCCTGAGCTCGCCGCTAGTGACCGGTCGTTTTTGCAA